>NZ_QUDJ01000026.1:0-35432 GCF_003477565.1 Alistipes sp. AF48-12
TGCGCCGCCCGGATTATCCCGGGCGGCGCAGGCGTTTTATATGGATTTGCGCCGGCCGCGCGTTTGACCGTCCCGTCTTCTGCGTATTTTCAACGACCCGCGCGCTTCCCTTGTTCGCTAAAGGCGTTCGGCCACGCTTTCCAGCTTCATCGTGCGCGATCCTTTTACGAGGATCAGGCGGCCGTGTATCGGATATTCCTGCAGGTATTCGTTCAGCGCCGCCGCATCCGCGAAAGCCGGGTATATTCCGCGTCCCGCTTCCGAAAAGAGCTTTCCCACGAGGTAGACTTCGCCGATGCCGAGTTGCTGCAACAGTTCCACGATCCCGGCGTGTTCGGCTTCCGCGTATTTTCCCAGCTCGCCCATGTCTCCGAGCACGACCGCTTTGGGTTGTTCCGAGGGTTCTTTCGCAAAATTGGCGAGCGCCGCCCGCATACTCGACGGATTGGCGTTGTAAGCGTCCATAATCAGCGTGTTGCGCGCTCCCGCTTTCCGTTGCGACCGGTTGTTGTCCGGTTCGTAGCTTTCGATAGCCGCTACGATCTGCTGTTCCGGGACTCCGAAATGGCCGCCCACCGCGATGGCCGCCGCCACGTTGCCGATGTTGTAATCCCCGACCAGATGCGTCCGGATTTCCGTCGCGCCTTTCCGTACCGTCAGGTAGTTTCCCTTTTCGGCTGCCGTCATCCCCGCCGTAGAGTAGGGAACCGCCTGCAATCCTTTTCGTTTCCCGATCATCTGCGCGAGGTATTCGCTTTCGCTGGAATAGAACGCCGTTCCTCCGTGCGTCTGTAGGTAGTCGAGCAGTTCCCCTTTGCCGCGCATAACCCCTTCGATGCCGCCGAAACCTTCCAGGTGCGCTTTGCCGATGTTGGTGATCAGTCCGAAATCGGGTTGTGCGATCGAGCACAGCAGCGCGATCTCTCCGCAATGACTCGCACCCATCTCCACGACGCCGAATTCCGCCGAACGGTCCATCGCCAGCAGCGTCAGCGGCACTCCGATGTGGTTGTTGAAATTTCCCTGCGTGACCGCTACGCGGTATTTCCGTTTCAGCGTCCGGCTGATCAGTTCTTTGGTCGTCGTTTTTCCGTTGCTGCCCGTAATCGCGAGGATCGGAATCCCCAGTTGCCGGCGGTGGCGTGCGGCCAGTTCCTGCAATGCTTTCAGCGTATCGGGTACGACGAAATAGTTCGCCTTTTCCGCCGCGGACATTCCGTCCGTTACCGCCGGGTCGTCTATGACCGCCGCCGCCGCTCCCGCTCCGACCGCCGCCGCCGCATAGCGGTTGCCGTCGAACGTTTCCCCGTGCAGCGCAAAGAAAATTCCTCCCGCGACGACCTGCCTGCTATCGGTCGAGATGCGCGGGAATTTGCAATATAAGTCGTAAAGTTCCATGAAGTCGTTTCCGGTTGAGATTCGGCGTTTTCCGGCCGCCGTTCCGTAAAAGACCGGCCGGTTTCGGTCGTTTTTAAATGAATTCGTCCCCGATCTTGAATTTCGTGTCGTCGATGAATTTTTTGATGTTCTGTTCGTTCGCTTTGGGACAGATCATCAGGACGTCCTTGTGGTCGACCACGATGTAATCCTTCAGCCCTTCGATGACGGTCAACTTATCCGTGTCCGTTTTGACGATGCATCCTTCCGTGTCGTACAGCATACAGAAGCGGCTTTCCACGTTCCCTTTCTCGTCTTTGGGCGAATGCTGGTACAGCGATCCCCACGTTCCGATGTCCGACCATCCGAAGTCGCTGCAGCGGACGTAAACGTCGTGCGCCTTTTCCATCACGCCGAAGTCGATCGAAACGTTGCGGCATTCGGGGTAGATGCGTTCGATGTGCTGCTGTTCCTGCGGGGTATTGTAGTAGGCCCCGATTGACCCGAACGTCTGTTGCAGGTCGGGCAGAAAGGCGCTGAAATTTTCGAGGATCGTTTCGGTCTTCCAGATGAAAATGCCCGAATTCCAGAAAAATTCGCCGCTTTCGACGAATGTTCTCGCCAGTTCGAGGTTCGGCTTTTCGGTAAACGTTTTGACTTTGAAGATCGGCGAGCCGTCCGTTTCGGAGCGGTTGTCGACCTGGATGTAACCGTATCCGGTGTCCGGGCGGTTCGGCCGGATGCCGATGGTCATCATTGCCCGCCTGTTCTCGGCGAATTCGGCCGCTTCGACGATCGCCCGGCGGAATTCGTCCTCGTTGAGGATCAGGTGGTCTGCCGGCGTCACGATCATCGTCGCATCCGGATTGACCGTTTTCAGCCTCCAGGCGGCATAGGCGATGCACGGGGCCGTGTTGCGTCCCACCGGTTCGCCGAGCACCTGGCGCTCTCCGATTTCCGGAATGTGCCGCAATACCTGCTCTTTATAACTGTTGTTGGTCACGACCAGGAAATTTTCCGGCGGAATGATTCGGGCGAACCGTTCGTAGGTGTGCCGGATGAAGCTTTTTCCGGTTCCGAGGATGTCGAGGAATTGTTTCGGTGTCGAACGGCGGCTGATCGGCCAGAAACGGCTGCCGACGCCTCCGGCCATGATGATGCAGTATCGGTTGTTGTTCATATGCTTTTTGCAGTTTTATCATACAATATTACGGCATTTTATCGGGATAACCAAACCGGGTCTCCTTAAAAAACAGGGTGAGTATGAAATAGTGTAAACAACACTATTACTGCTGTTTAACGATATTTAACAAAAAATAGTCAAGCGTTAAAACCGCGTGAAAAGACAAAATTCGGAAGGAGTTGCGTTGCCAAATCGTTACCGCAATCTCTTTCCGGACCTTGTTTTTAATGTATTGGGTTTCCGTTTCTTGCATCGTTTTTCATAACCTCGAATAACTCTAAGTCATGTATCATTGCAAAAAGTCTTTAGAGTTATGGCAAGAAGCACTTTCAAAGTCCTGTTCTATTTGAAAAACGTACTAAAACAAATTAGCCATTGATAGATAGTGATTTACAGTGAAAATCTCTATTATTGGGTTACGATTTACCAACTTGCAGACTTCATCGGGTTTCTCAATATTGCTTTTTTCAAATAACGCTTCCATGTCTGTAATAGTAACAATAAAAATCCGAAAAACGGAATGTTGACGTTTTCGGCAAGTTCTTTAAGTCGCAGGCGGGCATTTCCCCCGCACAATATAGGAAGAGATTGGGAGAGACGTTACGTAATGCTCTGCTTGCTTCGTTACCCATTCCCGCCCAGCATCGCCATCACTTCCTCCGCATACTTCTTCCCCACGGGCAAGATCTTGCCCGTCTTCGACAGCGTCACTTCCGAGTGCGTGAAACGGGCGATGCGGTTGCGTGCCACCACGAAGGAGCGGTGGATGCGGACGAACTCTCCCGGAGGAAGCTGTTCCTCCATGCCACGCAGGGGAATCTTGGAGAACACCGATGAGTCGTCGGCAAGATGCACCTTGACGTAGTTGTCCACGGACTCTATGTATAATATGATGTTGATGGGAATGGTTACGTTCTTGTATTCCGATTTCAGCACGATTTGCTGCATGGCTCGCCGCGGACTGACATCATAGGTTTTCAGTTCGATCTGAACAACCGGAATACCGTTGATAAGCAGAATAACATCGTAACGATGGTAGCTGTTATCGGTATTCATCCGTAATTGATTGATTACTTCATAGTCGTTCTTACACCAATCTTTTATATTGACCAGTGTGTATTGCAATGGCGTTCCGTCCTCACGGGTAAATGTATTTCGCTCGCGTAACCTTTTCGACGATACGAAAACATCGGGATTGATAACCTCCTCCAGCAACCGATCAAATTCGGAATCGGATAATTTTACTTTGTTCAGCGTCTCGAATTTCTGCCTGAAATTTGCTTCAAGAGAGGCCCTATCGTGAATGTCATCACGATAGACATATTTTAGTTGCTCCGTCAGTTTCCGAATAAAACTTTCTTCTATCTGTTTTTCCCGATTCATAACAGTTTTAAAAGTGTGTATATTACACCTAAGTTGTTACAACTTATAGCGATTAATTCGGGTTTTTACGATTTTTAAAGTATAAGAAAGAGCAGTATCGGATTATTTTGTTTTGCTGGGTTATTTTTTATTCGATATTCAATAATCACATTCGCCACTGTTAGATGATTATACTATCTCCAGAAATAAATCTTCAAGATTGCAGATAGAATAACAGCATTCCTGCTGAAATAGATGGTTTTTCGAGTCAGGCGCTTCAGATGTGTCCGAATCGTTAAGTTATGTTGTTCGATATGATTAGTTCCGTACAATGACGTCCGATGGATTTTTGTCACAATTAGAGAGCGATAGTTTTTTAATCTATCGGTATGACCCCGTTTTGTATCGGATAGATGGAGTGTTTTGAGGACAACGTTAAGGGTGGCGTTTGTCCGTGGGCCGATATTGTAACTGACGACCTGTTTGGATTTTCTATCCAAGACATATGCTATCCAGATGTGTTCGGACTTTCTTCGTATAAAGCTCTTTATTTCATCTACTTTATAGGTGCTTTGAGTAATGACTGTCGGACGCGAGATTGTATGAACAATCTGTACAATTCTGCTAAGTAGTGTTGTGGGAGAGATATTCAGTATTCGTGCTGTACTTCGTATGCCGCTCCCTCTTTTCTGGTAGGCGTCGTAACTATATAGTGTCTGTTGTTTTCGATGACACGACTTGCATTGGTAGCGTTGCCTGCCGTTACTCTGCGTTCCGTCTTTTACGCATGTGCCTCCGCAATATTTGTTTCCATTTTTACGATCATATAGATTTAAACATTGCCCTATATTTTGTAATCGCAAAAGTATTGAGTAAATTTACACAAGTCGTTGAGTAATTTATTTATTATGTACGAACGCCCTTATATAAAGGAGATTCAAGCAAGGATCGAAGAGCCACGAAAGTTCATACAGGTAATCCTCGGGCCTCGTCAGGTGGGGAAAACCACGATGGTAAATCAATTGCTGCAGAAACTTTCGTTACCTTAATGTATATGAATCTGCGGATGCCGTGTCGGCGACTAACTCGGCATGGTTGACTCAGGTTTGGGAGACAGCTAGGCTTAGAATGAAGGCTGCAAATGTGTCGGAATATCTGCTCGTGGAAGATTGAAAATTGGAGTGAGATCGTCAAGCAGCAATGGGATAAGGATACGCGAGAAAATATCAATATTAAAGTAATTTTACTGGGATCTTCCCGATTATTGATTCAGAAAGGACTCACAGAGTCATTGGCAGGACGTTTCGAAACATTTTATCTCGGCCATTGGTCTTTTGCTGAAATGAAAGCTGCGTTCGAATGGTCGATTGAGCAATATGTTTATTTCGGGGGATATCCGGGTGCTGCCTCGCTTATTACCGACGAAGAACGTTGGAAAAACTATATGAAGGATGCTTTGATCGAAACAAGCATTTCAAAAGATATCCTGATGTTGACTCGCGTGGATAAACCGGCATTGTTAAAGAGATTGTTTGAACTCGGTTGTTTATATTCTGGCCAGATTCTTTCTTTCACTAAAATATTGGCCAGCTACAAGATGCCGGTAACACGACGACGTTGGCAAATTATCTTAAATTGCTGTCTGACTGCGGCCTCTTGGGTGGTTTGGAGAAATATGCAGGAAATGTGATTCGATAGCGATCGTCGAGTCCTAAGTTTCAGGTCTACAATAATGCACTGCTGACTTCACAAAGCGATGAAACTTTTGAGGACACAGTAGTCAATCCGAAATTATGGGGACGACTGGTTGAGTCTTCTGTGGGAGCACATTTAATGAATCACTCCATATTTGATAGATATAATCTGTATTACTGGCATGAAGGTAATTTCGAAGTAGATTTTGTTCTTGAAAAAGGAGGTAAGGTTGTTGGTTTGGAGGTGAAAAGCGGAGCTCATGCAGACAATGAGGGGATGGGTGTATTTGCTGAGAAATTTCAACCGGACAAAGTGTTGCTTGTTGGAACAGGAGGAATTCCTTACGACGAGCTTTTGAAGATAAGTCCCAAAGAGTTGTTTTAAAATTAGGTATTATTAATCTAATAAACAGGTTAATAAGGCATGAATATTAGACTTGTATAGTCTTTAGGCTCCGTAATATTTCTGCTCTAATTACTGGGATTATTTCTAATTGTATTGACAAATTTGACACAAAAACAGTCATTGTACTGACGTTTTTCAATTAAGATTTTGGCAGGTAAGAATATTTCAATTGTCAAAATTGCTACGTCATTTCTGGACGCAATTATTTGTATATTAAATATTTACAATCAATTTATTGGCTGGGTTTGCCACTATTCCGCATTAATACAGATGGAATATCCGTTGTTTTCCTATATTGCAATTTGCGCCTAACTCAATAAAACTTGATTGTTTTTGCATGTCGTAGATAATCTTATCCTCAGAAATAAATCTTTAACACCGCATAAAGCATTATCGCTTTCCGGCTGAAGCAGATCGTGCGGCGGGTCAGACGCTTGATATGTGTACGGATGGTCAGGTTATGACGTTCGATGTGGTTGGTGCCGCGGTGAGCAGTCCTATGGATTTCCGGTGAGATGAGTGTTTTATATTGCCGGAGTTTATCCGTATAGATCAATCTGGCATTGGTCAGTTTATCGGTAACCTTACTCAGCGTTTCATTGGTACGAGGTCCAACAGAGAAACAGACGACGGATTTGTCAGCGCAGTTCAGAGCATAGGCCACCCAGATATGATCTTTTTTACGGCCGACAAAGGTTTTGATTTCATCGACTTCATATTCTATATTGGCTGTTACATGCGGAGCTGTTATATTTTTGGAGATGGAGATGATTCTTCTAATGAGAGTAGTCGTCGATATTTTCAGTAACCTTGCGATGCCTCTGATCCTGACGCCCTCTTTGGTATATTCCGAGATCGTCCGGTTTAATTCCGGGATATAGGCTTGGTAAGAATAATCCGCCTGTTGTTTCCTGTGGCAGTGTTTGCATTTATAGCGTTGTTTCCCATTCTCTTGATAGCCTTTTTGATACAAGTTCCTCCGCAAAATTTGCAAGTCATTTTTTTTCGTGCCCTAATCTGATACATGAAGGTTCCTATCCGGAACCCTCGGCTGGTTTTCAGCCGATTTGCGGGCGCAAAAATACAAAAGACGACCCGAAAGTCGTCTTCTTTTTATGTTTTTCTTTAAGTCCTGATAATGATTTTCAGCTAGTTGCAATCCTATGCCCTAATCTGATACATTACCTGGGTGTTGGTCATGTAACTCGCTGATAATAAGCATTATTTGCGGAGAGAGAGGGATTCGAACCCCCGGAGCCTCGCAGCTCAACGGTTTTCAAGACCGCCGCGATCGACCACTCTGCCATCTCTCCGGGGACAAAAATATAACGGAAATTTTACTTTTCCAACTTGTAGTGCGCTTTCTCCCGTTTGTTTTCCGGCGGCGGGACGTTTGTTTTGCGTTTCGGACGGTTGGCGAATTTTCCATTTTAAGTTTTTCGTTTTTACGAGATAAATGACTATATTTGTAAACGTGCTGAAATTCAGCGTGTTTACCTAAACTTAAGAGTCATGAATAAATCTCAACTCGTTGACGCCATTGCGCGAAATGCAAAAATTACGAAAGTCGATGCCAAAAAAGCGCTCGACGCGTTCATTGAAGTGACCGGCGAAACGTTGCGGTCGGGCGACAAGATCGTACTGGTCGGTTTCGGATCGTTCTCGGTGGCTAAAAAGCCGGAACGTACGGGACGCAATCCCCGAACGGGGGCGGCTATCCGGATCGCCCCGCGGAATGTGGTCAAATTCAGAGCCGGTGCAGAATTGAGCGATATGCTGAAATAACGGGGAGGTCGGAACGAAAGCGGGCGGTTTGCGGAAACGGGCTGTCTGCTTTTTGTTTGCGGGTTTGTCTTTTCCAAAAAAATAGACAATCTTTGCAGATCTTAAATGAGCCCCTTCACGATGAGTAAAAAGAAGATTATCCTGTTGATCGTCGCTTTGCTGGTATTCGACCAGATCGTTAAGATTTGGATCAAGACGCATTTCATGTTGGATCAGAGTGTGACGGTTTTTCCGAATTGGTTTTTCATCCGGTTTATCGAAAATCCGGGAGCCGCGTTCGGATTCGAGTTGGGGGGTAATTACGGGAAGTTGATACTCAGTGTTTTCCGTCTGCTGGCGATCGGTGCTTTGGGGTATTATATTTTTTATTTATACCGGAAAAAGGCGCCGGCCGGCGTTCTGGCGGGTTTCTCGCTAATCTTTGCCGGAGCGCTCGGCAACGTGCTCGACAGCGCGTTCTACGGGCTGTTGTTTTCCGAATCGACCTTTACGAGCGTCGCCACTTTCCTGCCCGAAGGCGGCGGTTATGCCGGATTTCTGCACGGCAAAGTCGTGGATATGCTGTTTTTCCCGATCGTGGAGGGCGTTTTCCCGTCGTGGATTCCCGGGGTGGGAGGGGAGCCGTTCCTGTTTTTCAGCCCGATCTTCAACTTCGCCGACAGTTACATCACCGTCGGCGTCATTTACTTGTTGCTGTTCCAGCGTAAATATTTCAAATAATTCGCGGCGGAGTGTCTTTTTGTGTCGCAAAGCGGTTTTTTTGGTGTATTTTGCTATATTTGTGATACGTCGGCATGTGCCGGTGCCCGAACCTAAAACTGCTCTGTCATGAAAAAGAATCTGCTGGCAGGTCTCCTGCTGCTGTGGGCTTGTAGCGTTTACGGACAGAAACGGATCGTCGATCCCGTCCGGAGCGATTTCTCCTATGTGGCGAAATTCGACCGCGTCGAAATCACCGGTAAACGGACGGTGGCCGAAGTGACGCTGCGCTACCTCCCGAATTACTGGATCCGGTACGATTCGCTGACGACGTATCTGCAAGATTGCGGCAGCGACCGGCGGTACCGGTTGTTGGCCGCGGAAGGCTTCGAACTCAATAAGGAAGTGTATATGCCCGAATCGGGCGAGATGAAAGCCCGTTTCATTTTCGATCCGGTCGATGCCGATGTACATTGCGTCGATTTCATCGATCCGAGCTGGAAAAAATCGCATAATACGTACGGAATTTTTCTGGAGAGATCGGAGAAACCTTCGGTACTGCCGGATTGGGCGTCGGGAAACTGGTTGACGACGGACGGTTCGAACCGGTGGGTCTGCGGTTTTCTGCCGCAGACGGCGGTGTGGCGGAACGATTTCTGGGATTACGGAACGGTGACCCGTAAAGGAAAAACGCTGTGGGTGCAGCTTAAGAACGGCGATCGCGATACGACGCTCTGCCTGAAGGAAGGGCGCGACGGCGCGCTGTTGCTCGGCTCCGACGGCCGTACGTTCGCGACGCTGGGCCGCGACTTGGTGCGCCGCACTGCGCCGGCGGCGGAGTGGAAATACGACCCGGAAAAATACAGGGACGTCCTGTACGGTAAAAAGAAAGCGGTGATCCGCGGCGTGATCGACGGCTATACCCCGAAGCTGGGCTATACGACCGGTTCGTTGGGCGTGACCGACCATGTCCTGCGCCGGGATTCTTATTCTCTGATCGAAATCCGGCCCGACGGACGGTTCGACGTGGAAGTGGAGGTGGAAGCTCCGCAGGCATTGTATATGCAGATCGGAGAAGACGTCTCCGGTTATGTATTCGTGGCGCCGGGCGATACGCTGATGTGTTATTACAGTATAACCGATTTGCAGAATCCCCGGCGACATGGATATGAACAGATATGGGATTGTTCCCGGTTCATGGGAGGTTCGGCGCCGCATAACCAGTTTTATTTAATCGCCCAACGGATGATGCCCAATCCGTGGGGCGTTTACGACCGGATGAGCGAATGCATCGAGAAGGACGCCTCGGACGAATTCAGGGCGTGGATCGACGGGCGGCTCCGTCAGGTGGACGATTCGCTGGCGGCGCTGTCCGCCCGCTATGAATTTTCCGCCCGGACGCGGAATCTGCTGTACGCGAATTTCCGGACGGCCGAATACCGGAACCTGCTCAATTACCAGATGCGGCATTCCGATCGCCGGTATACCTACTCGCAACGGCCCGACGGAACCTATAAGGCGACGCCGAATCCCGATTACCGGCCGCTGCCGAAGTCGTTCTGCGATTTTATGACGATGGATTTCGTCGACGATCCGCTGATGATCGCGACAACCTGCTTTGCCGAGGTGATCAACCGGCTCGAATACGGCCCGGCCATGTTCGTAGGCGCCGCATACAACGGGTTTAATAAACGATACGACTCCTCGGGATGAAAGCGGTCGCCGATGTCGGCAAGCGGATGAAAGCGTCGATGCCGGAGCCGACCCCGCATCAGATGGCTACGCTGGATTCGTTGATCGCCGGGAAAAGGGATTCCGCCGGATTGGCCGGGCTCGATACTATCGTCATCCGCCGTTTCCGGGCTTTGGAGCAGGATTTTTTGAAACGGGAGATCGCCCGGATCAGGTCGGAACAAGAACGGTCGCTTTACCGGGCCGCTTTCGACACTTTGCGCAGTTACGGATTGGATCGCTGCGTGGCTTACGATTATACGCTCGCACGCTGGTATGCCGGTCAAGGTGACAGACTGGAGAATGACAGCGCCCGACTGGAGGAGGTAGCCCGGCTGCTGCCCTATGTCAAAACCCCGTACGTGACCGGTAAGATCGTGCAGTCGTATGCTTCGGGTTGCGAAACCCGCCGGACGCAGGAGCGGCAGAAGCCGCGGACGAAGGCCGACGAATATTTCGACGAACTGATCGCGCCCTACAAGGAAAACGTACTATTCCTCGATTTCTGGTCGACGGGTTGCGGGCCGTGTCGCAGCGGCATGATCGCGGCGAAACCGGTCGTCGAAGAGTTGAAAGATTTGAAAATCAAGTTCCTTTATATTACCGACGAATCGCAGTCGCCGGTCGAGGTTTACGACCGTTTTTTGACGGAGAACGGGATCGGGGGAGAGCATATCCGGGTTACCCGCGATCAGTGGAACCTGCTGAAAGCGAAATTCGACATCGGCGGAATCCCGCATTACGCCGTAGTCGATAAACAGGGGCGCATCGTCGATAATAACGGGTGGTGCAGGATAGGGCCGAAACACTGTAAAAGTAAATTGCTGAAGCTGGAGAAAGAGCCTTGACGACGATCCGGATCGGGTGGCGGGGGAGCGGCGTAGCAGTAGAAACCGACGTCCCGCGGCATCGATAGCGGCCCGGTTATTCGCTGTATTTGTTGCGCAGAAAGAGAAATGTTTTAAAAGACAATCCGAAAGGGTTGTCTTTTTGTGTTATGAAATAGCTTTTTTAGGATATTTTTATTAAATTTGTTTAGCGTCCGGATTCCGGACGGAAACCTGCAAATCTAAAACGATGCGATATGAAAAAGAGTTTGTTGTCGGGATTGTTTTTGTTGCTGTGCTGTGCGGCTTGGGGACAGAAACGTACGGTCGATCCGGTGCGGAACGATTATGTTTACGTCGTGCGGTTCGACCGGATCGAAACCACAAAAGAGCGGACGGTGGCCGAGGTGACGTTACGCAACGATCCCGCTTCGTGGATCCGTTACGATACGGGATGTTATCTGCGGGAACGCGGCGGCGACCGGCGGTACAGGCTGCTGGCGGCCGAAGGGTTCGAACTGGGCAAGGAGGTTTTTCTACCCGCTCCCGGCGTGTCGAAAGCGCGGTTCGTTTTCGAACCGCTGGATGCGGATGTGCGTTGCGTCGATTTTCTCGGCAGACAGAAACCGCTCGAAAATACGTACGGCATTTGGCTGAAGGATGCGCCGTCGCCGCTTCCGGCGTGGGCTGCGGGCCATTGGATGACTTCCGACGTTCGAACCGGTGGGTCTGCGGTTTTCTGCCGCAGACGGCGGTGTGGCGGAACGATTTCTGGGATTACGGAACGGTGACCCGCAAAGGAAAAACGCTGTGGGTGCAGCTTAAGAATGGCGATCGCGATACGACGCTCTGCTTGAAGGAAGGGCGCGACGGCGCGCTGCTGCTCGGCTCCGATGGCCGTACGTTCGCGACGCTGGGCCGCGACCTGGTGCGCCGCACTACGCCGGCGGCGGAGTGGAAATACGATCCGGAGAAGTACCGGAACGAGCTGTATCGTCCGGGCACGGCCGTGATCCGGGGTATTCTGGAAGGGTATACGCCGCAGTTCGGCTTTACGTCGGGAACCCTGATGTCGTACGATCCGATAACGCGCCGGGATTGCGCGGCGCTGATCGAGGTGCTTCCGGACGGCCGTTTTTCCGCCGAAATCGAAACGGAACATCCGAAGACCTTGGTGATGAGCCTGGGACCCGGAACGATCAGGAATTTGTACGTCGAGCCGGGCGATACGCTGATGTGCCGTTTCGTGATGTCGGATCTGCAGAATCCTCAGTGCAGATCGGGAATGAAGGACTGGAGCCGGTCGCGGTTTATGGGCCGCGCGGCCGAATACAATATGTACCGGATGATCGCCGACCGAATCGTGCCGGCGCAAGACAGCGTTTACGGCCGGACTCAGGAGTGCGTCGGGAGAGGGGCTGCCGACGAATACAAGGCGTGGATCGCCGAACGTTTTCGCCGGACGGAAGATTCGTTGTCGGCTCTGGCGGCCCGTTACGAAATAAGCGGCCGGACGCGGGATCTGCTCTACGCGGAGCATAGTCAGCGGGCATTTTGTAATTTGTTGGACTATGCGTCGGCGAATCAAAATTCGAAAATCATAAACGGTCGGTTGCGCGACGACGGCGTTTACGAGGCCGAGAGGAATCCCGATTACCGGCCGCTTCCGGCGTCCTTTTACGATTTCGTTACGATGGAGCGGGTCGACGATCCGCTGATGATTACTACGTCCGATGCGAATTCGGTAATCAGCCGGCTTGTCGTCAGCAGTCCGGTGATGAATATAGGCCGTATCGCAGACGCATTTTCCGCATTCAGCGGTCTGTTCGGGCCGGGGCTGATCGCGTATATCGCCGGAAAGGTGCGGGAAGGATGTCCCGACCTGACTCCCGGGCAGCGGGCCGAGTTGGACAGCCTGCCGTTCAAGAGCCGGGGAGAGTCCGTCTCGATCCGGGATACGATGATCAGTCGTCGCTTCGTGGCTTGTCTCAAAGAGTTCAACGCGCAGCGGGCGAAAGAGCAGGCGCGGCTGGATACGCTGCGCGAAAAATACATGTATGCGAATGCGTTCGATACGCTGCGCCGTTACGGATTGGACCGTTGCCTGGCTTACGATTACGCATTGACCGGTTATTTTTACAGCCTCGTGTCGCAGCAACAGCAAAACGAGAATTTTCGGTTGGATCTTTTCGCGGAAATGACCCGGTTGCTGCCGTATGTCGGGACGCCGTACCTGACCGGTCGGATCGTGCGGGCGTACGAAGAAGCCTCGTCGGTCGTAATCCGGCCGGTCGAAAAAGACGAGCCGCGAACCAAAGCCGACGACTATTTCGACGAGCTGATCGCTCCGTACAGGGGATACGTGCTATACATCGATTTCTGGGGCACCGGATGCGCTCCGTGCAGGCAGGGGATGGTTGAGGCCCGCCAAACGGTCGAAGAGCTGAAAGATTCGAAAATCAAGTTCCTATATATCACGTCCGAAGGAATATCCCCGCTTGCGGCTTACGATCGGTTCCTTTCCGAACGCCGGATTCAGGGCGAGCGCCTGAGGCTGTCCGACGATCAGTGGAACTTGCTTTGTACTAAATTCGACATTTATGGGATTCCGCACTGCGTTGTGGTCGATAAGCAGGGACGGGTGGTCGATAACAATCGATGGAGCCGTTCCGGTCCCGCGCTTTGTAAAAGCAAGTTGCTGGAACTCGAAAAGCAGTGATCGTTTCGGGCGGGATTACCGTTTTCCGGCGAAAGTAATAAAGAAGTCCCCGGTTTAAATTAGAAACCGGGGACTTTGCCGTTTTTACCGTTTTTCTTCTTCCGTCCGGCATGCTTGTTTCGTCCGGCGTTTCGGGTTGGCCGGGAACCAGCCTTTGCGGACGCGCTCTTGCTGTTCGAACAGTTCCTTGATCGTCCAGAACGACGAGAACGCGAACACGCCGGCCAGCGCGGCGATCAGTACGTTGTCGGTCAGCAGCGACCAGGCGATCCCGCCGATTCCGAGCACGAGGAAAATCCACCAGCATCCGGTTCCCCAGTAATATTCGGCTTTGACGACTACCGGGTGAAACAGTCCGATAATCAAAAAGGTGGCGATCCCGATGACCAGTCCCAGCAAATGATATTCCGTTAAAAATTCCATATTGTTTTGTTTTACAAGTATTTTTGTTCTACGTAAGTTTCGATCGCCTGTTCCGTTTTTTGTTCCAAGACGTCGAGTTCTTCGCGTAGCAGCATGATTTTTGCGTCCGCGTTGATGTCGAGGTACCGGGCAAGCTGGGTGACTTCCCCTTCCGGCAACAGTTTCCGCTGCCGCCGGAAGTCGGTCGCTATCGTTTTCAGCAACCGGAGCTGGAATTCGAACGATCCGATCTGTTCCGGAACCGTTTTTTCTTTCCTGCAAAGCTGCGCCCGATAGCGGGCTACGGGGATGGAACCGCATCTTTCGAGCGACTCCATCGGGAAGGGCCGCCCGGTACGGATTACCTCGCGGATAATCAAATCGTATACCCTTTTGTTGATCTGCAGTTTTTTGCGCTCCGTCGCGCGGCAGAGCGAATCGACCGATCGGAGCCGTATCCGTGCGAGCAGCGAATCGTTCGCCGTCGGGATCGGTTGCACGTAGCGACTCCATTGCGGAGTCCAGAGCGCGGCCGCTGCGATCTGTTTTTTATCCAGCAGCCGACACAGGCGCCCAGTTCCAGCGCGAGTCTCCGACGTTCGTGGCTTTTTTCCACGACCCGGTTCGTGTTCTCCGGCCCCAGGATGTATTCCGTGTTTATCGGCCGCCCGTGCGCCCGAAAATCTGCATACAACGTCCGGAGCACGGCTTTTTTGAATACGAGTTCCAGCGAGTCCGTTTCGTCCGGAACGGCCCGGTAACGGCAGGAGAGGGAAAGGAGACTGTCCCTGCGTCGCTGGGCGGCCGGATAATAGCTCCGGTCGAACGTCTGCAGCGAATCGACGGCCCGGACGTAATCGTCCAGATCGTCGTATCCGAGGCACGGGAACGGAAGCCGGATGTAAGGCTGGTCGGCAACCGTGAGCTCCGCGATCCCCTCGGTGAACAGGATCGCGTTGATCCGCAGCCTTTTGCTGTCTATGTCTTTTTGGAGTGAGTCCCTGACCGATCTCAGGTGCAGAATGCATGTCTTGCGTTCCGGCGAAAAATCGTCCGGATTTTCGGCCCGGGCGTGCGGGAACAGCAATACGAACGGGAAGATCAGGCAGATCGGGATTTTCATGGCTGCGGCGGATTATTATTTTCGCTCGTCCTGCAGACGGTACAGATCCTGCCGGGTCAGCCACAGGGCTTCGCGAGCTTCTTCCAGCGAGGCGATGGCCTGCCGCAGTTCGTCGCTGTATTTCATTTCCATCTCTTGGTCGGGAGACAGGTATGTGGCGAGATCCGATCCGATGGCTTCCGCGTCTTTCTGTATTTTGTTCTGTAAGTGAGGAACCGGAAACGGCGGAACCTCCCGGTTTTGCCTGCGGCAGACCGCAGCGACGGTGCGCAGCAGCGCGGTGTTCGATTCGAGCAGCCTGCGTTCGCGGATCTCCCGCTTCCAGCGGTATTCCTCGGAGGTGTGCGACAGGCGGGTGAATATCAGTTCCTGCCCGGCCTTCAGGCGTTCATAGTCCGGTTTCCCGTCCTTTTCCGGAAGGTGCCGCATCAGCGACAGGTAAGCCGAGTCCTGCATCAGCACCTGGCGCAGTTGTTCCTCCGCATCGTCGAAAGCCCGGCGATAGGCCTTGCAGGAGTCGATTTTCAGGTTGTAGGATGCGATGTCGAAACGATAGTCGGCCAACGAATAGACCGGGGCGATGATTCCCTTGCGGTAAGCGATTTCGGTGGCTTCTTCGAACACGGCCCAGCCCAGTTCTTTTTCCATCTGACGCACCGTGTCTTCGAAACGGCGGACTTCCCTTTGCAGAGAATCCGTTTTTGCGGAAACGGATGAAGATGCTGTCTCTCCGGCTGCGGGAGAATCCGTGATTCGCGGGCTGAACGACAAGCACAGGCAACCCAGAGCGATCAATCCGGCAACGGCTGCATTTGTTTTCATGCTTTGCAGGGGTTAGGTTATCTTCCTGCAAGGTAACGAGTTTTTGCCGCATCGCCAAACGGCCGAGGCGTTTTTTTACAGATTTTCTTTTACGAATTCGATGCACCGTTCCAGCAGGTGGTGCCGCGCATTGCCCATGCTGTGGTTTTTGTCCGGGTAGATCCGCATTTCGAACGGTTTGCCGTGCGCGGTCAGTTTGGCGGCCATTTCGTAGGTGTTTTGAATGTGCACGTTGTCGTCGGCCGTGCCGTGCGCGATCAACAGTTTTCCTTCGAGCCGGTCGGCGAAACGGATCGGCGAATTGTCGTCGTAGCCCGACGGATTGTCCTGCGGCATACCGTTATAAATTTCGGTGTAAACCGTGTCGTAGAAACGCCATGAGGTGACCGGCGCTACGGCGATCGCTATGCGGAACACGTCGTTGCCTTTCAGAATGCAGTTCAACGCCATGAACCCGCCGTAACTCCAGCCGTAAATGCCGATCCGCGACCCGTCCACGTAAGGCAGCGACCCCAGGTAGCGGGCCGCTTCGATCTGGTCTTCGGTTTCGTAGCGTCCCAGTTGCCGGTACGTGCATTTGCGGAACGATTCGCCGCGGAACCCGGTTCCCCGGCCGTCGACGCAGGCGACGATATAGCCTTGCTGCGCCAGCACGTCCGTCCAGTCCATCGTCCAGCGGTCGGCGACCTGCTGCGATCCGGGACCGCTGTACTGGGTCATCAGCACCGGGTATTTTTTCGCCGGGTCGAAATCGCCGGGCCGCAGCAGATAGCCGTTCAGTTCGATGCCTTCCGAATTCCGGAACGTGAAAAATTCTTTGACCGGTACGCCCCGCTCCGCCAGCGTATCCCGTAGCGCGGCGTTGTCTTCGAGCGTGCGGATCAGCCGGCCGTCGGCGGCGTGCAGCGTGATCCGCTCCGGCGTCTCGACGTTCGAAAAGTAACTGATGTAGTAGCGAAACCCTTCGGACGGCAGGATGTTGTAAGTGCCGTCGCCCCCGGTCAGCCGTTTCTTATCCTTGCCGTCCAGTCGGACCGCATACAGGTCGCGTCTGAGCGGCGAGGTTTCGGTGGACAAGTAGTAAACCCGGTCGTCGGAGACGCCCAGCATCGCCGTGACTTCCCACTGTCCGTCGGTCAGTTGTTTCAGAAAGCCTTTGCGGATGCTGTGCAAGTACAGGTGCATGTAGCCGTTCCGTTCGCTGCGGACGACGAAACGGTCGCCGTCGGGCAGGAACGTGACGGTCGACCGGTCGGCGTGTTCGACGTAGCGTTCGTCGCGTTCGTCGTAAACGACGCGCGTCGCGCCGTTGCGGTCGCTCAATAACACTTCGAAGTGATTTTGCAGCCTGTTCAGCCGGTAGAAAGCCAGCTCTCCGGACGGCGTCCACAGCAGGCGCGGAATGTATCGGTCGGTTTCGCCGCCGGTATCGATCCGGACGGTTTCGCCGGTTTCCAGATCGTGGCAGTAGAGTTCGACGATCGAGTTTTCCTCGCCGGCCTTCGGGTACTTGAACGTGTAGTTTTCCGGATACAGTTTCCCGTCGAAACGGTTCATATTGTACTCCCTGACGCGGCTTTCGTCGAACCGCAGCCAGGCGATCCGCCGTCCGTCGGGCGACCATTCGAACGCCCGCGCGAAGGCGAATTCCTCTTCGTATACCCAGTCGGGGATACCGTTGATGATGTGGTTCTTCCGTCCGTCGGAGGTAATGCGGCGTTCGGCGCCGTCCGCGAGGTCGGCCACGAAAAGGTCGTTGTCGCGAACGAAGGCCACGCGGCGGCCGTCCGGCGAGAAGGTGGCCGTTGCTGCGGCCCGCCCGTCGAAAGCCGCCTGAGCGATCCGTCTTTCGTATCGAATATCCAGTATTCGGCCGTGAACGAACGGCGGTACACCGGTTTTACGTCGGTCGACAGCAAGATGCGGGTTTCGTCGGCGCTGAACCGGTAATCCGTAAAGTCTATCGACGGGGTGGCTGTCGCGCGGTCGAAAATCACGGCCAGCCGTTCGCCCGTCCGGTAGCTGTATCGGACGATGCGGCCGCTGTCGACCGCCGTATAATGTTCGCCGTCGCGCATACTGCGGACGCCGCCGACGGTTTTCGGCGTGAACAAACCGCCGCGCAGGTCGGCGTAGTCGAAGCGGCCTTGGGCCGCCGCACCGGGATTCAGGATAAGCGCAGCCATCGTAATCAGGAAAAGTAAACGTCCGGCGCATCGTCCGCGCCGGGACAGGTCATACCGCGTTTCGAAATTCATCGGCAAGAGAGATTATTCGCCGGCCTTACACGCTTTCAGGCTCAGGTCGAGGCTCTTGATTTGGTGCGTCAGCGCGCCGACCGAGATGAAGTCTACGCCGCATTCGGCATATTCGCGCAGGTTTTTCAGCGTGATGCCGCCCGACGATTCGGTTTCGTACCGTCCGCCGATCAACGCGACCGCCTCGCGGGTCGTCTCCGGCGAGAAGTTGTCGAGCATGATCCGGTCTACGCCGCCTACCGAGAGCACTTCGCGGATGTCGTCCAGCGACCGCACCTCGACTTCGATCGGGATATTTTTGCCTTTCTCTTTCAAGTAGGCCTGCGTCTTGCGGATCGCGGGCGTGATGCCGCCGGCGAAGTCGATGTGGTTGTCCTTGAGGATCACCATGTCGAACAACCCGATGCGGTGGTTGCCGCCGCCGCCGATGCGGACGGCCATCTTGTCCAGCACGCGCATACCCGGCGTGGTTTTGCGCGTGTCGATCACCTGAGTTTTGAGCCCGTCCAGTTCTTGGACGTAAACGGCCGTCTGTGTCGCCACGCCGCTCATTCGCTGCATGATGTTCAGCAGGATGCGTTCGGCCTGCAACAATGAGATCAGCCGTCCTTCGACGTAAAAGGCGATGTCGCCCGGTTTGACGCGCGCGCCGTCGTCGAGCCGTTTTTCGAATTTCGCTTCCGAATCGAGCCGGCGCAGCACGGTTTCGGCGACTTCGACGCCGGCCAGGACGCCTTCCTGCTTGACGAGCAGCTTCATCCGGCCGCGTTCGTCGTGCGGGATGCACGCGAGCGACGAATGGTCGCCGTCGCCGATGTCCTCGCGGATGGCCAGTTCGATCAGGTCGTTGACGAACGGGATATATTCTTCCTTCATGTTCTTTTCGATTATAAGTTTATAACGCAGCAAAGGTAAAAAAAAATACGTATGCCGCTGTTTTTATCGGCCGCCGTCCGTCCGGTTCGCTTTGTATGGGCCGATCCGCCGTATTTTCCGGATTCCGTGAATTTTCGAAGCCGAGGGAATTGTGGTTCACCCTTCAAAAAAGCGGGTAATAATTTTTATTGTTTTTTAAAAAGTTCTACCTTTGCTCGATCAACGGACGCCAGGCATTTCGTAACCGGTTTGTTATAGTGCCCGGATGTCTGTTAACCGGTTGGATGATAACGATATGATCGGCGTTATGCCGGTTTGAGCATCATAGGCGGCGCGCGGAACGAAGACCGGAAACAGGATTCTTTCGCTTATTTTGCCGCAGTACATTAGGGAAGAAACAAGAAAACGAAAGTTATGAAAAATCTCAGAAGCAGTGTCTGTACCACGGGACGGAAAATGGCGGGAGCCAGAAGTCTCTGGAGAGCAAACGGAATGAAGGAAGAACAGTTCGGACAGCCGGTGATCGCCGTCGTCAACTCGTTCACTCAGTTCGTCCCCGGGCACGTGCATCTGCATGAAATCGGACAGCAAATCAAAGAGTGGATCGCCGAAGAGGGCTGTTTCGCCGCCGAGTTCAATACGATCGCCATCGACGATGGGATTGCGATGGGACACGACGGGATGCTCTATTCGCTGCCGTCGCGCGACCTGATCGCCGATAGCGTCGAATATATGTGCAACGCGCACAAGGTGGACGCGATGATCTGCATTTCGAACTGCGACAAGATCACCCCGGGGATGCTGATGGCCGCGATGCGGCTGAACATTCCGGCCGTTTTCGTGTCGGGGGGGCCGATGGAGGCCGGACGGCTCGGCGACCGCGCTTACGACCTGATCGACGTGATGGTCAAGGGAGCCGACAAGGATTTTTCGGACGACGATTTGTCGAAACTCGAACGCGCCGCTTGTCCGACCTGCGGTTCGTGCTCCGGTATGTTTACCGCCAACTCGATGAACTGTCTGACCGAGGCGCTGGGGCTCTCGCTGCCCGGTAACGGAACGGTGTTAGCCACGCATAAACTGCGGACGGAGTTGTTCCGCAAGGCGGCCAAATTGATCGTCAAGAATGCCAGGGAATATTATTTCAACGATAACGAAGCCGTATTGCCGCGGTCGGTCGCTACGCGCGCGGCCTTCCTGAACGCGATGTCGATGGATATCGCGATGGGGGGGTCGTCGAATACTGTGCTGCACCTGCTGGCGGTTGCTCAAGAGGCCGGCGTGGATTTCACGATGAGCGACATCGACATGCTGTCGCGCCGCGTGCCGGTGATCTGCAAAGTTGCGCCGAACATGCCGCTGTACCATATTCAGGACGTCAACCGCGCCGGCGGAATCCTGAGCATTCTCGGCGAATTGAACCGAGGGAAGCTGCTCGATACGGCCGTCGTCCGCGTCGACGGAATGACGCTCGGCGAGGCGATCCGCCTGAACGACCTGCGCAGTCCGGACGTTGCCGACGAGGCGAAGACGCGTGCGCTGGCCGCTCCCGGCGAACGTTTCAACCTGAAACTGGGTTCGCAGGATACGAGATACCCGGCGGCCGATACCGACCGCGAGAAGGGATGTATCCGCGACCTGGAGCATCCGTACCTGAAGGACGGCGGACTGGCCGTACTGTTCGGCAACATCGCCCGCAACGGTTGCATCGTCAAGACGGCGGGCGTCGACGAGTCGATCCTGCGTTTCGAGGGCAAAGCCCGCGTATTCGAATCGCAGGAAGAGGCCTGCGACGGTATTCTGGGCGGTAAGGTGAAAGCCGGCGACGTGGTGGTGATCCGTTACGAAGGGCCGAAAGGGGGCCCCGGTATGCAGGAGATGCTGTACCCGACTTCGTACCTGAAGTCGGTGAACCTCGGCAAGGCGTGCGCGCTGATTACGGACGGTCGTTTTTCCGGCGGTACGTCGGGACTGTCGATCGGGCACGTTTCACCCGAGGCCGCAGCGGGCGGCGACATCGCGCTGGTAAAGGACGACGATACGATCCTTATCGATATACCGAACCGAACGATCAATGTAGAACTTACTTCGGAGGAGCTCGATATGCGCAGGCAGGCGATTGTCCGCTTCGAACCCGTGGAGCGCAACCGAGTCGTCAGTCGGGCCCTTAAGGCCTACGCATCGATGGTAACATCGGCCGACAAGGGCGGAGTACGCGAAAACATTTAGCAACACGTTGTTCGGGGAAACAGCCTTGTAATAGCAGAATCGTTTTCGGAATACGTTCCGGGCGGTTGCGGTTGTTTCCCGATGGTTGAATTTTAATACGTTCATTATGTCCAACAAACAAAAAATAAAAGGGGCCGAGGCTCTCTTACTGTCGCTTATAGCCGAAGGAACCGATACGATATTCGGTTACCCGGGCGGTCAGGTAATCCCGATTTACGATCATCTGTACCATCATACCGATCGGTTGAATCACATTCTCACGCGCCACGAACAGGGCGCCGTACATGCCGCGCAGGGTTATGCGCGCGCCACCGGCAAGGTGGGCGTTTGCCTGGCTACGTCCGGCCCGGGCGCTACGAACCTGGTGACCGGGATCGCCGACGCGATGCTCGACTCGACGCCGATCATCTGCATTACCGGGCAGGTGCCTTCGACTCTGCTCGGAACGGACGCCTTCCAGGAGGCCGATACGATCAGCATGACGATGCCGATTTCGAAATGGAATTTCCAAGTGACCAAAGCGTCCGAAATTCCGGGTGCGATCGCCAAGCTTATTACATCGCCCGCACGGGACGTCCCGGGCCGGTGGTGATCGATATTTCGAAAAACGCTCAGGTCGAGGAGTTCGATTACAGTTATAAACCGTGCATTTATTTGCGCAGCTACAAACCGCATCCGGAGGTTGATCCGAAAGCGATCCAGCGGGCCGTCGAAATGATCAATGCGGCCGAACGTCCGCTGCTGATCGTCGGACAGGGCGTAAAGCTCGCCGGCGCGGAGACCAAGTTGCTGGAGTTCGCCGAAGCGGCCGGAATCCCGATGGCGCAGACGCTAATGGGTATTTCGACCGTGCCGAACAGCCATCCGCTGTTCATCGGTATGCTCGGGATGCACGGCAATATCGCCGGTAACCGGATGACGCAGCAGAGCGATCTGATCGTGGCCGTCGGTATGCGTTTCAGCGACCGGGTGACCGGTAACGTGAAGCAGTATGCGCCGAATGCGAAGATCATCCACGTCGATATCGATCCGGCCGAACTGGGCAAGAACGTGGCCGTCGAACTGCCGATCCATGCCGACGCCGGCGACGCGTTCGACGCGCTGAAAGTGGGCATCCGGTATAAGGAGCGCGCCGAATGGATTGCGATGGCGGAAGACTACCATCGACGCGAATACGAAGTCGTCGTGAAGCCGAGCACCGATCCGCAGGGCGTCCGTATTTCGATGTACGACGTGGTCAGCACGCTGGCCGAGGCCGAAAAGGCCGATGCGGTGATCGTAACCGACGTGGGACAGCACCAGATGTTCAGCGCCCGCTATTCGAAGTTCAATCGTACGCGCAGTTCATTACGTCCGGAGGGCTCGGCACGATGGGATTCGGGCTGCCCGCCGCGATGGGGGCGAAACTCGGCGTGCCCGACCGCGAAGTGGTCGTGATGATGGGCGACGGCGGGTTTCAGATGACGATGCAGGAGCTTGGGACGATCATGCAGAACAAGATCGGCGTCAAGATGATCGTGCTGAACAACCATTACCTCGGTATGGTGCGCCAATGGCAGCAGTTGTTCTTCGAAAAGCGTTATTCGTACACGAGCCTCGAAAACCCGAAGTTCACGATGATTGCCGAGGCGTACGGGATTCCGAACCGTCGCGTGACGCAGTTGTCGGAACTGAAAGGGGCGATCGACGAACTGGCGAAGGCTCCGGGAGCCTATTTCCTCGAAGTGGACGTGCTGTCCGAGGAGAACGTTTTTCCGATGGTGCCGGCCGGCGCATCGCTGTCGGATCTGATCGCCAAGGAACCTGACAAAAAGTAGAACCTAACGGAGTTGACAGTTATGATTAAGGAATATATCGTTATCGCATTTACGGAGAACCAGATCGGGGTGTTGAACCGGATTACGGCTCTCTACCTGCGGCGTAAGATCAACATCGAAAGTCTGAAAGTATCGGAATCGTCGATCAAGGGAATCAGTATGTTCGTGATCTCGGCTTTTACGACGCAGGAGGTTATCGACAAACTGGCCAAGCAACTGCGTAACATCGTCGAGGTGATCCAGGTGGAATACTATTCGAATGACGAGTTGATTACGCAGGAGATCGCGCTCTATAAACTTTCGTCGAAGATTTTCAAGGAGAGCGGCACGGTGGACATGATCGTCCGCGAGTGGAGCGCCCGTATCATCGAGATGAACCCGGCGTACGTAGTGGTCGAGAAGACCGGCACGCGCGAGGAGATCGAGAACATGCGCACGGAGCTCGAAAGCCGGGGAATCCTGATCGAGTTTACGCGTTCGGGCAGCGTGGTGCTGCACCGCGAGCCGAACGGAAACGGATTGAACGAACTATAACAAACTTATAAATCGATTTTTAAAAACAGAAAATCATGGCAAAAATGAATTTCGGGGGAGTTGTGGAGAACGTGACCACACGTGAAGAGTTCCCCCTGAGCAAAGCGCTCGAAGTGCTGAAGAACGAAACCATCGCAGTGATCGGATACGGCGTTCAGGGCCCCGGACAGTCTCTGAATCTGAAAGATAACGGATTCAACGTGATCGTCGGCCAGCGTAAAAATTCGAAGACGTGGGACAAAGCTGTTGCCGACGGCTGGGTTCCGGGAAAGACGCTGTTCGAAATCGAAGAAGCCTGCGAAAAGGCGACCATTATTCAGTACTTGCTGTCGGACGCCGCTCAGATCGCCGTATGGCCTTCCGTGAAAAAGCACCTGACGGCCGGCAAGGCGCTCTATTTCTCGCATGGTTTCGGCGCTACCTATTCGGATCGCACCGGTATCGTTCCTCCGAAAGACGTGGACGTGATCATGATCGCTCCGAAAGGTTCGGGTACTTCGCTGCGCCGTTTGTTCCTCGAAGGTCGCGGTTTGAACTCAAGCTATGCCGTTTTGCAGGATGCTACCGGCCGCGCTATGGAACGCGTGATCGCGCTGGGTATCGGCGTGGGTTCGGGCTACCTGTTCGAAACGACTTTCAAACGCGAGGTTTATTCCGACCTGACCGGCGAACGCGGTACGCTGATGGGCGCTATCCAAGGTATTTTCGCCGCGCAGTACCAGGTGTTGCGCGAAAACGGCCACACGCCGTCGGAAGCCTTCAACGAAACCGTTGAGGAATTGACCCAGAGCCTGATGCCGTTGGTAGGCGAAAACGGAATGGACTGGATGTACGCCAACTGCTCGACGACCGCACAGCGCGGCGCCCTGGACTGGTGGAAGCCGTTCCGCGACGCGACCCTGCCGGTGTTCAAGAAACTGTACGCCGAAGTGGCTGCCGGTAACGAAGCGCAGCGTTCGATCGACTCGAACAGCAAGCCGGATTACCGCGAAAAGCTGAACCAGGAGCTCAAAGAGTTGCGCGAAAGCGAAATGTGGCAGGCCGGTGCGACTGTCCGCAGCCTGCGTCCGGAAAGAAACAAATAATCCGTTTCGGACTGTTTCGTTTTTAAAGCGATCCCGCCGACGGCGGGATCGCTTCGTCGTTTTATAACAGTGCGTTTTCTCGCCTGAAATTCGGCCGGATCGTTTGCTGTTCGGGTGAGGGGAGTCGTTTATAAAACGAAAGACGCGTCGCATCGTGCGCGTCTTCCGGATGTTCGTCCCCGTTCGGAGCCGGTAGCATTTATTCGCCGAGCGTTTCGAGCAGGTCGTAGGAGGGTGCGAAAAACAGCGTGCCGGTTACGGCGGTACTGAAATCGAGCAGGCGGTCGGTATTGCCTGCCGGATCGCCGACGAACATGTTTTCCAGCATCCGCCGCGTGGTGGAGAACGTTCCCGCATAACCGATGAAATAGGTGCCGTATTCTCCTTTGGAGGTGTTGGCGAAAGGCATGTTCGCCCGTACGATCTTCAGGTCGTTGCCTGCGCTGTCCTGGATGTTGGTCACGGCATTGTGAGCGTTGGCGGGTTTCTCCTCGTCGGAGAGTTCCACGTCGTTGAATTTTTTCCGGCCGATCGTTTTTTCCTGTTCCTCGACCGGCAGGGCGTTCCATGCGTTCATGTCGTGCAGGTATTTCTGCACGAAAATGTAGCTGCCTCCCGCAAATCCGGAATCTTCATCCCCGATTACGGCGAACTCGTACGGATTTTCGTCCACGGCCGGGTTTTCGGTGCCGTCTACGAATCCGATGATCGCCTTGCCGTCCTGATACCTGAAGCCGTGAACTTCGTCAATGGGGTCTACGGTTCCTTTCAGCTTTTCGTCGATGATGGAAGCGAATTCGAAACAAACGCCCATCTGCCTGCCCCGGATGTGGAAAAACAGGTCTCCGGGCGTGGAAACCGCCGTATGCCTGGCGCCTTTGATCTCTTGGAACGTTTCGAGTTCCCGCGGTTTCGGCCGTTCCGGGAAAAGACGGCTCCATGCGTCGGCCCCGAATCCCATCGTACAACTGAACTGCATGTCGGGGAATCGGTTGCGTATGCTGCGGATCATGGCCGAGAAGTTGGCGCACAAATCTTTTATCCGGTCTGCCGTCCGGGGCGTTTCTTTGAGTCCGTACACGATAAAGACGGCGTTCTCGCCCGCTCTTTCGGTTACGTCCTGCGGTATGTTTCCTGCGATCGCAGGGGGCGTGTTTAAATTCATATCATTAGGATTAACGGTTGATCGCGCATTTGCCCCGGTTGCCGCGTACAGGGCGCCGGGGATCGAAAGATACGAAAGAAGGACAAAAAAAACAATGCTTTCTTTCGCTTTCCAAAGCTGAAAACAATATCGGATTCCGGAATGATTCATGGCCTTTGCGATTTGATATGCCGCGTTTTACGGACGACGGGACGGCCTTTTCGGGAATTGCCGGTTCGTCCGCTGTTTTTGCGTTCCGGTCGAAACCGATCGCGTGCGAACCGATGCTCAATCGTTCTCCCGACGGGACGGTTCGGAAATCGAAGGTATGGAATTTATCGTAATTTTCCGCCTTTCTCCGCCGGAAATTCCATAAATGTACCCGAATGCGGTATCGTTTTCCGGGAAGCGTTCGTCCGGCGGTACGAGTCGTTTTCGGGTACCCGGTCGGACGGCGGGTTTTGTAGTTCCGATCCGGCCGGAAGCGTACGATTTTTCGCGGAAATGATTACATTTGCAAATCTAAAATTCAGCTAAATGGAGAAAAAACTACATCGGGGGACCCTTTGCGTTCAGGCGGGATGGACTCCCAAAAAAGGCGAGCCCCGCGTGCTGCCGATTTATCAGAGCACCACGTTCAAATACGAGACGAGCGAACAGATGGCCCGGCTGTTCGATCTGGAGGAGAGCGGCTACTTCTATACCCGGCTGCAGAATCCGACCAACGATGCGGTAGCGGCGAAGATCGCTGCGCTCGAAGGCGGCGTAGCCGGCATGTTGACCTCTTCGGGCCAGGCCGCTTCGTTCTATTCCGTGTTCAACATCTGTTCGGCCGGCGACCACGTCGTCAGCGCGTCGACGATCTACGGCGGAACCTATAACTTGTTTGGCGTGACGCTGCCGAAACTGGGCATCGAGGTGACGTTCGTCGATCAGGACGCTTCCGAGGAGGAGATCGCCCGGGCGTTCCGTCCGAATACCAAAGCGCTGTTCGGCGAAACGATATCCAATCCCGGCGTAGCCGTGCTGGATATCGAGAAATTCGCGCGGATCGCGCACGGTCACGGCGTACCGCTGATCGTGGACAATACGTTCGCCACGCCGATCAACTGCCGCCCGATCGAGTGGGGGGCCGACATCGTGACGCACTCGACGACCAAATATATGGACGGCCATGCGACCAGCGTTGGCGGCGCGATCGTCGACAGCGGCAATTTCGATTGGGAAGCCCATGCGGACAAATACCCCGGACTGACCCGTCCCGACGCTTCGTATCACGGACTGACCTATACGAAAAATTTCGGCAAGTTGGCCTATATCACCAAGGCGACCGCGCAGTTGATGCGCGACCTGGGCTCGATCCAGTCGCCTCAAAACGCTTTTTTGTTGAACCTCGGACTCGAAACGCTGCACCTGCGGATGCCGCGCCACTGTGCCAATGCGCAGAAAGTAGCCGAATACCTGAAAGGCAACGGGCAGGTGGCATGGGTGAATTACTGCGGCCTGAAAGGGGACAAATACTACGATTTGGGGCAAAAATACCTGCCGAACGGTTCCTGCGGCGTGCTGTCGTTCGGACTGAAAGGCGGACGCGACGTGTCGATCCGTTTTATGGACAACCTGAAACTGGCCGCTATCGTCACGCATGTGGCCGACGCCCGCACTTCGGTGCTGCACCCGGCGAGCCATACCCACCGCCAACTAACCGACGAACAACTGATCGAAGCCGGCGTAGCGCCCGACTTGATCCGTTTTTCGGTCGGCATCGAGGATGCGGAGGATATCATCGCCGATATCGAACAGGCCTTGTCGAAATAGAGGATTATCCGGTTTTACGAATGGTTTGCGATGTGGCATTTTGCGGAATGCTGCATCGCTTTTTGTGTGAAAAAGGTGCTTATTTTTGTCTTTTGTAACAAAATTTTTCATCTTTGCAAAAGTTGGTCCGGATTGGAGGCTTGATTAAATTAGGGTTGCTGGATGAGAAAATTTCTACTTGCTTTGTTGCTGAGCGTTAGTGTCCTGGGCGTTTCCGCACAAAAATATACGATATCCGGAAGAGTGCAGATCGGCAAGTCGTCGAAAGGGGTTCCGATGGCCGTCGTGACGGTGGTCGACGCGAACCTGTGGGCGATTACCGACGACAATGGACATTTTTCGATCAGGAACGTGCAGGCCGGCAAGCATCCGGTCAATGTTTCGTGCCTGGGGTACGTCGCTCTGGACAGCGAGTTGAACGTGACCGGCGATAGGGACGATCTGGTTTTCCGGTTGTGCTGCGCCGACCTGAAACTCTCCGAAGTGGTGGTTACCGCGCGCGAGAACCGCAACAGCATGAGCACTTCGCGCGTGATCGACAAGGCGGCGCTGGACCATTTGCAGATGGTCAACGTTTCGGACGTGTCGAGCCTGCTGCCGGGCGGCAAAACCGTGAACCCGAACCTGATGAAAGACAACGTGTTTTCGATCCGCGACGGCGGCGTCTCGCAGGGGAACGCTTCGTTCGGTACGGCGGTCGAGGTCGACGGCGTACGGTTGTCGACGAACGCTTCGTTCGGCGACTTGTCCGGAGCGAGCACGCGGAATATCGCATCGAGCAACGTGGAATCCATCGAAGTAATTACGGGTATTCCGTCGGTCGAATACGGCGACCTGACGAGCGGCGTCGTCAAGGTAAAGACGCGCAAGGGCAAAACGCCTTATACGGCGACTTTTACGACGAACCCCAAAACCAAGCAGTTTTCGCTGAGCAAAGGTTTCGACCTGGGGAGGGATCTCGGTTCGCTGAATGTCGCGCTGGAGCATACGCGCGCGATCGACAACCCGGTTTCGCCGTACACGACTTACCAGCGGAACGGAATCGCGCTGAATTATGCGCGCGTTTTCAGGCGGGGAAGCACGCCGCTGAACTTTTCGGTCGGCCTGACGGGCAATCTCGGCGGCATGAATACCAAGGACGACCCGGACGCGCAGACCGGCGAGTGGAAAAAGGCGCACGACAATGCGTTGCGGTTCAATACTTCGCTCGACTGGCTGCTGAACAAATCCTGGATTACGAACGTGGCGGTGACGGCTTCGGTGAATTATGCCGACATGCTGTCGAAATACCATTTGCCGGTACATACCGCGTCGGAACAGCCGGCCGTGAATGCGACGACCGAAGGTTATTTCGTCGCCAACCAACTGCCGGTCAATTACGTGAACACGCAGTTCATCGACTCGAAAGAGCTGGATTACGGGATCTCGCTGAAGGCGAACTGGTCGCGCCGTTTCGACCGGCTGCTGAACCGGGTGAAAGCCGGCGTCACCTGGAGCGCGAACGGCAATGTCGGTCAGGGAGAGTATTACGAAAATCCGCAGTTGCAGCCGAACGGTTTCCGTCCCCGGCCGTATACGGACATTCCGTATATGCATAACCTGGCGGTTTACCTCGAAGACAACCTGACGCTGCAGCTCGGTCAGACTTCGCTCGGGGTGATGGCCGGCGTCCGCGGCGAGAAGACCCTGATCAAGAACATGCAGTACGACAAGGCGCAGAGCCTGTCGCCGCGATTCAATGTGAAATATACGCTGATAAACCGCGAACGGAAATATTTTCTGAACCAGTTGAACGTACGGGGCGGATGGGGAATCACCGAGAAACTGCCGTCGTTCAATATCCTTTACCCCGATCCGCTGTACCGCGATATCCAGGTGTTCGGGGCTTCGTACGCCGACAACCGCAGCGTGTATGTCTACCATACGACGCCCTATTCGATCGCCTACAACGACAACCTGCGGTGGATGCGTAACCGGAATATCGAGGTCGGGGTGGATCTGACCCTCGACGGCACCCGGATATCGGTGGCCGGTTATTTCAATAAAACCAAGTATCCTTATCGCCTCAATACGACCTATTCGCCGTTCGAATACCGCATCAGTCAAGTGCCGGGCGGTTATAAAATGCCGGCCAATCCCGACATCGTCGTGGATAACCGCACCGGTCAGATCCTCGTGGGCGACAAGGACGATCCGTCGGCCGGTTACACGCCGATGGATACCAAGGTGATGGACAAGACTTTCGTGAAGAACATCTATCAGGACAACAGTTCGCCGGTCGACCGGAAAGGTTTGGAAGTGACGGTCGATTTCCCGCAGATTCCGTCGATCCGGACACAGTTCCGTTTCGATGCCGCTTATACGAACGTGAAGTACGTCAACGAAGGGTTTTCCTACATTTACAAGGAAAACCAGTCGCATTCGTCGATTCCGGGTCGTTCGTTCGAGTACGTGGGGATTTATGCCGACAACGGCGGTTCGACGACCGCCACCTACAACGGCCGGCAGACGAAGCGTCTCGATGCGAACCTGACCGCCATTACGCACATTCCGTCGATCCGGATGGTCATCTCGTTGCGCCTGGAGGCGTCGCTGGTTTCGCGCTCGCGGAACATCTCGTCCTATCACGGTAAACAACTGGCCTACCAGGTGGAGCAGGAGGGCGAGAGCTATACAGCGCTGAGGCCGCTTTACTATATGGATCTGGAAGGAAACGTCTACAATTACGACGATGCCGCCGCAAACGATCCCGTGCTCAAGGGGTTGATAATCAACGGGAACTCATTCCAGTTGAAACAGGACGGGTACGATCCTTATTTTTCAGCCAATCTGAGCATTACCAAGGAGATCGGTAACGTGGCGTCGGTTTCGTTCTACGCCAACAACTTTACCAATGCCCGCAAGTACCTGGCTTCGTATGCGAGCGGGGTGAAGGTGATCCTGACTCCCGATTTTTATTACGGACTGACCTTGCGGTTAAAATTTTAGCGGAAAAGGAGTATGAAAAAGTATAAATATATCGCGGGAATCGTATTGGGCATGGTCGCTGTCGTGTTGTGTTCGTGCAACGACTTGCTCGACGGGAAGGATAATCCGTACGAGGGGACGACTCGGGAGCTCACCGTGCGGCTGGTGTACCCCGAAGGTCATCCCGACCGGGAGGGTGGGAGCGCGCGGGTGACTCTGGAGGACGTGGACAGGGGCACGGTTTATACGGCTTCGGCCGGCAACGACGATATGGCCCGGTTCGAAGTGGCTTTCGGAATTTACCGGGTCAGCGCGCGCGACCGGGTGTCGGAGCAGGATGCGGTCATCTATTTCAACGGCGCGCGCGATCAGATGATCGTCTCTGCGGCCAGCGACCTTTCGCAGCCGGTGAATATCCCGCTGGTGGCTTCCAAAACCAGTCAAATCGTCATCAAGGAGGTCTACTGCGGCGGCTGTAAGAAAGATCCGCTGGAAGGTACTTATCAGAGCGATAAGTACGTGATCCTGTACAACAATTCCGAAAAGGTCGCCTACCTCGACAATATCTGTTTCGGAACGGTCGATCCTTACAATGCGTACGGAACGAACGTCTGGCTGATTGCCGATCCCGAGACCGGGGAGAAATCGTTCCGGGATTACGTGCCGCTGGTGGAGTGCGTGTGGGGTTTTCCGGGCGGCGGTACGGATTATCCGCTCGAACCCGGCGGCCAGGCCGTAATGTGCATCAACGGGGCGATAGACCATACGTTGCAGTATCCGCTGTCGGTCGATCTGAACCGTGCGGATTGTTTCGTCTGCTACGACAATACGTACTATACCAACACGACTTACCATCCCACTCCGGGGGATAAAGTGCGCACTGACCGTTACATGCAGGTGCTTCGGAAGACCGGAACGGCGAAGGCTTATACGATTTCGGTCGATTCGCCGACGACGCTGTTTTTCAAGGTGCCCGCAGAAGCCGGCACCGCCAGAGAGTATATGAACGACGCGGCCAACGAGGTGTTGAAGCCCGGTTATCCGGGAACCCGCTGCATCAAAGTGCCGAACGAATGGATCATGGACGGCATGGAGGTCTTTTCGGGCAGCTCGACCGGAAATGCGAAACGGCTGGCGCCTGCGATCGACGCCGGTTACGTAACGCTGACTGAGAATTTCCTCGGGCGGACCCTGTACCGCAACGTCGATGCCGAGGCCACGCTCGCGATCGAGGGCAATCCGGTGGTGTACGGGTACGCCTACGGGAACGATCCGAGCGGGATCGATGCCGAGGCTACGCTGAAGGCGGGCGGTAGGGTCGTTTATCAGGATACCAATAATTCGACGCAGGATTTCCACGAGCGCAGCGTCCAGTCGCTCCATACGGGCGTCCGGTGACGGAGTGCCTTGAAAAAATGAAAGTTATGATACGGATACGAAGATACATAGCGGTTTTATCGGTGACGCTGGCGGTGACGGCGGTGGGTTTTACGGCATCCGCCCAAAAAAGGCATCGGGGGCGTGGAGCGGAATGTCCGGTGTCCGACGCCCGGAAATGCCGTGAAAAATCGCCGAAATTCAAGCCGTCCGTTCAGGCGGAAAGGAAGGAGAAACCGTTGTACGATTTCGATTACATTGCGCGCAGCGACGGGTGGCTCGCGTCGTACAATGCGGCGGGGCTTCACGGCGCGGTTCCGGTTCCGGGTGTCTCTTATGCCGAGGCTTATTTCGGTAAACAGAACGGTCGTTTTATCAATTACTGGGAATCCGACGACAGCTATGATTTCGGGCTTAAGACCGAGTCGTTCAGGCGTTTCGAGAAAGTTTCATTCTACGGGAAAATGCAGTACCGCTATTTTCGGGGCCAGCATATGTCCGGGTCGATTCTGCTGAATCCCGGCGACCGGCCGTTCGATCTGGTGGAGTTTACGCCCGGGACGAAGACGCGGGAGCAGTATATCCTGTCCGGCGGGGTAGGCTTTTTGCTGACCAAGAAACTGACCGGCGGCTTGAGAATCGATTATGAAGCCGACAACTACGCCAAACGCAAGGATTTGCGCCACAGCAATACGATGATGGATCTGAATCTTTCGGCAGGATTTGTGTATCGTTTCGCTGCGGTGGAACTGGGGGCCAATTACCTGTACCGCAAAAATACCGAGCGGGTGCTGTGCGAGCAAATCGGGACGACCGGCGAGAATTACGATATGTTTTTCAACAAAGGCGTGTGGTTCGGCGAGAAGGGTCTGTGGACGGGCAACGGTATGCATCTGAACGAACCGGGGATCTCGGGTCTGCCGATGAAGGATTCCGAGCAGGGCGCTGCGCTACAGATCGCTTTCCGGAGCAGGGGATTCCGTTTTTTCAACGAGTTCACCTACCGGTACCGTAAGGGCGAGACGGGGGAGAAGGGGACGATCTGGACGCACAGCGGATCGGATGTACTGGAATACCGCGGCGTAATGAGTGTCGCGCATCGTCGGAACGTCCATCTGATCCGGGGAAACTTCCGATACGTCAACCTGAAGAACAATGAAAATGTCCTGCGCAGCGAAAATATCGGCGGGGTGGTGCAGACCGTTATCTACGGCAGTCGGCAGATTTACCGCCAGCGTGCGGTCAATGCCGGTCTGGAGTACGAGTTCGACTGGAAGGCCGACCGTTACAATCCGGTGATGAGCCTGCGTGCCGGTGCGGACTACTACAATCGCAGCGGGATCGGCTCGCTGGTTTTTCCGTACACCCGTTCGCAGTATGTCGAGAATGTACGGGTGCATATCGGTGCCGACCGCAATTTCAGGGTCGGACGCGGGTGGCTGAAGTGCAGCGTCGAGCTGGCATGCCATACGGGCGGCGGCAGCCGGCTCGGGGAGGGTCGGACGGCCTCTTCTGTGCCGGGTATGGACCCCGGGGCTTATGCGGCGGGCAACGAGGAGTACCGAAATTACGAATACGAATACCTTGCAGCGACCCGGGGGGAACTGTCGCTCGGAGTGCGCTATACGCGCCCGGTGGGCCGGATCGCCCTGCCCGTGTACGGAGATCTGGGATGGAGCGGCGTTCATGCCGGTAAGTTGGATTGGGTAGCCGGCCGGAACCGCAGCGTTTTCGCGCTGGCGATCGGCTGCCAGTTCTGAGCGGAAGGAACGATAGAAGAAGTAGAAGAGATTGTATGAATGTTTTACTAAAAAAATGCGTTATGAAAAAAATGATCTATTTATGGGCCGCCCTTGCGCTGCCTTTGCTGTTCGTCGCCTGTAGCGACGACAAGAACGACGATCCGGTCGATCCCGTGCTCAAGTTCAAGGAGGCGGAAGTGATTGCCGATCCCGCCGGGGGTACTTATATGGCCGAGTTGGAATCCAACGTCGCATGGACGGTGACCTCCAAAAGTTCGAATATCAGTTCGCTGAACATGGAGTCGGGCAAAGGCAATGCCACGCTGTCGTTTTTCGTTTCCCCGAAAACCGGCGACGACGTAACCGGAAATATTACGGTCAAAGCCGCTTCGAGCGCGCTTACGGCCGTGCTGACGGTAAAACAGGATAAGATTTCGATCGCATTCGTTCCGGCCGATACGACCGCTTCGATGGACGGCGGCGAGTTCAAGGCCAAGCTGGTTTGTAATACCGAATGGGAAGTTACCGGAGTAGCGGGTTCGTTCGAAGGCGCCGACCTGGGCGATAGCGGCAAGGGCGATCATACCTTTACGCTGAAGATCGGAGCGAACGAATCCGAGGAAACCCTCGTTTACGAGCTTACCGTATCGACGAAATTCTCGCCGTTGATGGAGGCGATGGAGGCTACGTACACGATTACGCAGGGAGTGCCGTCGCTCGAATACGGCGGCGTTACCTACAAGATCGTTAAGCTGGCCGACGACCGCTGGTGGATGGCCGAAAATCTGCGTTACCTGCCTGCCGGAAAGACTCCTTCGTCCGATCCCGCCGACGGCAACGGGGTTTGGTATCCGGGATTCCTCGGAGAACCGGCTACCGACGCTGCGTCCGTTGAAAAAATGGGTTACCTGTACGACTATGCTACGGCGTTCGGCGTAAGCGAGATAACCGCCTCGAACTGGAATCAGCAGGAAGGCAAGCAGGGTATTTGCCCGGAAGGGTGGCATATTCCGACCAAAGCGGAGCTGGACGCCCTTGCGGGAGCCGGCAACGAAGCGGAAGGAATCGCTCCCGGTAAGTATTATGTGGCTGAGCAGAAAGGAGCCCCGCTGGCCGATCTGAACGGTGCGGGTTTCGACGTCGTACTGTCCGGCGCGATCAACAAGACGACCGATCAGGCCGAAGGAAAATATGCCAGCAATGCTAAGGATCTCGATTACAATTCGCTCGGGTACTTTATGGGTTCGACCGGTTATCAGTTCAAGCTGAACGATAAGACCGGTGCGACGACGGCCCAATCGTATAGCATGTTGCTGACCAATAATGCGACTTACCAACGTGCACAGGTAATGTACGGTCCGATATTCGGCGGACAGGCTGTGCGTTGCATCAAGGACGAAGCGAAATAACGCGCCGTCGTATTCAAATAAAACCGCCCGGATTCGCGCGATCCGG
>NZ_QUDJ01000027.1:0-27599 GCF_003477565.1 Alistipes sp. AF48-12
AAATAAGATTTATAATCGCGATTGCAAATAATACCATTCTGACAATCCACAAAAATCGTTTTATTTTTAATGAGTCCATTACATATAAAACAAATCGATAAAAAAAACAATTAGAAATACCCCATCCCATGCTTTAGACAGAATACTTTCAATCAACAGTAACACTGCAATTATTGTTATCGCAAGAACTGTCAGTAAATCTTTGTATACCATGATTTTTTTTGATATCATAATACCCAATCATCTAAATCTACAATGTCGCCAGGATTTTGACCGCTTTCACCGATCTTAATGACTCCGGCGACTTCTGATATGACTATTCCATTGGGATTATTTTCTGCTGCCTTCGCATATTCCCTTGCTTGCCAGTTTAATAAACAGCTTGTGACTGCGGCCGGTATAAAGCCGAATCCTCCTAATAAAGCACTAAGATCACCTCCCGTATTTAATATATCAGCCGCTTCTTTTAAATCAGCATTGGAAAAATAAGTTTTACTTCCCCACCAGAAAGATTGAACTCCGGTAATTCCACCTTCGGGAATCTCGGTATCTGTTTTTGTTAATGCAAAAGGTATCTGTTTGTCAGGATTGATGATCTGAAGACTTTTTGAGCCTGTCTGAATAACGGCAAATCCGGCAGATTGTGCTTTACGAATATTTTCGTTGCTGGATTTCATGCAGTTGGAGAAAAAATTGAATATTTCTTCCGACATGCCCGCTTCTTTTCCCGATTGAATGTCCATCGAAAACTGTCCGTTCGAAAGGCGGATGTGCTTGTCGATTCTTTTTTGCGCTTTTTGTAATATAACGGATTCGGCGTTGTTAAGCTGTGAGAAATTCACGTTACCGCTGAATTGGAGAAATTCGTCGGGTTGATAACTTTCGCTGTCTTTGGAGCATGCCCAAAATGTAATGACTGTAAATACGGCGCAAATGAATCCTAGTAATTTGATCTTTTTCATAATAGATAATTAGGTTGAAGTTTTTAATACACATTAATTTATAGCGATAGATATTGAGTATGCAACAATCGGTTACATCTTGAATTATGTGCTTTCATTCATCTCAAAGAATAATGTATTTTTTATTTCATAAGCAATAATATATAATATTCAGGAACTAAAATTAAAATAAATAATCCGGATAACAAAATTTTTTATTGTGATTTTGTTATCCGGATTATTATAAACTATCGGCGTATCTTAAAATTCGGATGTGAAGTGGAACCGGATGTCCGGAAATTTCTCCTGGGCCAGCGACAGCGCGTACGAAGTGTCTGCAAGGAAGACTTCGCGGCCGTGCTTGTCGAGCGCCATGCTGTTGAACTTCCGTTTGCGGAAATCCTCCATTTGCGCCTCGTTATCCGACTCGACCCAGCAGGCTTTGTACACCTGCACCGGTTCGTAGCGGCACAGCGCGCCGTATTCGTGTTCGAGCCGGTACTGAATCACTTCGAACTGCAACGCCCCGACCGTGCCGATGATCTTGCGGCCGTTCATCTTGCTGGTGAACAGCTGGGCCACGCCTTCGTCCATCAGTTGGTCGATCCCTTTGGCCAGTTGCTTGAATTTCATCGGGTCGCCGTTTTCGATGTAACGGAACAACTCCGGCGAGAAGCTCGGGATGCCGACGAACTGCAACTGTTCGCCTTCGGTAAACGTGTCGCCTATTTTGAAGTTGCCGGTGTCGTGCAGGCCGACGATATCGCCCGGATAGGCTTCGTCGATCACCGATTTCTTTTCGGCCATAAATGCGGTCGGCGCGGCGAACTTGATGTTTTTGCCGGAGCGTACGTGCAGGTACGGTTTATTGCGTTCGAAAACTCCCGAACAAATCTTCAGGAAGGCGATCCTGTCGCGGTGGTTCGGGTCCATGTTCGCATGGATTTTAAAGACGAATCCGGTCAGTTTAGGTTCGTACGGGTCGATGTCGCGTTGCGCCGTATGCGATTTCCCCGGCGACGGGGCGATGTCGATAAAACAGTCGAGCAACTCGCGGACGCCGAAATTGTTCAGCGCGCTGCCGAAGAAAACCGGCGCGACCGTTCCGGCCCGGTAACTGTCCAGTTCGAACGGCGGATAGACCCCTTCGACCAGTTCCAGGTCGTCGCGCAGATGCTGCGTGAACGGTTCGATGTACCTGTCGATAGCCGGATCGTTCAGCTTGACGTCGAGCGTTTCCCCTTCGGCCGACTGCTTGTCGGCGCCGAAGAATAGCGACAGCCGGTCGCCGTACAGGTCGTACACGCCTTTGAACGTCGGCCCGGTGCTAATCGGCCATGCCAGCGGACGCACCTTGATTTTCAGCTCTTTTTCGATCTCGTCGAGCAGGTCGAACGGATCTTTGCACGGCCGGTCGAGTTTGTTGATGAAAACCATTACGGGCGTATTGCGCATCCGGCACACTTCCATCAGCTTGCGGGTCTGCGTTTCGACGCCTTTGGCTCCGTCGATCACGATGATCACACTGTCGACGGCCGTCAGCGTGCGGTAGGTGTCTTCGGCGAAATCTTCGTGCCCCGGCGTATCCAGAATGTTGATTTTTACATCCTTATATTCGAAGCCCATGACCGATGTGGCGACCGAGATTCCTCGCTGTCGTTCGATCTCCATGAAGTCGGACGTGGCTCCCTTTTTGATTTTGTTCGACTTGACGGCCCCGGCTACGTGGATGGCCCCGCCGAAGAGCAACAGTTTTTCGGTCAGCGTCGTTTTCCCTGCGTCCGGATGGCTGATGATGGCGAATGTCCGCCTGCGTCGTATTTCCTGTTCTAATTCCATCGTTTCGTTAAGCGTGTTCGTTACGGTGTTACGGTTGTTTTTCCGGAGCCGGCCCGGCGACGACCCAACGGAGTGCGCCGAGCACCTGCGCCCGGTATTGCGGGTCGTCGTAATTTTGGCTGTCGTGTCCCAGGGCGGTGTACCAACTGCGCCCGCCGTCGAACTGGTTGCACCATACGGCGGGAATGCTCGGCGTCAGCGCTTCCGGTTTGCGGCCGGCCCAGTCCACGCCGGCGGTTTCCCAAATAGCCAGGATCCGCGCTCTGGGGTTCAGCCGTTTGAATACGTACAGTTCGTCTTCGGTTTGTAGCGTATCGGGCAACTGTGCGGTCGAAGGATGGGATTGGTCGACCACTTTCAACGTCAGTCGTTGCAGCGGCGGATGAAAATCGAAGCGCCCGCCGATCATCTGCGTGAACCATTCCCAGCCGCGCCCGGTGCAGGCTGCCGCATGCAGGCCGACGAAGCCGCCGCCCCGACGGACGAACCGTTCGAACGCGCCGCGCTGCGCGGAGTCAAGCAGCGGTTCGACGTAACTCGCGTTCGCGTAGACGATCGCATCGTACTTCGCCAGCGAGTCGTCGCAGAATACGGCCGTGTCGGACGTCGTATCCGCCGCAAAGCCGTTTTCGGCGGCCATCTCCTGCAGCATCCGCGCCGACGCCGCGATATTTTCATGTACATAGCCGTCGCCATGTCCGGTGAATACGAGCACGCTTTTGCCGCGCAGGTCGGCCGTCCGGTCGTCCTGCCGTTCGTTCGCGCACGAGCCGAGCAGCGCCAGCGCGCACAGTAGAAAGGCGGTTATTCTGAACATTATTCCATGTTTACGGGTTTGGCCGGATAGTCGATCGAGTAGTGCAGCCCGACGCTCTCGTGCATCGCCTCGGCTTGCTTGATGATCAGATAGCCCACGGCGATCATGTTGCGCAGTTCGCACAGGTGCTGACTGAGGGTCGATTTCAGGTACAACTCCTCGGTCTCTTTGAAAATGATTTCGAGGCGGCGTTTGGCCCGTTCGAGCCGCAGGTTCGAGCGCACGATGCCGACATAATTACTCATGATCAACTGCATCTCCTTGTAATTCTGCGTAATCAGCGCCATCTCTTCCGGGATGGCCGTGCCTTCGTAGTCCCAGGCCGGAATATTGCGCTGCAACTCGATCGTATTCAGCAGCGAGATGGCGTGCTGCGCCGCTACGTCGGCATAGACGGCGGCTTCCATCAGCGAATTCGACGCCAGGCGGTTGCCGCCGTGCAGACCGGTCGAAGAGGTTTCGCCGAGCGCGTACAGGTGCCGGATCGACGACTCCCCGTTCAGGTTGACCTTCACGCCGCCGCAGCAGTAATGCGCCGCCGGCACGACCGGGATCATATCCTTGGTCAGGTCGATGCCGACCGACAGGCATTTCTGATAAATGTTCGGGAAGTGGTTGATGACCTCTTTCGGGTCTTTGTGCGTGATGTCGAGGTAAACGAATTCGTCGCCCGATATTTTCATTTCGTGGTCGATGCTGCGCGCCACAACGTCGCGCGGCGCGAGCGACCCCATCGGGTGGTATTTGTGCATGAACTCCTTGCCGTTTTGCAGCCTGAGCAGCGCGCCGAATCCGCGCATCGCCTCGCTGATCAGAAACGACGGCCGTTCGCCGGGGTTGTACAGCGAGGTCGGGTGGAACTGTAGGAACTGCATGTTTTCGACCGCTCCCTTCGCGCGGTGTACCATCGCGATGCCGTCGCCGGTCGCTACGGCCGGGTTGGTCGTCGTATGGTAAATATTGCCGACCCCGCCGGTGGCCATGACCGTTATTTTGGCCAGCACCGTATAGATTTCATGCTTTTTTAGATTCAGCACGTAAGCGCCGAAGCAGGTGATGTCCGGCGTGCTTTTTTTGACCAACTTGCCCAGGTGGTGCTGCGTCAGGATGTCGACCGCGAAATGATGCTCGTAGATTTCGATGTTGTGGTGGCGTTTGACGCGGCGCATCAGCGCGCGTTCGATCTCGTGGCCGGTGATGTCTTTGTGGTGCAGGATGCGGTGCTCGCTGTGCCCTCCTTCGCGGGCCAGTTCGTAGCGTCCCGAGCCGTCCTTGTCGAATTTCGCACCCCAGTGGATCAGTTGTTTGATGACCGTCGGCGCATGCGTCACGACCTGTTCGACCGCCGTCCGGTCGCAAATGCCCGCGCCGCACACCAGCGTGTCGTGGATGTGTTTCTCGAACGTGTCGGGATCGTACATTACCGATGCGATGCCGCCCTGCGCGTAATCCGTGTTGCATTCGCCGAGCTCGCCTTTGGTGACGATCATTACCTTTCCGTATTCGGCGGCTTTCAGCGCGAAGCTGAGTCCGGCGATACCGCTGCCGACGACCAGAAAATCCGTTTCTATATTCATTGCAAAATCAACTTTTGAAGTTCTTGTTCACTGCCTCGGAAGACGTTCCGGTCGACCTTGCGCCGTATGCCGGAAATCGTATGCGAATCGGTATGCTGCCAGATTTGCCAGTCCAGCTCGGGACACCCGCGGTAATCGGCGATCCAAAGCGGGTAGTTTTTTGCCTTGAAGTCTCCGTGCAGGTATGTTTCGTAAAAATTCGTCGAGCAGTATATGATCGGATTGGTTCCGTAGTAGCGTTTGATTTCGTTGCAAAAGGCTTTCGCCTCTCGGACCATTTTTTTCGGATCGGTCATGAAACGGTGCGGTTCGATGTCGAGCACCGGAAGGAAGTTTCCCTTTTGTAGTTTGGCCGTTTTAATAAAATTCCGCGCCTGCTCCTTGCCGGAGGTGCGGTGTCCGAAAAAATGATAGGCTCCCCACGGGATACCTGCCTTTTCGAGTTCTTTGCGGTGCTGTTCGTAGGTCGGATCGACGATCAGCGTTCCTTCGGTGGCCTTGATCAGTACGAAATAAGGTTTTTCGCTTTCGATGACTTTTTCCCAGTTGACATTTTGCTGGTGCCGCGAGACGTCCAGTCCCCAGATTTCGAAATCGCTCGCGGTCTTTTCGCGGCAGGCCGGCGCGAGAAACAGCATACCCAGCAGGAAAATGTAATATCGAACGTTCGGCATAAAAGAATTTTCGGCGTTAAGCGCCTTGTTAAATATTGGCCGGATAGGGGCTCTGCGTATTCCGACGTTTGTTTCGACCTTGTCCGGGTGCGCAAAGTTACAAAACGGTTTTGTTTTTCTTTCATCGGGCATACCATTTTTCTATAAAAAAGTTTTAGCTTTGCAAAGATTGAGAGCTTGGTAACCTAAATTTTGAGAGAGCAGATGAAGAGACGGATTTTATGCCTTGTCCTGTCTGTCGTAGCGGTATCCCGCGGATTTGCGGCGGAAACCGGAAAAGTTTCCGCATTGCCCCCCGACAGTTTATCCTACAATATGAATGAAGTGGTGGTGACGGCTACGCGCACGCCGCTGATGCTGAAAGACACCCCGATTATCACCCGGGTGATTACGGCCAAAGACATCCAGCGGCGCGGCGTGGCGACTTTGCAGCAGGCGCTCGAAGGGGAGCTTGCCGGCGTCGAGTTCCACCAGGCCGGTTACGGTTCGTCGCTGTCGTTCCAGGGGTTGGACGCGCGCTATGTGCTGTTCCTGGTCGATGGGGAGCGTATCGCCGGCGAAACTTACGGCAACATCGACTATGCGCGGATTCCGATGGACAACATCGCCCGGATCGAGATCGTCCGCGGCGCTTCTTCGGTGCTGTACGGTTCGAACGCGATGGGCGCCGTCGTAAACCTGATTACCCGGATGCCGGTACAAAAATACGAAATCAACGCCTCGCTGCGTTACGGCACGCCGTTCCAGCGAAACGGAGGCGACAGCCTGGCCGGCAGCGCTACGCCGCGCGACAGCCGATTTTACCGCGACAAGCTCGATCTGCCGAACCTGAAGGGCGATTTCTCGATCGGTTTCAACCTCGGGAAGTTCAAGTCGCTGACCGCTTTTTCGTACCGGTCGACCGATGCCTACCGGTTGGTGGGAACCAAAAACGAAGTGCGCCATTACGATTCGCTAAACATGATGACGCCGAAGATGATTCCGGTGCTCGGGCCGGAAGGCAACGTCGTCGGTATGCGTCCGCAGATGGATCCGGCGACCGGCATGCCGGTATTCGTCGTCGGACGGACGGTGCGCGATACGACGGTCAGCGTTGCGCCCGATAAGCGGGGACTGAGCGTCAGCGGGTGGCGCGACATCAATGTCAGCCAGCGTTTCGATTACGAACTGTCCGATAAGTTCAGGTTTCAGGTGACCGGAAGTTATTTCAGCAAGAACCGCTACGATTTCAACGGCAGCATCCTCGACGAGAACCCGATGTCGAACAATTCGAAACCGTGGACCTACGAGTCGTACAGCGGCTACAACGTGAAGGCTCAGATGGAGCACTCGCCGAACAGGAACAATAAGATTTACCTGTCGTTCATGCACGACGGCTATTACCGCAACCTGGACAGCCTTTCGTCGGCGACGGTTCCCAAGCAACGGCATTCGTACAACATCCCGCGTCTGCTGTGGACGTTTCAGGCCGGCGAGTACAACCGGCTGACGACCGGCGTCGAAATGGTCAATGAGCGGCTGCGTTTCGACTTGAATCGCGATTCGCTCGGTTTCGACGCGCCGGAAAGCATGACCTCCGGATCGCTGTACGTCCAGGACGAAATTCTCAACGGGCATGCGCTCAGTTTCGTAGCCGGCGTGCGGGGCAACTACAACAACCGTTTCGGATGGAGCGTCACGCCGAAGCTGTCGGCCAAATATACGGTCGGTCACTGTTCGCTCAGGGCGAATTACGCCAGCGGCTACCGGACTCCGTCGCTGAAGGAGATGTATATGGAATTTACGGTGCCGATCCCGGGGCAAACCACCGTGATCCGCGGAAACGACCGCCTGCGCCCCGAAACGAACCACTACGTCTCGCTGGCCGCCGAATACAACCGCGAGGGCGTCAATTTTTCGGCTACCGCTTATAAAAGCTTTTTCCGCAATAAGATCGACGTGCGCGGACATGCCGAAGGAGTGGAGACGATCTTACAGTACGAGAATATCAACCGCAGCCAGTTCGCCGGCGTGGAAGTGATGGCTAACGTGCGGTTGGCGCGCGGGTTGTTCGTCCGGGCCAATTATAACTATATCTACCAGACGGACGACGCTCCGGAGAGCTCCACCCAGTATATCTTCCCGAGTCCGCATACCGCGACGTTCCAGGCTGATTACGGCTTTATGATCCGCAAATGCTACATCGGACTGAATGCCGCCGTGCGTTACGTGGGAGCCAAGGATTACGAAGACTTTATGCCGGTGCTGGACATGACCGGCTCTTCGATGGCGAGTATGAAATATTGGACGGGAACCTATACGGCGCATCACGACGGATATGCGGTCTGCGACGCCGTCGTCAATGCTACGTTCCCGCAGCGGGTTACGCTGTCGGTCGGCGTGAACAATATGTTCAACCGCCAGCCGTCGATCGTCAATTTCAATTCCGATATCACGTCGCCCCGGAACATGTTCGTGCGGATCAGTTACGCGTTCGGACACGATTGATCGTGCCGCGCCCCTGCGGAGTGTCCGGCGAAAACCGCGCGATCTTCGGGGGCGGGGCAGTAAGGCATTTTTTTTGCGTGGGATTGAGTATTCAACCAATTACGCAATCGTTATGAATAATTCTGTTTCCGTTCCGTCCCGGACGGCGGGGGGCGATCCGGCCGCCTTTTCGAAACCTCCGGTCCGCGCCCGCATCGAGAAGGCGATCCGCAATCTGCTGAATGTGCTGGTGTTGTTGGGCAGCGTGCTGGTGATCGCTGCGCTGTCTTTCGAAGTTTTCCACGATTCGCAGCAGCTTTACTATAAGTCGTACATGAAAATACAGCTTTGGGTCTGTATCGTTTTTTTGATCGACTTTTTTTACCGGCTGTACCTGAGTCCGAAAAAGATGAGGTTCGTCTGGCGAAATTTCCTCTTCTTCCTGGTCGCGATTCCCTACCTGCATCTGGTTCCCTATTTCCAGATGAACCCGGCTTCGGAGATTTCCTACATTTTCCGGTTGATGCCCTTGGTGCGCGGCGGATACGGGTTGGCTATTACGGTGGGGTGGATCACGCGCAGCAAACTGACCAGCCTGCTGGTTTCCTACATTCTGATTATCCTGTCGCTGACCTATTTCGCCAGTCTCGTATTTTTCATGCTGGAGCATCCGGTCAATCCTGCCGTCACTTCTTACGGCGAGGCTCTGTGGTGGGCTTTTATGAACGTCACCACCGTCGGGTCGAATATCTTCGCGAGGACGGGTACCGGCGAGGTGCTTTCCGTCGTGCTGGCCGCGTCGGGCATGATGCTGTTCCCGATTTTTACGGTATACATTACGAGCCGTTTTCAGTCGCATAAGCAGCAAGGCGGGCAATCCGGTGCGGATGAAGCCGGTTCCTGAGGTTTCCGGCCGAACGACGTTTCGGCCGGGTCATAATTTACGTTTTCCGATGTCGGATTTCGGGTCATATGCAGTATCTTTGCCGATATAATCGTTGTTTCATGTTCAAATTAAAAAAAACAGATGAAAAGGATATTGTATTGTGCGATGGCGGCCGCTCTGTTCGTGGGAACGGTCGGCTGTGCGGACGAAAAGGAAGGGACGGACGATCCGACGGTGGACAATGCGGTGGACCCGGATTTGTACGACGTCGATCCGCAGCCGGAAACGGATCAGGAAGAGGTCAAAATGAATACGACGCTCTATTTCTTTTCCGATGCGGATGCGGCGACGGATAGTTGTTCGCTGAAAGACAATTTCGTATCGCGTTTCGCTTCCGCTCAGAAATGGGACGGCGTTTCGATTCCGTCGCAGGGAGACTGCCTGCTTTTCAACGTGGATGAAGCGTCTTCCATCGTAGGGAACGCGGCGGGACTGGACGCCCTGAAAAAGATGCACGAAGCGGGGGTGCTGTTGGTTATGGAAGGAGGTTCCGAAAAGGATTTCGAACGGGTTTGCCGCATGGTGGAGAATTATAATCCGTATGCGGTCGGAGATGCGGAAGAGGAGCCTAACGGCGGGGAACTGCCCCTGTGGATATGGACCGGTCCGCTACCCGGAGCGGCGAGCCTTGCGATGCTGCTCGAACCGACCGATACGGACGGCGATTTTACCGACGATTTCAGTCAGGGGGAGTTGTGCGATATGGCGCTGACCGAAATTAAAGATGCGCTGGCTGCTGTAAACGGAACAGCCGGAATGTCGGTCGCAAACGGGACCAAAAGCGGGGACGAGCAGAAAGAACTGACCCAACTGATGAATGCGACCAAATTCTATATTTACAAATCCCAGAAGATCGAGTCGAGCGACTACCGGAGTTCGAAAAAAGGATCGCATACGAATAACTACCAGGTGGAGTTCGACGTGTGGTATGCATTCAGCGAAGACGAACAGCGTAATTACTATTATATCCACGAGGAGATTTCCTGCCCGTTTAAAAATACGTACGTGGGAGTTTATAGTAAAAGCGTCAGCGGAATCGCCAAGGTATGCGAATGGTTCGGCCGGCAGGTGGACGTTACGTTCGAGCCGGTGAGCAATGCGAACGATGTGAAGATTCACCGCAGTTCGCCCACTTCCACGCAGTCGAGCCAGTCCTATACGTCCGGATTCTCCTGGAACCTGGGCGGGAACGTCTCCTATAAATTCGGAGGTGAGAGTGCCAGGGCTACGGTCGGGCTGAGCGGAGGAATTTCCGTGTCCAACAGCCATACCTACACGGTAAACGACGTAACGATTGCCGATAACGGGGATAACGGTTCGGAATGCAAGGCTTCGTGGTCTTTTATCCTGAGCGGCGTGCGCACGACTTACGCCCCGTTCTCTACGGCCTGTGTCAATATGTACGAAGGCAGCCTGACGGGGAGGACCAAACTTCAGGCCGGTACGGACTTTATTATTTCGACGCCGGTGAAAAGCCGGACTCCGCAGTTCAAAGGCACCCTGTCCGTGCAGCTTAAATCGAGTTGCGGAAAGATGGGGACAACCTGCTGGGAACGGACGAGGAATGCCGATCATTCGGAAACTTTTACTTTGCCTGCCGTGAAATAAGATTCTGTTCCGCAGATCCGAAAAAATGCGGGGAAGGTTATACGTTGCGTATAACCTTCCCCGCATTTCGATTCCGGAGCGGGGGCGCGCCGCTATTTTTTCAAATTCCGGATGTCTTCCGGTGTGATCTGCGTAAAGTCGTCGATCAGGATGTCGTAATCGGACAGGTCTTCGCGGCGGAAGGTCGAAGCGATGGCGACGACCGATTCTCCGGCGCTGCGGGCGGCCCGGATGCCTACCGGGGCGTCTTCGACCACGATGCATTCGCCGGGAGCGAGTTCCAGTTTTTTAGCTGCCAGCAGGTAGACCTCCGGATCGGGCTTGCCGCGGGTGATCATGTCGCCGTTGGCAATGGCATCGAAGTATCCGGCGATTCCGCAACGGTCGAGCACGAAGTTGACGTTCGGCGTGTTGCCCGACGATCCTACGGCGGTTTTATACCCTTCTTTTTTCAGCGCTTTCAGGAAATCGACCAGTCCTTTGGCCGGAGCGATCGTGCGCTCGAAGATTTCGCGGTAGATGTTTTCCTTTTCGACGGCGATCTTTTTCCAGTCCGTCGTCTTGATTACCTCGGGCATCAGCCGTTCGAGGATCAGGTCGTTGGTCATGCCGAACGTAGGCATGAATTTTTCGCGGTCGAACGGAACCCCGTATTTCCTGCAAATGATTTCGAATGCCTCGATGTGTGCGTCGCGGTTGTCCACCAGAACGCCGTCCATGTCGAAAATTACTCCCTTGATCATAGCCTTCTTTGCTTATTGAATTTGCGGCAAAGATAATGTTTTTCCGGGTTTTGCCGGTTTCCCAGGACGGATTCCGGACTCCGGTTTGGGCATTGGCGGCGAAAAATGCTATCTTTGCGTATTCTTTATCCGCTGCCGCATGAGTGAAATTCCCGAAAAAACCATCGAGCGTCTGAGCGAATACCGCCGCACGCTGCTTGCTTGCCATAATCAGGGCATCACGCATATCTTTTCGCACGTACTTGCCGGTATTCATGGCATTACGGCCGTTCAGGTGCGGCGCGACCTGATGCTGATCGGCTTTTCGAGCGATACGAAAAAGGGTTACGACGTCGAGGTGCTGATCGATTTTATCAGCGGGATACTCGACAGTCCGAACGTTGTCAATATCGGGGTGCTCGGGATGGGGAATCTCGGACAGGCACTGACGAAATATTTCAACGGCCGCCGGTCGAAACTGCGGATCGTAGCGTCGTTCGACGTCGACGGGGATAAAGTGGGGCACGAGATCGACGGCATCCCGTGTTACGGCATGGAGAGTTTCGAAGAGCAGGTGCAGAAGTCCGACATCAAGATCGTGATCCTGTCGTCGCCGACGTCGATCGCGTCGGAACTGGTCGTGCCGATCATCAATGCCGGGATCAAGGGAGTGCTGAATTTCACTTCGATGCCGCTCAATTTCCCGCGCGGGATTTTTGTCGAAAATTACGATATCACGACCGTACTCGAAAAGGTCGCCTATTTTGTCAAGGAGGCCGAGGAAAGTACGGACGCTCAAAACTGAAAACGATCATCCGGATGCGTGTTTTTTACGGTTTCGAAAGGACGGACGCGATCCGTCGGCCGGTGGTGACGATCGGTTCTTACGACGGCGTGCACCGCGGTCACCGGACGATCCTCGCGCGGATCAATGCGCTGGCGGCCGAACGGGGCGGCGAAAGCGTGGTCGTTACGTTCCATCCGCATCCGCGTACGATCGTGGGCGGCGAACCGGTGATGTTGCTCAGTACGCTACCCGAAAAACTGAGTCTGCTGGAGTCTGTGGGAGTCGGCGCTACGGTCGTCGTGCCTTTCGACAAAGCGTTCAGCCGGCGCAGTCCGCGTGATTTCGTCTGCAACGACCTGGTCGGAAAACTGCATATGGATGCGTTGCTGGTCGGCTATAATCACCATCTGGGGCATAATAAGGAGGGCGACTACGATTCGCTTTCCGCATTGAGCGCCGAATGCGGTTTCGCGCTGGAACGGATGCCGTGTCAGCAGGTCGGCGAGAGTAAAGTCAGTTCGACGGCGATCCGCCGGATGATTCTTTCGGGCGATGTTTACCGTGCGGCGGATTATCTGGACGCTCCTTATTTTATCTGCGCCCGGCTTGAAGGGGACGGGGCGCTGTCCGGCGTGGAACCGGTCAAGCTGCTGCCTCCTGCGGGCGAGTATCCGGTGTTTTGCCGGCCGAAAGAGTTTTCGGAGGCCGGTTTTGCGGCCCGCCTGGCCGTTTCGGCCGACCGTCGGTTGCGTCTCGACCGGACTGACGGGGTGCCGGCTTCGACTGCCGTAGCCATCGAATTCCGGTAAAAAGTTGGGTCGCGTAGTGTGGATTTTAGCGGATATTTATTAATTTTGCACAAATTTACTTGGATGTATCGAAATTACCGGTCGGCGATAAGCCCGCCGGACGTTGCGTTATATACCGAATAAGCGAGCCGAAATTATTTATTTAAACAGATCATACCATGCCGTTCCTAACAGACAGAGTACAGACAGAAGGATTGACTTTCGACGATGTGTTGCTCATCCCGGGCTATTCGGAAGTTCTTCCCCGTGAAGTCAGCATTGCTTCGCGTTTTTCGCGCAACGTTCAGATCAATACGCCGATCATTTCGGCGGCTATGGACACGGTGACCGAGGCCGATATGGCGATCGCGATCGCCCGGGCAGGCGGTATCGGCGTGATCCACAAGAATATGACTATTGCCGAACAGGCAGCCCAGGTGCGCAAGGTGAAGCGCGCCGAAAACGGCATGATCTACGATCCGATCACCATCGGCAAGGATAATACCGTGGGGGATGCGCTGGTGCTGATGAAGGAGAACCGGATCGGGGGTATCCCGGTCGTGATGCCGGACAACACCCTGATCGGGATCGTTACCAACCGCGACCTGCGCTTCCAGCGCGACATGTCGCGCCGGATCGAGGAGGTGATGACCAAGGACAATCTGATCACCACGCACAATCCCGATCTACAGACCGCTTCGGACATCCTGTTGCAAAACAAAATCGAGAAATTGCCGGTCGTGGACGACAACAACCGCCTGATCGGGTTGCTGACCTACAAGGATATTACGAAGGTGCAGGCCAACCCGAATGCGGCCAAGGACGATAAAGGGCGTTTGCGCGTAGCCGCCGGCGTCGGGGTTACCTACAACACGATGGAGCGTGTGGCCGCGCTGTACGAGGCGCAGGTGGACGCCATCGTAATCGATACGGCGCACGGACATTCGATCCATGTGATCGAAATGTTGAAAAGGGTGAAAAAGGAGTATCCCGACCTGGATGTCGTGGTGGGAAATATCGCTACGGGCGAGGCTGCGAAGATGCTGGTTGCCGCCGGAGCCTCCGGCGTGAAGGTCGGAATCGGCCCGGGGTCGATCTGTACCACGCGCGTGATTGCCGGGGTGGGGGTTCCGCAGCTTTCGGCGATTTACGACGTCGCCAAGGCCGTTGCCGGTACGGGCGTTCCGGTGATCGCCGACGGCGGGCTGCGCTATTCGGGCGATATCGTCAAGGCGTTGGCCGCCGGGGCCGATGCGGTGATGGCCGGATCGTTGCTGGCGGGCGTCGAGGAGTCGCCCGGCGAGACGATCATCTACAACGGACGTAAATTCAAGGCTTATCGCGGCATGGGTTCGCTCGAGGCGATGCAGCAGGGATCGAAAGACCGTTATTTCCAGGACATGGAGGACGATATCAAAAAGTTGGTTCCGGAAGGGATCGCCGCCCGCGTACCGTATAAGGGGACTTTGGCCGAAGTGGTCTACCAGATGATCGGCGGTCTGCGCGCCGGCATGGGGTATTGCGGCGCAAAAGACATCGCGACGCTGAAAACGGCTCGCTTCATCCGGATCACCAACTCGGGAATGCTCGAAAGCCATCCGCACGACGTGAGCATCACCCGCGAGGCTCCGAATTACAGCCGGGGCGAATAACGATTGTGAAACAGGAAGCGCCTCGTTGCAGAGGCGCTTTTTATTTTTATAACCGATGCGATTATGATTACGAGGGACATTCAGATACGGGTGCGTTATTACGAGACCGATTGCATGGGAATCGTACACCATTCGAATTATATCCGTTATTACGAAGTGGCGCGAACCGAAATGCTGCGCGAGTTCGGGACGACTTACCGGCAGATGGAACGGGACGGGGTGATGCTGCCGGTGCTCGACGTGCACAGCAGCTACGGGGCTCCCGCCTACGACGATGATCTGCTGACCGTGCGGGTCACGCTGGCCGAACTGCCTAAGGTGCGGATGCGTTTCGATTTCGAGATTTACCGGGAAAACGGCGAGCGGATCAATACCGGTTCGGTGACGCTCGCCTTTATGAACAGCGCCACGCGCCGCGCCTGCCGTGCCCCGCAGCGGTTTTTGAAACTGCTGGAGCCTTATTTTTGATTTCGCAAGCTTGCGCCGGCTTGTACAACGGGGCGGTTCCGGTTTCCGATTAGTCCTGCCTGCCGGCGGTTAAGGGATTCGTTCTTCTCCGAGTTCCATTTTCAGCCGAATCATGTGCCGGCACTCGATGCCGTTTCGATGATTTTTTCACGGTAGTGTCTGCTGAAAAAATCTTTGTCGATCGAATCGATCGAGAATCCGCAGCGTTGGTAGAGGGCCAGTTGCGCGATTCCGGAGTTGCCCGTTCCCACTTCCAGGACGGTACATCCTGCGTTGCGGGCCGTCTCTACGGCATGCCGGATCAGGCGCTTCCCGACCCCGCGGCCCTGGCAGGACTCCTCGACGGCGAGGTTGACCAGTTCCATCGTAAAAGGGCGCGTGCGTAGCAGTACCGATATGCCTACGATTTTTCCCGATTCCCAGGCGCCGAAGCAGACGCCCCGGGCGGTATAGTCCGCCACCGCTTCCCGCGACGGATCGGCCGTGTACAACAGTTTCCAGGGAAAGGGTTCTCTCGGATTGAGTTGTCGTATTTCGATCATAACCTGTGTTTTTCTTTGCAATAAAGATAAGTATTCGGTTTTGATTTTCGCTTTTATTTCGGTAATATTGTAAGCTCCGTTTACGGATCTAACTTAATCTGATATGATGAAACGATTCATTTTGGCCGCGTTGTCGCTGGTCGTGGCGCATGGTTTTTCTTTGGCGCAGGATCAGTCTAACCTGAGCTATCCGTCCGATCCCGACACGCAGGTACAACCCGGCGTTCCGCAGGGCGAAGTATTGCATTTCACGCTCGACGATTCGAAGATTTATCCCGGCACCCAACGCGAATATTGGGTCTATGTGCCGGCTCAGTACGATCCGGCTCAACCCGCCTGCTTGTTTTTCGATCTGGACGGCGTGCAGTTCAATGCGCCGGTCGTATTCGATAACCTGATTCACAAAAAAGAGATTCCGGTGACGATCGGCGTTTTCGTCGGTTCCGGGACTGTAATCGATAGCGCCGGTTTTCCCGTGCGTTATAACCGCAGCTTCGAGTTCGACGCCGTCAACGACGATTTCGTCCGGTTCATCGAAACCGAACTGCTGCCCGACGTCGAACTTAAAAAGGCTTCGGACGGTCGGCCGATCCGGATCTCCAGAAACGGAAAAGACCGCGCCATCGCCGGATGCAGCAGCGGAGGGATCGGGGCCTTCACGGCGGCGTGGGAACGTCCCGACCTATTCAGCCGCGTATACAGTTGCATCGGTACGTTCGTCGGGATGCGCGGCGGGGATCGCTATCCGGTGCTGATCCGCAAAACGGAGCCCAAGCCGATCCGCGTTTTCCTGCAGGACGGGTCGAAAGATACGTGGAACCCGCTGTTCGGCAGTTGGTTCAAAGGGAACCTCGATATGGAGGCGGCGCTCAGCTTTGCCGGTTACGAAGTGGGGCATGCGTGGGGCGAAGGCGGTCACGACGGCGTACAGGGCACGGCGATTTTCCCGGACGTGATCCGCTGGCTGTGGCGCGGCTGGCCGAATCCGGTCGGCGGGGGGCAGTCCGGCAACGATATGCAGCGCAGCATACTGATCCCTGGGGAAACGTGGGTTTCGATCGATTCGTCGTATCGTTCGGTGAAAGCCGTGGCTGCCGACCGGCAGGGCGATGTTTATTTCAGCGATTCGCTTTCCCGGAGCGTTTGCCGTTTGGATTCGGCGGGGACGGTTGTGCCTTTTGTTGCGGACGCCGCTCCCTACGACGGTTTGGCGGTAGCGAAGGACGGACGATTATTGGCTTTCGGCAGCGGTAAAACCGGGATTACGGCTTACGGCCCGGAGGGAAAGCCGTCGCAAATGTTGAAGAAAATCCGCCCGTCCGGTCTGTTTGCCGTCGCTGACGGAAATTTGTATGTTGCTGAAGCGGGCGCGGGGAGAGAGCCGGGCGGAACGATCGGTCTGTTGCGCGCCGACGGCGATTGGGGAAAGGTCGCCGACGGTTTGAATGCCCCGTCCGCCCTGGCGATGTCTCCCGACCGGAAGTTGCTTTTTGCCTGCGACCGGCAGTCTCACTGGATATACGGCTATCTGGTCGGCCCGGACGGGTCGCTGCGTTACGGTCAGCGTTTTTACTGGCTGCACGTGTCCGAAAGCAACGACGGGACGCCCAACAGCAGCGGAGCCTCGGCGATGGCGGTCGACCGGGACGGGAACCTCTATGTGGCTACCCGGATGGGGGTACAGGTGGCCGACCGTAACGGGCGGGTGCGTGCGATCCTGACGCTGCCCGAGGGCGGAGTCACGTCCCTTTGTTTCGGCGGAGCCGGTTTCGATACCTTGTATATCGTTTGCGACGGCCGGCTTTATAAACGGAAGATGAAATTGCCGGGCGTACCGCCGTTGGCGGAACCTTTCGAGCTGTCCCCCGGCGGCGCGGGTTAAGTAGCTGCTACGATCCCGGGACGTCACACGGTTCCGGGATTGCCGCAACAGGCGTACAGCAATTTTCGGACATCGTTCAACTGCCCGTCGTATTCGCACTGGAGTTCCAGAGTCCGGTTTCGGAGCGTGGCCAGTTTTACGGAAAGCCCGATCCAGGATGTGATCGCGCGTATCAGTTGGTGACGGTCGGGAGCGGAAAAGCTTTCCTGAATCATGAACTGGATGCAATGACGGTTCCCGATGTTTTTAGGCCCGGACGCAGTATGTTCGTTCAGGTGCGCCATGAGTTTCACCGTGCCGTGAAGCAACGAGTGCAATTCCCACAGCCATTCGGTTTCCGATTGGGGATTGTCGGGAGGCGTGCAGAAGCGGTGCGCGAGATCGAGATAGTGTTTTTTCAGGGTATTTAGGCCGGGTTCCCCGTTTTCCTGTTCAGCCGGATTTTTGCTTTTCGTTGAGTCCATGACGATCAAGCGTTTAGTGACAGGCGGGAATATAAAAAAAGACGGTCCCACCTTTCCCGTTGAACTCCACCTGAAGGCAGTGGGTGCATTAACACTCCACACGGGGGTACGGGACCGCCGTATGAAGCATACGGGCGCAGAAAGCGCCCTGTACGAGAAGCGGCAGGTTCCCCTGCCTTCAGTATGGAGTTCACTACAAATGTATAAAAAATCCGCGTAACAGAAAAGCGCGGGTCCGTTTGCCGTCTTCGTAACTCGCGGGCATCCAGTCGACTCGTTTGTCAGATTCCGTGTCGTTTGCTCCGGTTTGTCAGTCGGAGTGCGGGCATTCTTCTGACAATCTGTCAGGCTTTCGGTGCTGGCACATTAATTGATTCGGTTTTGTTCGTAAAAACGAATACTGTTTAAAACGATAAAAGCTATGCAAAACGGGAAAATTGGAGTTACAACGGAAAATATCTTTCCGATTATTAAAAAATTTCTCTATTCCGATCATGAAATTTTTCTGCGCGAGTTGGTTTCGAACGGCGTAGACGCCACCCAGAAGTTGAAAGCGCTCGCATCGATGGGCGAATTCAAGGGGGAACTGGGCGATTTGACGGTCCGCGTATCGCTCGATACCGACAAACGGATACTGACGATTTCCGATTCGGGGATCGGCATGACGGCCGAAGAGATCGACAAATATATCAACCAGATCGCTTTTTCGGGCGCCGAAGAATTTTTGGAAAAATATAAAAACCAGACAATTATAGGGCATTTCGGATTGGGATTCTATTCCGCTTTCATGGTTTCCGACAAGGTCGAGATCGTGACTCGTTCTTACAAGGAGGGTTCCAAAACGATGCACTGGACCTGCGACGGATCGCCCGAATACACGATGGAGGAGGCCTCCGCCGAGCGCAGTCGCGGTACGGACGTCATCCTGCACCTGAGCGAAGACAGCAAAGAATTCGCCGACAAGGCGCGGATCCGGGAGATACTGAAGAAATATTGCAGCTTCCTGCCCGTGCCGATCGCTTTCGGCAAAAAACAGGAGTGGAAAGACGGTAAATACGTGGATACCGACCAGGACGACATTGTCAACGCGACCGATCCGTTGTGGACGAAAAAGCCGACCGACATTACCGAGGAGGATTACATGGAGTTTTACCGGACGCTCTATCCGATGGCCGAGGATCCGTTGTTCTACATTCACCTGAACATCGACTATCCGTTCAACCTGACCGGTATCCTCTATTTCCCGAAGATACGGAACAATTTCGAGATTCAGAAGAACAAAATACAACTCTATTCGAATCAGGTGTTCGTGACCGATTCGGTCGAAGGGATCGTGCCGGAGTTCCTGACCCTGCTGCACGGCGTGATCGACTCGCCGGACATCCCGCTGAACGTATCGCGAAGTTACCTGCAGAGCGACTCGAACGTTAAGAAGATTTCGAGTTACATTACGCGGAAAGTGGCCGACCGCCTGAGCGAACTTTTCGCGCAGCACCGCGAAGAGTTCCAGAAAAAGTGGGACGATCTGAAGATATTCATTCAGTACGGAATCATCACCGACGAAAAGTTCGCCGAAAAAGCGGCCGATTTCGTGCTGCTGAAAAATACGGAGGGCAAATACTTCACGCTGTCCGAGTATGCCGCGCTGGTCAAGGAAAATCAGACCGACAAGAACGGCAACGTGATTTACCTCTATACGAACGATCCGGTATCGCAGAATTCGTTCGTCGGCGCCGCGCGCGACAAAGGGTACGACGTGCTGGTGATGGACGGACAGTTGGATACCCATTTCATCGGTTGGTTCGAGAATAAGAATCAGGGGACGCGTTTTGTGCGGGTCGATGCCGACGTGGTCGACAAGCTGATCGAGAAGGAGAACAACCTGAAGATGGCGCTCAGTTCCGCCCAGCAGGATTTGTTGCGTCCGGTATTCGAAGCGCAATTGCCCGCCGAGGACAAGATCCGTTACACCGTGTCGTTCGAGCCGATGGCCGAAAACCAGATGCCGGTGATGATTACTCAGAACGAGTTCATGCGTCGTATGAAAGATATGGCTGCGATGGGAGGATCCGGGATGCAGTTCTACGACCAGTTGCCCGATAACTTCAATGTGGTGATCAACGGCAATCATCCGCTGGTGGCGGAGATACTGGGCGAAGTCGAGGCCAGCTACGGCGACAAGCTCAAGACGACCAATAAAAAGTTGGATGCGGCGATCGCCGAGCAGCGCAGTTTCGAAGAGTTGGTCAAAGACAAGAAGACGGAAGATTTTTCGCAGGAAGAAAAAGACAAGCAACAGGAGGTCGATAAGAAGGTGGAAGACCTGCGCCGCCAGCGTACCGAGCGCCTGACCGAGATCGGCCGCGAGAACAAACTGGTCAAGCAGGTAGTCGATCTGGCGTTGTTGTCCAACAGTATGCTGAAAGGGGAGAATCTGACCAACTTTATCCGTCGCAGCGTGGAACTGATCGGGAAATAGGTTTTTCGCATTTTCGTTATGTAAAAGCCCGTATTTTGGTGGTGGACTATGTTTTCTTCATCGAATCCGAGGGAACAAAGAGGAACTCTCGCGGCGGACTGAGGGAGTTGTAAAATTCCATTCGTTCTACCAAGTGGTCAAGAAAGCCTCGAAAAAGAACGTTCCGGGGACGGATGTGGACGTATTCATCTGCACCAACGACAAGTTCCGGGAAGCGGAAACCACGCCGAGTACGGTCTCTATGGATTGCTGCGGGCTATGGACTCCATGGCCCGCAGCCTGATTTCGAAATCGGAGAGCTACTACCTCGACCTGTTCCTGTTCTGCTTCTATTACGGGGGTATGGCGCCTATCGACACGGCCTAATCCCGTCATGCGCCTGACACCCGAACAGCAATTCGTGTGTCTTTGTGATTTCGATTTGCTGGAACTGCACAGCAAAGATAAGTAGCATCGGTTCTACCGCGAAGTGTTGAGCCATGCTGACGGCTGGCGGACGGACACTATCACAATACATACAGCGATCTAATCGGCGGGATCACGTTCCCGTATGCTCGATATTTGGCAAATCCTTGTAAGCAAACTTGCCCGTGATAAATTTATAGCTGATATGTTCGTCTTGCTAAAAATGAGCAGCGTTTTTTGGTTTTTAGAGCGATATAATTTATTTTTGTCTTACCCAAAATAGCGCGTACAGTCATGGTGCCGTGCAAAATGGACTGCATGTATCGTATAATAAAAAAGCAATCGGAGTAATGCAAAAGAAGCTGCTTTTATCTGTCAGACATATTGTTTTCATATTTGCCGGACTAAGTTTTTCTTTCACTTCGCAGGTGGCTGAAGCCAGGGAGCACCGCTTGCTCATCATCAACTCCTATAATGAGGCGGCTCCGTGGAGCCAAGAACTGATCACCCCGATCGCATTGCTGACCGCCCGGACGGATGGCGTGCGTGCCGATATCATCCATATGAACGGTACGTTCATCCGTAACGAGTCGATGTACCGTCAGGTTGAGAATGGTATATTTCAGCGTTTCGAGGATCGAAAACCCGACTATCTGGTACTGATCGGCAACATGTCCTTTACTCTAAGGGAGCGCATCGTGAAGGAATGGGGCGATATTCCGATGGTGTTGATTTCCAAAACTAAAGTATGCGGTCCGCAGGAATTTTATATAACGGGCGAAACATCCGATGTATCGGACGATATGCTTAAACCGTTGATCGACCTGCAAGGCAAATACAATTTCACAATGATCGAAGTGCCTGATTTGTACAGGGAGACGATCGATATGATGGTGAGGATGTTGCCCGGAATGCGCAAGGTGGTGTTCATGGCCGATGAATTTTACTTGAACCGCTACCTAAACGGGCTTATCCGCCAGTATATAAAGGAGACCTACCCTGACCTGGGGTACGAATGGCTCGTAGGCAATGAGCACAATAGTGATCTTATGCGGCAGTATCTGAACGACCGTGATCCTTCGGTTGGGCTATTGCTTTCTACCTGGTTCTACGAACGCATCAATGTGCATGGGTTTCCAATGCTGATCTCGGGTGATGCCCGGATGATCTCGGCAGCTAAACGTCCGGTTTTCGCTCTCCGGAGCGCTTATTTGAGTAACGGCATTGACGGCGGGTATTTCCCCGATCCGCAGCAGACTCAGGCAGCCGTCATGAATGCCGTCAACCAAATGTTGGACGGCGTACCTATGCGCACGGTTCCTTTCGCCTATGCAACAGAGGCGTTCCCCATCGTCAATTACCCCAAGCTCGTTCGGGATGAGATCCCTGTGGACAGATGCCCCGAGAGTACGGTGTTTCTTGATAAACCCAAAACATTCTGGCAATTATACAGTTGGTACATCATCGTAGCACTTGTCATTTTTGTAGCGACGATCATTATCGCTATCCTCAATACGGTATTCCAACGCAAAAAGATGGCTCTTTTCAGAACGCATGCCAACCTGGTCGAGCATATGCCGATCGCCTATACGCAGGCCACCGTGTGTTACGGGGCCGACGGACGTGTTGCTGACATCGAGTATCATTCGGGAAACGAGGCCTTTGCCAGTCTGGTCCGGCAAAATGTCCTGCCGGGCGCTTCCTATAAACTGTTCGCTCCTGAATATATTTCGAACATGGCCGAGACCGCTCTGAGGAACCGTTTCCCCGTTACTTTTTCACACTACTTCAAACAGACCGACACTTATTACGAGTTTTTGATGTATCTCTCGGAGAGAGATCGGGAGATGGATATTTTCGCTATCGATATCACGGCCAAAAGTAAGGCGGCCAATGAGTTGAGGGAGTTTGCGGAGAAACTGGATATTACCCTGAGCGTGGCCCATATTATTCCGTGGCGTTGGGATCTGGAGAGCCATAAAATCGCTTGCGAGGCTCAGCGCATATTGAGGCACATGAACTTTACCGCACAACGCGGATCGACCCACCTGGTCCACATTATCGAGGATGCCGAGTATTTCGAGCGCATCCATCCCGACGACGCGGCGCACATAAAACAGACCTACCGCGATTTTTTGGACGGGAAGCTCAAGTACATCAAGACCGAGTTCCGGGTGGTTACCGACAAGAACGGACAATCGCGCACCGACTGGCTGGAGGTACATGCTGCCGTAGTTGAAAGTGACGACCGGGGACGGGCGAAAGCGCTTATCGGCTCACTATTGCTGATCACCGAGCGCAAAAAACAGGAGCAGACACTTGTTGCGGCCAAAGAGAAGGCCCGAGAGTCAGACCGCTTGAAGTCGGCGTTTCTGGCCAATATGAGTCACGAGATCCGCACACCGCTTAACGCCATCGTCGGATTCTCAAGCCTGCTGCTCACCACCGAGGACGAACAGGAGAAACAACAGTTTGTGAACATTATCGAGAACAATAACCAGTTGCTGTTGCAGTTGATCGGCGACGTACTCGATATGGCTAAGGTCGAATCCAATACGCTCGACTTCATATACAGGGCTACGGACCTCAACGATCTGATCCGTACGATAGACAGTACGGAGCGTCTGCGCTTGCAGCCCGAAGTCGTACTCAACTTTATGCTTGGTGCGACCGATTGTGTCGTCCGTACCGAACCCAACCGTTTGTCGCAGGTGTTGATCAACCTGATCTCCAATGCCCGAAAGTTCACAAAGAGCGGAAGCATTGTTTTCGGATACGAATTGCGCGGAGACGAGATTTACTTTTTCGTGAAAGACACCGGCATGGGGATCTCTCCTGAGGGCCAGACCCGACTTTTCCAGCGTTTCGTCAAACTGAACGATTTCATGCCGGGCAATGGACTTGGACTCTCTATCTGCAAAGGAATCGTCGAGAAGATGAACGGGTCGATAGGCGTCGAATCTGCGGGTGAGGGCAAAGGCTCTACATTTTGGTTTAAAATTCCGTATCTGCCCGCCAAGATCGTAAAGGCGGAACAAGTCGTTGTGGAGACTCCGAAAGTTCCACTGGGGAGGAAGAACATCACGATCCTTGTTGCCGAGGACTGTGAAAGCAACTTCCTGCTGTTCCAATCCATCCTGAAAACGGAATACAAACTCATCCACGCTTGGAACGGACGCGAAGCGTGGCACTCTGCCGGGAGCACAGTCCCCAGTTGATCATCATGGATATCAATATGCCGAACATGGACGGTTACGAAGCTACCCGGGAGATCCGTAAATTTTCCAAGACGGTTCCCATCATCGCCGTGACGGCTTATGCGTTCGCATCGGATAAGGAAAAAATCCTCAAAAACGGTTTCAACGGTTATGTCGCTAAGCCGATCAATCCGACAAAATTGGGGATTGAGATACGAACTATGCTCAACAAGAACTTTACGCTAATTTGACCACGGGAACATATCGACCGAACATTCGGGGTGCTTTAATAGCTACAACTGTAACATCCTATAAAAGAGAGAAAACATGAAGTATTGTTTACTATTACTGTTTCTATTCGCAACAACAGCACCGTTACGTGCAGCGGCCCTTGTTGAAGGACGCATCTATTTGAAAAACGGATCGGTCGTCGAATGTACGGGCGACGACCGATTGCAACTCCCCCAAAAATCCGGCAAACTGAAAATATTTCGAGACGCTTTCCGGAAAACTAAAACCAAAGATGTATTGCCGGCCGGAGATATAGACTCGGTGATTTGCTGGCATGCCAAGACCCCGGAACACGTCCGCAAGTTGGTTTGGGCGTCCGATCCGGGTTGGATGTGGGTTTACGTCGAGACGCCGCTTATTAGGGCCTGCATTTATTCGAAAAAAGGTTACTGTGTCGACACGAACGGCGGTATGCTGGTTCGGCAGAGAAGCGGATGGTTCAGTAGCTCGCGTGTGGCCTATTTCCTTCAGAAACATGACGAAAGTGAATTTCAAAACATTGGCAGTACATACCGCCGTTCGAAAGACGTTTTCCGCGAACGCATCGCCCGTTATATAGACGACGATCCCGAACTTGCCGAGCGCATACGCCGATCGAATGCCTACCGGGACAAAACGATTCTTATGCTGCGAGACTACGATCCGACTAAATATTAACCCCTAAAATAAAGCATATGAAACAGTTTTTACTTTTCGCTGCCACCGTGCTGGTCACGTTGGGCACAATCAGTCAGGCACAGGCCAAGAAGCCGGAAGATCAGGAGTTCCGCCGGGTAATAGTAACCCTTACATCCGGCGAGAAAGTCGACGGTTACCTGCAGCGCAGTTGGCACGCCGAATCCTCCGTACTGAAAAAGGAAAATTACTCGTTCAAGCTCGCCAAGACACCCGACGACAAGGAGCCGGTCAAGTACACGGCCGACGAGGTCGAAAGCATCGAATACGTCGAGAAGACCGAAGCCCATCCGGACGGCATCCGCTGGGAAGCCCTCGATATCGCTTCTCCCGGACTCAAGGACCGTTATCGCACATTCCGCAGGTTGGTCTGCCTGAACAAAGCCAGCCAGAACGCCACTACCTATTGGTGGAAGATATGGACAACAGAGCGGGTCGGCAATATCGACCGCCGGGTGTTGAAGACCGTATACGGCATCCGTTTCCACGACGATCCCGACCGGACCGTTTATCCGTATATGTTGGTCAACACCATGCTGGTGGAAAAACAGCATCCCGGATTGCAGAAGTTCTGCAAAACATGGTTCAAAGGCTCCGAAGGCAAGGTGCGCAAAAAAGAGGCTAAAGAGAACGACGCGTGGATGTTGGATATGTACGACGCTTACCTCGCCGCCCAGGCGGACAAATAAGTCGGCATTCAGAGACAGAGTGAATATACGAAGATTATTTCATTGCGAAAGCCTCTTTCTTACCAGAGAAAGAGGCTTTCGTTAGGTAACAGGATTTATATCTTCAATAGTTTTTAATCTTAATTATCCAGTACCGCATCCGCAGGCTTCCGTTTACAAAGCTCGTCGTAGCGGGATACCGTCAGCTCGAAATCGGTAATGTCGAAGTCGAGCACTTTCCACCAGTAGTGGAACGAGAGCCCGGTCTCCTGCGAGGGCCGTTTGATCTTGCATAGCTATTTATCGCCTCGGCCCGCAGGTTATACAGCCGTGCCGTATCCTTCAGTGGGGGATGGATTCCTTTGAGCCGCATCGACGCATCGAATACCAGCACTTTGTAGTTCTTCGGCTCGCGTTTGCGACGCTTCCCATCCGGCTCGATCGTCGTCGCCGGACTGGCTTTGGATTTACGCCCCTGCCGCCGTGGCTCTAATTTCCCAGGAAATCATACCTTACGGCCCTGCGGTCCGTTACGCTTACCGACAGATCGGCCTCTATCGGTTTTCCACCGTCGTCTTTCAGTCCGATCTCGACGCGCACCTTTTCCCGTTTGCCGTACTGGGGCTTTTCGGGGTTACCGTCCACCGCTCCCGTTTTCCGGTTCTTTTCAGGAAAACGAGCCTTTCGCTGCGCGGCCGTCCCGTACTGTCCACCAGCAGCAGGTGGAGTATCCCTTCGGGCAGGGAGTCCGTCAGTATGGTTCCCGCGGGTCTTCGGGTATCTACCGGCACGATGCAGCAGCAGTCCCCCCGGATATGCCCTATCAGACGGCTCCCCGGGGGCACCGTTCCGTCGGCCTTGTACAGGATGCGTCCGGGCGCCTGTGCCGTTGTCAGCGCGCAGGCTCCTTCTCCGACTTCCGGCAGCGTTGCCCGTATCTCCCGTTCCCCCGCCTCTGCACACGGCGCGGTAGGTCTCTCCCTGCAGAGGACAGAGCAGGAAGGTTCCCATTCCGTCGTGCTCCGCCACGAACGAAACGACCGTATCGCCCCTGCTGTCGAGCACGCTCCCTCGGACGTCCTCCGGATATCCGTCGGCCCGTTCCGCCTTGAAAGCCACCAGGCGCGGAACGCCCGCCACGAGTTCCCCTCCTTCGGGGAAGAACTGGACGGCGAAATCATGCGCTTCGGGTTCGAGGAAAAGCGTTCTTCTGAAGGCGGTTCCCCCTTCGTCGAGCTTCATGCGGATATATCCCCCGTTTCGGATCGAGTCGTGGGGGAGGTCTACGAACAGGGCTCCGGTCGCGGAGGTTCTCTGTCGTACGCCCTCGATCCGTTTGCCGTTCCAGTCGAACAGTTCGTAGTCGGCTTCCGCGTCGCGTATGGGTCGTCCGTCCGCATCGGCGAACCGCACGATTGCCTGGGCGGAAGTATAGGTTACGTCGGTTCGTATGCGGTCTGAACGGGTATTTCCCACGTTGATGTTGCGCCGGAAGAAGAATGCGGGCTCGAAGTTTAGCATCCATCCGGTATACGCCCGGAGGGTATACTCTCCCGCGGGCAGCGTATCGGGCTTGTGGGATACGGCGTCCGTCAGATAGGCCTTGAACCACATGGTGTCTCCCGCCCCGTAGTAGGGCTGGTTCAGATGAAGGTAGAGCTTCTCGGGATGCTGAGACTGGATGCTCGAAAAGGAATGAAAGGACGGGATC
>NZ_QUDJ01000028.1:0-25418 GCF_003477565.1 Alistipes sp. AF48-12
GCAGGCATATTGCAAAAGACGGAGCCCCCGTTTTTTCATTTAATGAAATAGCTAAGATTTCAATTTCAAGCCATAAAAAACAAGACGGCATTGTTTTACGTTAAAGTTTTTTTATATTTGAAATTATTCGATCATAACGATTGCGATTTCGTATTTCATTAACTATTTCCTAAACTTATCGTTATGAAAAAACATTTACTCGTAAAGACGGCATTGTCCGGTTTGTTCGCTACTCTTTGCACTGTCGGCATCGTTTCATTTCCAGGGTGTCAAAAACAAGATTACGATTATTCTGAAAAAGACGATTTGGATCCCGCCTTATTGAATGCGCCGGAACTGGAAGAATACATCATTGCCAGCGCCGAATATAGATATACTATGGATCTCTTCCAGATAGAAATCAAGAAAGTGGATCTTCTAAATTTGAAATTTGTAAAAGGTGCAAACGGGGAGAAAATAGCTTATCTTCCCATTTCAGTCGACATAGAAGATAAAATCCGGAACTTAAAAGAAAAAGAAGATACCTTGTTCCGAAGATATCCGCAATTCACCGCATTAACTAAAAATACAAAAAAAGATTATGTTCGAAACTGTATCAAAAACTCATTGAATGTTAATAAAAAGTTACTGGAACTTGGCATAAATATCAATCAACCGATGACCAAAGGAGGAACAAGCGAGGCATTTGGCAACATGGAGGATCTTACGAATTATCTTACAGAGGAAATGTCAAGTAGCACTTATAGAGAAATCGTAATTATTGTATATAAAGACGGTCGTATTGTTACCTATCAAGACGATGCAAATACCTCTACTTATTATCAAGTGAAATTAAAAAAAGTTACAAATACAATTACAGGCAACAGTAAATATTATTACCCCGAGACCAGTCAAAACGATAGTGATGAAATTGCTTATATGGCACATACGCAAAAAAGTGGCTTCGATCCTACCGATTTAGATATGGAGCAAGCTGGTAAATGGGATGGATTGGACATGCGCATTTATCATGACGGAGCTTTTCGCCAATTTGACAAATATGGATTAGTTTATGATTAGTTTTCTGTTTATTGATTTATAAAATGGGGATCATGAAAAAAACCGCTTTCACCGTATCGCTATGTTTTATTGTATTGTTTGCTTCCGCTCAACATTTCAGAAAAATAATTGAGAACAAATACAGCATCAGAAGAACCCTGTTCAAAATCGACACGACCCGGCAGCACGATGCCTCTGTACTACACGCTACCTCTGTAGAAGGTGTGGATAATATTGAAAGTAAAAGCCCACTCGAAAAGGTTCTTTTCGGAAACACCAATGCTAAAGTCGAATTTGTCGTCGAACCTTCTTTCGAAGGCGCATACGGCATTCGCGTCATAAAAGATTCGTCCGAAACGTCATCCTCACTCGAGGTGAAACGTATTATAAACTGGAAAGAGGTTGAAAAGCAAATGCAGAAAGCATTCCCCGTAAAAGGGTATACAATCCAAGAACTGAACGCCAAGATTGCCGAAAGAGAAAAAATGTCGGAAGAAGAAAGGGAATTATCAATACTGAAAAGCAGAATCCGTAATGAAAAACGGGAAAAAGAGTCTTTGAAACGCTACCAGGTACATACTTTCATTATTCCGATTTCAGATTTATTTGCGGAAAAACTATACGCAAAGTTTGTTTCATTCATCGACGATTTCAAAGCGAAAGAATTGGAACCGAACTTGTTGATGGGAGACGGCGAGACGACGGTGTTCCGCTGTATCGTCGATCAGGAAATATGGACGCTATCGATCCCTTTCAAAACCGAAGAAAAAGCACGCGAACTGTCCGATCTGTGCAAACAAATCGTCGAAGACGCGGAAGCGGGCCGATTCGACGAGTCGAAGTATATCGGATCGTTGGAATACGGGCAAGAGGACTGCAACTAAGACAATATAAGGAGCTGCCAGGGTCTCCTTTAAAAAAATGGGGTGAATGTAAAATAGTGTAAATATCACTATTACTGCAATTTAACAATACCTACCCTAAGGTGGTAAAGCGTTAAAACCGCACGAAAAGGCATAGTTCGGAAGGAGTTGCGTTACCAAATCGTTACCGCAATCTCTTTCCGGATTTTGCTTTTAATGTATTGGTTTTCCGTTTCTTGCGCCTGATTTCATAACCTCGGATAACTCTAAGTCATGTATCATTGCAAAAAGTTTTTAGAGTTATGGCAAGAAGCACTTTCAAGGTCCTGTTCTATCTCAAACGACAGGCCGAGCAGAACGGCAGAACCCCCATCATGGGACGCATCACCATCAACGGGACTATCTCGCAGTTCAGTTGTAAACTATCTATCTCGCCCAAGCTGTGGGATACCAAAGCCAACAAAGCCACAGGTAAAAGCGTCGTGGCCCAGCGTATCAACGAGAAGCTGGAGAATATCAAAACTAATATCGGCAAGCAGTACCAGCGCATCTGCGACCGGGATTCGTATGTCACTGCCGAGAAAGTCAAGAACGCATGGCTGGGTTTCGGGGACGGCTATCAGCTCCTGCTGCAAACTTTCGATGAGTACCTGAACGAATTCGAGAAGAACCGGGTAGGCAAAGACCGCAAAGCCTCCACGCTGGAAAACTACCGCAAGCAGTACAGACGCCTTGCCGCGTTTCTGCAATACGAATATAAAGTGGAGGATATTCCCTTTAAAGAATTGAAGCGGGAGTTTATTGAAAAGTATGTGGTTTACCTATCGACAGTCCGGGGTATGTTGCCGGGGACATTGCCCAATGCGATCAAGAAACTGAAGTTGATGAGCTATACGGCCTTTAAGAACGGCTGGATCGCATCGGATCCTTTCGCAGGATTTAGAGTGGCGGGTAAGTATCGCGACCGCCGTTTTTTATCGGAATCGGAATTGCAGGCGGTCATGGACGTGCAAGTTCCCAATTATAAAACTGCCATTGTCCGGGATATCTTCGTGTTCTGTTGTTTTACGGGACTGTCTTATGCCGACGTAAAGAAACTTTCCTATGACGACATTCATACGGACGAGCGGGGCGATATGTGGATTATCGACAACCGGGCAAAGACGGGAACTCAGTTCCGGGTTAAACTCCTGCCTGTTGCCAGAAGCCTTGTTGAGAAGTACAGCCGCTTGCGGTTACCGGATCATAAGGTGTTTCCGGTCAAGGACTGTGCTTCGATGGATATGTCTCTGCGTCATGTTGCACGACACGCCGGACTGTCGTTCAATCCCACGATGCATGTCGCGAGGCACACTTTCGCCACCACGATTACTCTTTCTCAGGGCGTACCGCTGGAGACGGTCAGTAAGATGTTAGGCCACAAGCATATCACGACGACCCAGATTTATGCGAAAATCACCAACGACAAGATAGGCCGGGATATGGATATGCTGACCGAGAAGATTGCGGACAAGTTCAGGATGGATCGGTAAGCTGGACGGAGCAGAGCTTAATCCAAATAAGTTAATTATTTTTTCACACTGTCTCTGTATTCCAACGGAGACATTCCCGTCATTCTTCGGAAGAAACGGCACATATAGGGCGGGTCATCGAAATGCAGCTCCGCTGCGATATTTTTGACGGACAGGTCGGTATTCTGGAGAAGAATTTTTATGGAAACGATCACTAACCGGTCTATCATCTCTTTGGGAGAAATATTTTCAATCCGATAGAACAGTTTATACAGATAATCCGGGGTTATATTCAACTTATCGGCATAGAATTTCACGTCATGGTATTTCGTATGATACCTGCCCAGCAGCGTGTAGAAATCATTATACAGTTTCCAGCTTCTGTTCTTCGAGAAATTACCGACTTCCCCGATGCCCATACTTCTCATTTCGTTGTCTATGGCGACAAACAGGTTATAAAAGTTATTCCTCACGACATCTTTCGCTTGTTCTATAGTGAAATGGTTAATAACCCAGTCGGTCTGTATGAACCAATGCTTCAGCAGACGGTTCTGTTCGGGTGTCGTGGGAAGTACGGGATACCGGTAGAGCAAATCCCAGAAAGAGGATGCCACCTTGTAGAACATCTCGTCGGCAAGTTCTTCGGGAACGGAGATATAACAGGCGTGAAAATCCCTCGACATTTCAATGGGGATGAATGGCAAATCCCCCGTAAGGACGACTAAAGAGCCGGCAGATACTTTCATTTTGCGGAAGTCTATACTGACCACGCCATACCCTCTGTCACATCGGAGCAATGTACAACCGTTAATATCGACAATCTTGCCGACACCTTCTCTCAGATCCGTTTCACCCGACAGACCGTATCGGGTTATTTTCCATAATTTATATTTGGCTCTACTCATATCTGCCGCAAAATTAGCATTTCCCTCACAAAGAAACTTCTTACCGTCCGAAAAAGTACCCGACTTATCAGAATAAAGGCACATAGTGGCATCGCAAAACACGGTAATTTTGCAGCCATGATTCCGATTATAAATTAAAAAAATCAGATATATGCGACTCAGAACAATCATTTCATCGGCTTGTCTGGCACTCCTGACGGCGTGCGGAAACGAGCGTCCCGCTCCGGAGGAAAGGCGGGCTTATCACGTATTCAAGGTTACGGCCACATCGGTCGATATAACAGAGTCCTATTCGGCCACGATAGAGGGCTGCCAGGATGTGGAGATCTATCCGCAGGTGTCGGGAACAATATCGGAATTAAAAGTGAAGGAGGGTGAAAAAGTGAAGAAGGGCCAGTCGCTCTTCGTGATCGACCAGGTGCCTTATCAGGCAGCATTGAGGACTGCAATCGCCAATGTCCATGCAGCCGAGGCACAGGTCGAGACCGCCCGGCTCGACTATGACAGCAAGCGGATACTGTTCAATGAGAAAGTCATCTCCGAGTATGACCTTTCGACAGCAAAGAACGCTCTCTCCATAGCCAAGCAAATTTAGAACAAGCCAGAGCGCAGGAAACCGACGCGAGAAACAACCTGTCCTATACCGAGGTTCATTCCCCCGCCGACGGTGTTGTAGGAACACTCCCTTTCCGAGCCGGAGCGTTGGTCAGCCCGTCCATTTCCAAGCCGCTGACAACGGTGTCGGACACCAGACAGATGTACGTCTATTTTTCCATGAGCGAAAACCAGCTTCGCAACCTGTTCCGTCAATACGGATCGCCCGATGAAACAATCCGCAAAATGCCCGAAATAGAGTTGCAGCTCAATGACGGGTCCATCTACGAAAGCAAAGGTCGGATCGAGACCATCAGCGGGGTCATCAACCCCCAGACGGGGACGGCATCTGTCCGCTGCGTGTTCCCTAACGAGAAACGCTTGCTGTTCAGCGGCGGCGTGGGAAACGTGGTCCTGCCCCACAAAGAGCAGAACGTGTTTGTCATTCCACAGGGAACGACCTACGAGATTCAGGACAAGATATATGTGTACAAGGTCGTCGACGGTGTGGCGAAGTCCGCCGAAATCAAGGTGGACAAACTTAACGACGGCAAAACATACATAGTCCGCAGCGGTTTGCAAGAAGGCGATATTCTGATTAGCGAGGGTGTGACCATGCTGAAAGAGGGTACTCCCATATCCATAAAGAACAATTAAAGCGTAAAGGAACAAGTTATGAATTTGAAATATTTTATAGACCGGCCCATTCTCTCTGCCGTAATATCCGTGGGAATGGTACTGATGGGGGCGCTGGCGTTGTTCGCGCTGCCTGTCGAACAATATCCGGACATCGCGCCTCCGACCGTGGCTGTCTACACCACCTATCCCGGCGCCAATGCGGAAACCGTGCAGAAAACGGTTGTCGTACCCTTGGAGGAAGCCATCAATGGTGTAGAAGGGATGACCTATATCACATCGACCGCATCCAACAGCGGCGATGCCGAACTTCTTGTCTATTTCAAGCAGGGGACCAATCCCGACATGGCGGCTGTCAATGTGCAGAACCGCGTGGCTACTGCCCAAGGTCTGCTGCCTTCCGAGGTGGTGCAGGTGGGCGTAACTACCGAGAAACAGCAGAACGCCGAGCTGAAAACCTTCGGCATCTACGACCCCGAAGGCCGCTACGACAACAAGTTTCTCGACAATTACATGAAGATCAATGTAGAACCTCGCATCAAGCGTATCAGCGGGGTGGGCAAATTCATGTTGTTCGGGGCAAATTATAGTATGCGTATATGGTTGAAACCCGATAAGATGGCACAGAACAAACTGGTACCGTCGGATATATCCGCAGTCCTTGCCACGCAGAACATCGAGGCTGCAACCGGTTCTTTCGGAGAAAACAACGACAACGTATTCCAATACACGATGAAATACAGGGGCAGGCTCTCCACCCCCGAAGAATTTGAAAACCTTGTTGTCCGTTCACTGCCCGGCGGCGACGTGCTCCGCCTGAAAGAGGTCGCAGATGTAGAATTGGGCAGCGAGGCGTATAATTTCCGTTCGACCATCAACGGCAAGCCTTGCGCCCTTGCCATGGCCTACCAGACGGCAGGCTCCAACGCTTCGGCGGTAATCAATGAGATAGATGCGGTGCTTGAAGAAATGGGCAAAGACTTGCCGGAAGGGCTTGAATTTGTGTCATTGAGCGACACCAACCGTTTTCTCTACGCCTCTATCAAGGAAGTAGTCAGTTCGTTACTGCTGGCAGTCCTGCTGGTTGTGCTTGTCGTTTATCTGTTTTTGCAGGATATACGCTCAACATTGATCCCTGCCATATCTATATTCGTTTCGATTATTGCGACATTCGCATTTATGGCGGTAGCGGGATTTTCCATCAACCTGCTTACACTCTTCGCGCTGGTGCTTGCCATCGGTACGGTAGTGGACAATGCCATTATCGTGGTGGAAGCAGTGCAAAGCCGTTTCGATGCAGGATATCGGTCGGCTTATCAAGCGACTACCGATGCAATGGGCGGCATATCGTCGGCCATCATCGTTTCGACCATGATCTTCATGGCGGTATTCATCCCCACCTCGTTCATGGGAGGAACCTCGGGTACATTCTACACACAGTTCGGTATTACCATGGCCGTCGCGGTCGGCTTGTCGGCCATCAACGCCCTCACCCTGTCGCCGGCTCTGTGCGCGCTGATGCTGAAACCGTATGTGGACGAGAACGGTGAAGTCAGGGATAATTTCGCAGCCCGTTTCCGCAAGGCATATAACATTGCTTTTAACGCTCTGCTTCATCACTACAAAAACGGCGTTCTCTTTTTCGTCCGTCGCAGGTGGGCCATGTGGGGTACGCTCGCGGCAGGTCTGGCGGCGTTGGTATTCCTGATGAAGGCCACACCCACGGGACTTGTCCCGGACGAGGATGTCGCCTCTTTGATGATCAGTCTCGACACCAAGCCGGGAAGTTCGTTGCAAGAGACGAACCGTATCATGCAGACAATCGATAAGAAGCTGGCGGAATTTCCGGAAATCGAGTATTCGAGCGGGGTATCGGGATATTCATTCAACGGCGCCGGTCCGTCGATGGGTATGTATTTCATCAAACTGACCGACTGGGACGAGCGTAAGGGAGAAGGACAATCGGCGACGGAGCTGTCGGAAAGGCTTTACGGTGTTGCCGCCGAAGTGCCGGATGCCAACATGTTCGTGATGACGCCTCCGATGATTCCGGGGTATGGTATGGGCGGCGGTTTCGAACTCTATTTGCAGGACAAGGCCGGCGGCGACCTGTCCGAATTCAAGAATGTATGCGACCGGTTCGTGGAGGCTTTGAACGAGCGTCCCGAAATAGAAGCGGCCTATTCGTCGTTTGCCGACAACTACCCGCAATACTGGGTGGACATCGACGCCGCACAGTGCGAGCGTGCGGGAGTCACAACTGCAGAGGTTCTGGACGCACTGTCGGGCTATTACGGCGGCTCTTACGCCTCCAATTTCAACCGTTTCTCCAAACTATACCGCGTGATGGTTCAGGCGGACCCCACGAAACGTGTCACACAGGAGTCGCTTAACCATTTTTACGTGCGTGTGGGTGACGGTATGGCACCGCTGTCGCAGTTCGTGAAACTGACCAAGACCTACGGGCCACAGTCTCTTTCCCGTTTCAATCTATACAATTCCATAGCAATCAACGGTAACGCCGCTTCGGGTTACAGTTCCGGCGATGCGCTTAAAGCCATCAGGCAGACCGCCGATGAAGTGTTGCCCCAGAATTACGGCTACGAACTCGGAGGCATTTCACGCGAACAGGCGACAACGGGCAATAACGTTCTGATAATTTTTGCCGTCTGCATCGTGCTCGTCTATCTTATCCTGAGCGGCATGTACGAGAGCCTGATACTTCCGCTTACGGTCATTCTTTCCGTGCCGTGCGGTCTGATGGGGAGTTTCTTGTTTGCCAAACTGTTCGGACTAGAGAACAATATCTATCTGCAGACGGGACTTATCATGCTCATCGGTCTGCTGGCAAAGACAGCCATCCTCATTACGGATTACGCGGGCGAGCGCCGGCGCAGCGGAATGTCTTTGAAACAGGCTGCCGTGGGAGCGGCGAAAAGCCGTCTGCGGCCTATCCTGATGACGGCACTCACAATGATATTCGGTATGCTCCCGCTGATGTTCGCTTCGGGCGTGGGAGCCAACGGCAATTCCACGCTCGGTACCGGTGCCGTGGGCGGCATGCTGGTCGGAACCATGGTGTTGCTGTTCATCGTTCCCGCCCTATGGATGTTTTTCCAGTCCATTGAGGAACGTATCAAACCGATTGCCGTTAACAGGCAGACCCGGCCATAACGGGGGAAATGGAAAAAGTAGCGTTGATGAAGCATCTGAAAGAAAAGAATCAAAAGGAGGAAGAATGAAACGGATAATCATAAGTACATTGATATTGGCCGTACTGTCGGGTTGCAGCGTTTACAGAAAATACCCGCGGACGGCAGAGGTGGACAGAAACCTGTACGGCAAGGAGTATAGTTCCGAAGACTCGACATCCATCGCGACGCTCTCGTGGAAAGAGTTGTTTACGGATACCTGCCTGCAACGGCTGATCGACACGGCCTTGGTCCGCAATACTGATCTGGGTACAGCCCGCCTGCGTGTCGAACAGGCCGAAGCCGCGTTGCTGACCGCCCGTCTGTCTTATCTGCCGTCCGTGAACGTGGGGGTAGAAGGCGGACTGACCGGTTGGGACGGCTCAACGGCCAAAACCTATAATATAAACGGGGCTGCAAGTTGGGAAATAGATATATTCGGCAAGATTACGGCTGCAAAACGTGAAGCCCATGCTTCATTGGAGAAGTCGTATGCCTACCGGCAGGCAGTGCAGACCCAGCTCGTGGCGTCGGTCGCTTCGACCTACTACACGTTGTTGATGCTGGACGAGCAGATAATAATTACGGAACAGACCTTGCAGAGCTGGGAGCGGACGGTTTCCACGCTGCGTTCGCTGATGCGGGCGGGAAAAGCCAATGACGCGGCGGTGTTGCAGGCCGAGGCGAACAGGGCGACGCTCGAAGCCTCCCTGCTGTCCATGCGCAAAAGCCTGAAAGAGACCGAAAATGCAATGTGCCTGTTGTTGGCGCAGATACCCGGAAGCGTAGAACGGGGAAAACTTGCCGGACAGACCTTTCCCGATTCGGTGTCTATAGGAATCCCTGTTCAGCTATTGGCGAACCGCCCCGATGTACGGGAGGCTGAAATGTCGTTGGCAAAGGCTTTTTATGCCACGAACGTGGCAAGAGCGGCTTTCTATCCTTCCGTCAACCTGTCGGGAAGTGCGGGATGGACGAACAACGGCGGCGGAGTCGTGCTCAATCCCGGACAATGGCTGCTCAATGCCATCGGCTCACTGACGCAACCGCTGTTCAATCGCGGAACGAACATCGCCAACCTGAAAATAGCCAAGGCAGAGCAGGAAATAGCGGCATTGGCTTTTCAGCAGAAACTGCTTGCGGCGGGCAGCGAGGTGAATAACGCACTGGTAGCTTTGCAAACAGCACGTGAAAGACTGGCGATAAATTCCCAAAGTGTCGTTTCTTTACAGGAGGCAGTTCGGAAGACGGAACTGTTGATGCGCCATTCCTCCGTGAACTATCTGGAGGTGCTGACCGCGCAACAGTCTCTGCTGGATGTCCAGAAATCATTGGCACAGGACAAATTCGACGAGATACAGGGCATCATAAGCCTGTATCACGCATTGGGTGGAGGACAATAAATTTAGGAATCATGAGTATAACATTCGATAAACTCGGTGAAAGGGATTACAAAGGATTTTGCGATGACGTGAAAGAGATTTTCTCCATTGCCGCAGTCGAGGCATTCGGGCCGCCGAAAGACGGCAGGGAAATCATACCAACCGATGAAGTCTGCCGTATTTTGCAAAACATTATGTGTGAGGCATATGCAGTATATGCTAACAGTGTAAAAGTCGGCGGCGTGGCGATAAAGGCAGATGCCTTGACAGGACATAGCTCTTTGGAGTTATTTTATGTATATCCCGAGTATCACAGTAAGGGCTTGGGCTTCCAGATATGGCAGGGAATCGAACGACTATACCCTGCTACAAAAGTCTGGCGTTTGGTCACTCCTTATTTCGAGAAACGGAACATTCACTTCTACGTCAACAAATGCGGATTCAAGATAGTGGAATTTTTCAACAAGGCTCATTGCGATCCCAATTACCCGCTTACGGGAAAAAACAGCCACGATGAATATTTCATATTTGAAAAGGTGATATAATCAAAAAATTTATGTTGAAATATTACAAGATTCGACAGAGCATATTTACCTTTGCATCGTAACCAGTTGAATAAGAACAGATGATAAATTTCCGGAACATTCCATTACCTGAGCACCGGGGCGGTATTATTAAAATACCCCGGCCAGGGCGGTATGTTCGTATGCGTAGTTTCTGATAAAAATCATTCACGGCTATCATAGGAGATACTGCTTCGCAAGCAGTATCTCTTTTTTATTGGCTAATGTCTATTATTCACTTATGAAAAAATGAAACCGATTATTGAATGTACGATTCCCTTGTACCGCACGATTGGAACAATCGACCAGAAAATGAATTTAATAACCCATGAAGCGGTCCGACGGCGATCGCTCCGCAAACGACAAAAGCGATATGAATAGGATATTTTTTACGCCGACCTGCATTTCGGCCACCAGAACATACTCCGGTACCAAACGGACAGGCCTTTTGCCGACCGGGACAATACGACGGCACACGACGCATGGCTGCTCGACCTTTGGCGGTCGACCGTGGACAAGAAGGATATGGTCTACATCCTCGGCGATCTTACATTCTTCAAAAGCGAAGACGCCCGGCATCTGCTGGAGAAACTGCCCGGACGCAAATATCTCATAACCGGTAACCACGACGGTTCGGTCAAAGCCTACTCGAACTATTTCCAGACCACAGCACAAATACTCGACCTGACGGTTCGTCCGAGCATGTGCTCCCGGCTGACGGACAACATGGTGTTGAACCTGTGCCACTATCCGCTGCTGACCTGGAACCGCAAGCCCCACGGCTCGGTCATGCTGCACGGGCATTGCCACGGCAAGCTGGACGAATATAACCGCCAGTCGCCCGATCTGAGGTTCGACGTGGGCATAGACGGCGAGCTGTCCCGCCGCTGCGGAGGATTTATCAGTGTCGAGGCCGTGTATGATGTAGCGATGGAGAAGACAAAAGGAGAATCTTTTACCCAATATGCCCGGCAGAATTATCTACCCGAATACAGATAGAAAAGGGTTAGTTCGTTTAAAGCGATCCCCGGCCTATGATACGACGGCCGGGGACATGCTCATGTTTTCAGTTGTTATATCAGGTTGTCTTGGGCCTTCGGTTTGAACTATTCGAAAATTTCGAATAGTTCAAACCGAATCACTATTTAATGGGGGTAATCTATCCACATTAGAACGGATCTTCGGTCGGGCGCAGGTTCTTGAGGAGGGTTTCCCGGATGCCAGATTCGGGATAGATGATGTTGCGGCCGCCGATAACGGTGAAAGGGATCTGCCGACTGTCCCGTAGGTTCTGCAGCGTGCGGGTCGAGATATGTAGGTAGGCACATACTTCCTCTCCCGTAAGGTACCGTTCTTTCATAACCGAGGGGCGGTAGTTGTCGATGGCTTTCCGCAAAGCCTTTTCCGTTTCACTGATCTGCGAAAAGGCTTTCTTCACCTCTTCGCTTTCGCTGTTCAAAAAATCCCAAGACATGACCTACTTACTTTTAATGGTTTTACTTCTCAGGTATTCTGCCACGTCATTCTCCCGGTAGAAGAACTTGCCTCCTATCGAAGTATAAGGCAGTAGTTTCTTGTCCCGGTAGGTTTGAAGGGTACGTTTGGAGACGTTCAGCAACAGGCACACGTCCTGGCTGTCCAATCATCCCTCCGATACCTGCGGATCGAATTTCTGCCGGACCTCTCCGGCGAGGGTCGATAACTCTTCCAGTCGGGCGAGGAGCCTCATCCATGTCCGCTCCCCGACGCAAACGATTTTATCCATACTTTTTCGATTTTAAATTTACATGGTAACCGGTTCCCATTGGAGTTATCTGCCTGCGGAAGCCGGTTACGGTTGATTGTTCGTGTTGTCTTTTCTTTTTACGGTTCCGTGCGATAAGAAAGGCTCATCGGTCGCGGATACGGTGCGCTCGGTTTTTCATCGGTTCTTTACATTTTATAAAAGCGGCCGGATGATGATTTTGCCCGCAATATATAACCGTTTCAGACTGGTTGTAGCGTTTCCCCGCCCGGTGTCGTGAATAGTCTTGGATAATCCGGAAGAGTCCGGAACGGATTAACATACATGTCATTGGCAGACTGAAATATATGACCACATGAATGCTGTTTGAGTTTTTTGCAACTCCACGCTTCTCTGTTTGAGGTTTTGCCTGTTCTGAAAAATGCGACACCGGAGCAAAAGGAGTTTCGGTTTAATCCGTTAAACCGAAATGTTTTGGTTAAACCAAAACCTAACTTGCTCACGCTCGACGCGTGCCGGGAAATTCGGTCCATAAAAGAGATTCAGCCTTTCTGGATTGGGTTACAGAATGGACAATTGGCCGATAAGGCTTCAGGCGACCAAGCTTGATAACCGGCGAAATAGCCCGGTTTGGGCGGTTCGCGGTCGGGCGTATCAAGAAGAATACTGTCGTACAGTTTGGTGCTTTGTAAGGCTGCAATCGTAGTCAATACTACGGTTGTAGCCTTACAAAATGATAAAATGATATTTGTGTCCGGTTACAATAATCCTTTGCTACAGTTTTATAGAGTTAGCATGTGATAATTCGATAAAGTCAAAGATAGTTTTTTACTTTACTAATAGTAGAATGGTAGTTTGCAGAGAGGTAACAGGCTGGCATATGCCTTTTGTTTAATTTCATGCAAGTTTACCAAAGTGTAACAATATTAATTAAAAATATTTTCCGTAATTTTGTGCCGCAAGGTTTTCCGGAAGTTATCTGCTTCCGGGAATAAAAGGGAATGCAGTGAGAATCTGCGACAATACCCGTTGCTGTGAGTTTCAGTCCTTATAGGGCAACTCCGCGCACTCTTTGCCACTGGTTTTAAACTGGGAAGGCGCAGCGGAGGAAATGAGTCAGAAGACCTGCCTTGCGATAACGAGGATTTACCCCTGCGGGATCACGGGTGGTATGTAATTGGCTCTCCCAAACATCGTATTTCGTTTGTTTTTGTCGGTCAACTGCAGAGGTAAATCGTGCAAACGAATGAACTTGCATGCAATTTACTGAAAATAAGTATTTTACAACTTCGGTTGCCGCCCAGCCGAAAGACACGACGTTTCTTCAGGAATCGGACAGTGTACTCCGTAAATACGAGATTGGGGAAGTGACGGTTTACGGCCGCCGGACCTTGCCGAAGATCATTCCCGCACAGGAATTGTCGGGAACAGAACTCGAGCGCCTGAACGTGGTTTCCGTGGCCGATGCCATTCGTTATTTTTCCGGCGTCCAGATCAAGGACTACGGCGGAATCGGGGGATTGAAGACGGTCAATATCCGGAGCATGGGAACCCAGCACGTCGGGGTGTTCTACGACGGCATCCAGTTGGGCAACGCCCAGAACGGGCAGATCGACCTGGGGCGCTTCTCGCTGGACAATATGGAGGCCGTTTCGCTGTACAACGGGCAGAAAAGCGCCATCTTCCAGTCGGCTAAGGATTATGCCTCCGCGGGATCGGTTTACATGACTACCCGGACACCACGTTTCGATTCTGTCAAAAATTACAACCTGAGTTTTTCTGTCAAAGGAGGGTCGTTCGGTACGGTCAACCCGTCCGTGTTGTGGGAACATAGGATCAGCGACAAACTGAGCAGCTCGTTCAATGCGGAATATATGTATACGACCGGACGGTATAAGTTCAGCTATGCGAAGAAGGACGGATACGATACGACCGAAGTGCGGCGTAACGGCGATGTCAGCGCTCTTAGGGTGGAGGGCGGACTGTTCGGAAAGATCAGGGACGGAGAGTGGAAGGCCAAAGTCTATTTCTACGACTCGGAACGCGGCTATCCGGGCGCTTCGGTGCGGGAGGAGCCGGGAAAGTTCAAGCACGAAGACCGCCAGTGGGACCGTAACCTGTTCGTGCAGTCTTCGTTCCGCAAACAGTTCGGTTCGCTTTATACACTCGTGCTGAACGGCAAGTACGCTTACGATTACCTGCATTACCTGTCCGATCCACGGCTCGACGTGACGACCATGTATGTCGATAACCATTACCGGCAGCAGGAGGTCTATTTCTCGGCCGTAAACGGCTTCTCTTTTTTCGACTGGTGGAAAGTCAACCTTTCCGCTGATTTCCAGTGGAACACGCTCGATGCCGACTTGGTGGACTTTGCCTGTCCGCAGCGGTACTCCGTCCTGACGGCATTGGCCACGTCCGTTCAGTTCGAAAAATTCAGTATGCAGGCCAGCCTGCTTCATACTTATATCTACGACAAAACCAAAGCCCTCGGCGAGGAAGCTCCGGAAAAGAGCCAGTTCACACCGACGGTCGTTATGTCTTATCGCCCGTGGAGCGCGGAAAATCTGCAACTCAGGGCATTTTACAAACGGATATTCCGTATGCCTACGTTCAACGATCTTTATTATACGTTCATCGGTAACAAACAGTTGAAGCCCGAGTTTACGACCCAGTACGACGTGGGGATCGTTTACAACAAATCGTTCGGTGGTCACGGGTTGACTTATCTGGACGTATCGGTGGACGGTTATTTCAATCAGGTGGACGACAAGATCATCGCCATGCCCACATCCAATCAGTTCCAGTGGACGATGGTCAACCTCGGGTACGTGGAGATACGCGGCATCGACGCGTCGGTACAATCCGGTTTCCAATTCGGGAAGGTTGCCCTCAATGCCCGCCTGAACTACACTTACCAGAAAGCGCAGGATTTCACCGATCCCGAAAGCCAATGGTACGGCGGGCAGATTCCCTATATCCCCTGGCACAGCGGATCGGCCATACTGGGCGGCAGCTATAAAAGCTGGGACTGGAATTACAGCTTTATCTATACCGGCGAACGGTACGAAGCGGTGGCCAATATTCCGGAAAACTATTCGCAACCGTGGTATACCCACGACATGTCGCTGTCCAAGAGTTTTCAGTGGAACCGCGTCGGTATGCGGGTCACGGCCGAAGTCAACAATATTTTCAACCAACAGTATGAAGTCGTCCAGTGCTATCCGATGCCCGGGACGAACTTCAAAATCAAAATTAACCTGACATTATGAGTTTCATACGACGATTTGCGGTTTTATTGTCGCTCTTTCTCTGCCTCGGTTCGTGCCGAAAAGACGAGCCGGTCCTCCCTTCCACGAATACGAATACGGGAGGTGGATCGACCGGGACCGGCGGAACGGGTCAGGAAGGTCCGATCAAAGGCTTTTTCCTGCTCAACGAAGGCAATATGGGGAGCAATAAAGCCTCGTTGGATTATTATGACGCCGAAACCGGCGTGTATTCCAAGAATATTTATCCGGAACGCAATCCCGGCGTGGTTAAAGAGTTGGGCGACGTGGGCAACGACATTCAGATATACGGCAATAAGCTCTATGCGGTTATCAACTGTTCCCACTTCGTCGAAGTGATGGATGTCCGTACCGCCAGGCATATCGGAGTGGTCTCGATCCCGAACTGCCGTTACCTCGCTTTTAAAGGCCCGTATGCTATGTCAGTTCTTACGCGGGCCCGGTACAGATCGACCCCAACGCCCGGTTGGGGTATGTGGCCAAAGTGGATACGGCCTCGCTGACCGTGCTCGAAACTTGTGTGGTCGGCTACCAGCCCGAAGAAATGGTCATCGTCGGCGACAAACTCTATGTCGCCAACTCCGGAGGTTACCGGGTCCCCAACTACGACAATACGGTTTCGGTGATTGACCTGAACACGTTTCAGGAAATAAAAAAAAATCGAAGTGGCGATCAACCTGCACCGCATGGAACTGGACCACTATGGAAATATATGGGTCTCGTCCCGCGGCGATTACTACGGGACACGCTCCATGACCTTCGTGATCGATTCGAAAACGGACAAAGTGACCGACAAACTGGAACTGCTGCCCAACAGCAATATGACGTTGTGCGGGGATTCGCTCTATGTATACAGTACGGAATGGAGCTATATCACCAATAAAAATACGATCTCGTACGCCATTGTCAATACCAAAACGAAAAAGGTGGTTACCCGCAATTTCATTACGGACGGGACGGACAAACAGATCAAGATCCCTTACGGCATCGCTGTCAATCCCGATACGCGGGAGATCTTCGTGACCGATGCCAAGGACTATATCACCCCGGGGACACTGTATTGTTTCACCCCGGACGGAAAAAAGAAATGGTCGGTGACTACCGGCGACATTCCGGCCCACATCGTATTTACGGACAAACCGCTGCAACCTCTGCAATAATCTTTAAACTAACTTTATATTATGATGAAACATTTAACTAAACTTTCATGGGTACTCCTATTGTCGGGGTGTCTGCTGTTGTCTTCCTGTGACAAGAGCGAAGACGATCCGTTCACGGGAGGGGACAACTACATCACATCGTTCGTTCTGAAAAACGGAGATCAGACGATAACGGCCGCTATCGACGAAGACAAGATCGTGGTGACGGCCCCGGCGACATTCTCCCTGGCTTCGGCGACCGCGAGGTGACCCTGAGCGAGAACACTTCAATTAAGCCCGACCCTGCGACCATCACCGACTGGAGCAGCGAGTACGTTTTCGTAGTAACCGCTTTCAACGGCGCCACGAAATCGTACACGTATACGATCTCCGATGCGGACAATTCCGTTCCCGGCTCCGTAGTATTGCGGACACAGGCCGAAGTCGATGCATTCGGACAGAGCGGAACGACGACGGTCGAAGGCAACCTGATCATAGGTATGGCCGCCGGACGCGATTCGATCACATCGATCGCCGCGCTGGACAAAATCAAAGAGGTCGGCTACGGGGTCATCATCAAATCGACTTACGCCAACGCAACGCTCGACGGCCTGAGTTCTCTGACGAAAGTCGGCGGAGCCTTGCAGATCGAAACCTCCCGCCTTCTCGACGCCCGTTTCCCGGCACTGGCGGAAGCGATGGGTATCGAGGTAACCTCCACGACCCTCGAAAAGCTTTCCTGTCCCGTACTTACCGGCGTTTCCGGCGGGATGACCTTCTCGACCACGAATCTTTCGGAAGTGGACATGCCCGTACTGGCGACGGTAAACGGAAACGTCTCTTTTACCGTGCCTAAACAGAATGATCCTTCGGCCCTGGCCCGTATCGCTTTCCCCGCATTGAAACAGATAGACGGGACATTCGCCTATTCGGGAATTCCGGACATCGAATCCATCGACCTGCCGGAACTGGTTACCTGCGGAACGGTTAATCTGGGCAATCCCGGCACATCGAAATTGCTGACATCGGTATCGATGCCGAAACTGGAGGAGTGCAAAGGAGAATTACGCTACCACAACCTCTCGGAATTACAACGCGTAGAACTGCCTCGCTCAAACATGCGGGCAGCCTGGTCGTGTATTATTGCAACAACGTAGGAAGTTTCGATGTTCCCAAGCTGGAGACGGTGGACGGCGACCTCGACCTGGGGCCTTTGGGCAGCCTGTCCCCGGAAGGGCTCGCAGACTTCAGGGCGTTGGCTTCTGTCGGCGGTACTTTCCGCATCGCTTACAGCAAGGCAACATCCGTATCGGATTTGAAGTTGCCGCCGGCGCTGAAAAGTTGCAAGACATTGAGTTTATTCGACTGTGCTACACTGAGAAATATCGACGTTACCGGAATCGAGATCGGGGAGTTGAATCTCGAACGGGCGACCTTAGTGGATTTGACGATCAAAGGGAACAGCGTTTTCAGCGGCGTGATCCGGCTGAAAGCAGAGACCAGCTCGAATCTCGACAATCCGTATAGTGCGGTCTACAACTTCCCGAAATTCGACGGTATTCAGGAGATCGGCGGGCTGAATGTGGCCGATGCTCAGATGCTGAAAAACCTGCAAATCGCCGGTATTTCGAAAATCAACGGCGACATCAAAATCAACGACAACTATGCCATCAATACGCTTACCGTCCGGGATCTGACCGAGGTTACCGGCGACATCTTTACCGCCTCGCTCGCCGGTATCTCTTCGACCGCAGAGTTTGCCTCTATAGAGCGTGTAGGCGGCTATCTTCGTATAGGTGGCCTTTACCCGTTCGCCTGCGAAACGTTGTCATTCCCCGATCTGACCGAGGCCGGCGGCGTCGAGATCGTATTGGACAATATGCCCAGCCGGACGAAAAACCTTAAAATGGACAACCTTACGGGCATAACAGACTCGTTAAAAATCACTACCCAGAATCCCAATGTGTCATTCAATGACGGGGTTACGAACCTTGATGGGTTCAGCGGTCTCACCAATGTTCGCGTGGTGTCGATCAGCGGGACATATGCCTTGACCTCTTACGAAGGACTGAAGAATTGTCTGCCGTCGCTGACAAGCGACGACCAGTGGGACGTAAGCCCTAATTACAATATGTTCGCCCCTACACTGGAACAGATGAAAGCGGGAGAGTGGAATCAACCGGGTATTTAACGAACGTTCATAAAAAGCTAATCCATGAAAAAACTATATAGTATTTTGATTGCGGCCTGCTGTGCCGCACTGCTGACCGGATGCGAAAAAGACGACGAGTCGGCATTCATCGGACAGGACAATTACATTACCTCGTTTAAGCTCGCTTGGGGCGAGAACGGGTTTTCAGCACTCATTTCGGGCGATAGCCTCATCGTCCATACGGTCGAAGGACGAGAGCTGAACGGGGCGACGGCGACAGTGTCGATCAGTGAGAATGCCAAAATTTATCCCGATCCGGCGGCCGTCAGCGATTGGGACAACGCCCATTCTTTTGTCGTGACTTCCTTTAACGGGAGGCAGCGGATTTATCAGTATGCGGTAAAAAGGGAAAAAGCGGAAGCCGTCAAGAAAGGAAATTTTACGCTGACCACCCAGACGGAAGTCGATGACTTCGGTACTTTGGGTATTGAAGTTCTGGAAGGCAACCTGACCATCGGTGTCGCACGCACGAGTATGGAGGTTGTCGAAGAGGAAGATCCGATCAAAACCCTGCTGCCTTTGGAAACATTGCAGGAAGTCAAGGGCACTATTACTTTCTATACGTTCGGATCGAGCGATCTGACCGGTTTCGACAACTTGCGCCAGGTCGGTTCTATCTCCGTCCCGCTGAATTATACGGGTCTGAAATCTTTTATCCTTCCCGAGCTACAGACCGTGTTGGGCAGCATCTCCATTCCGGGGGTGACCAATGCCATGTCGTTGAGAACGGTCTATATGCCTAAACTGACCTCTGTCGAAGGGGATATGGTTTTCGAAGGGATGCAGAATATCAGCTCTTTCCTCGTACCTGAATTGCGGACCGTGTTGGGCAATATATCGTTGGGCGGCAATGGCGGTACGAATAACCTCGACGTGCTGTCGTTCCCGAAACTCGAAGAGATCGGCGGCCGCCTGTCTTTGTATCAGTTTACCGGAAAAAATATCGACTGCCCGGAATTGGTCCGTTGCGGAGGATTCGTTTGGGATCAGACCGGCGCAACCATCGAAACGCTTACCTTTCCAAAACTCGAAGAATTGTCGGGGTCCAGTACATTGGGGAGCAATTTCATGCAATTGAAAAAGATCTCGTTCCCTGTGTTGAGCTATATCGAGGCTATCGAACTGCGTTCGATGAACAGCTTGAAAGAGATCGACATGCCTAAACTGAAACAGGTCAATAATCTGTCGCTCGGTTATATGCCTGCATTGGAGAATCTGAATTGTTTGGGAACGCTCGAAGCGGTCAATGGAATTTTGCGTCTGGAGTACCTAACCGGACTGGCGGAACCTTTCACCATCCCGTCCACGCTGACCACGCTCAACGGACTTGCCATCAGCAATATGCCCGGAGTGACCGAATTGGATCTGCGAGGCACGGGCATCAAAGATATCGAGATCAACAACAGCACCTCTTCCGACCGGTTCAAACTCTCTGCCGACGATGTGGTGGAAGGTTCTCTGACACTTAACGGATTGTTCGAGCTGACAGGCATGAAAGAAGTGAAAGGCGACGTGACGATCAGCATGCCCAACACGACCGAGACTGTCGATCTGCTTTCCAATACGGAAGCGGTTAGGGGTAACTTCACGTTGACCTACAATGCGACGACGGGAGGCATCAATTTACCGGTACTGGCATCCGTCGGCGGCGCATGTACGCTCAAGGTCAAGGCTCCGGTCGCTGCACCGAAACTGAAAACCGTAGGCAAGGGGCTGACTTACGACAAGGGTGGGGTCGATAACGGTACCGTGGCCGAATTTTTCCTGCCGGAGTTGGAAAGTGTCGGAGGAGACTTTTTCATCTATACGGGACATGTTACGTCTTGTCCGCCCAATCCGTCGTCTCCGGTAGCTCAAGGCACGCCGTTCGAAATCAAAATGCCGTCGCTTGAGACTGTCGGCGGAATTCTTAAAATCCACACCAACGAGTTGGCGTTTACCTCTACGCGAGGCAGCAACCGCCTGGCCGATCTGGACGGCTTCGCGTCGCTGACCAGCGTCAAAGGTGTGGATATTTACCGACAGGCCGCTTTGCGCTCTTTCGAAGGATTGCGCAATGCGATCCATTCTTTTACGGCCGATGACTGGCAAGTACAGCAGACCGGCTATATGCCTTCTTATGACGATCTGGCCGAAGGAGGCAAATACATCGACCCGACACTTTAATAAGTTAAGCGTATGAACAACAGATTTTATTATCTGATCGTATTGGTAGGCTGCATGATATTGAATTTCTCTTGCAGCAAAGAGGAGGAGGGGACACCCCTTCCTCCCACCATTACGTTGGAACAGGAATCCCCTATATACCAGGTCAAGGTGGGCGGTACGCTGACCATCTCCCCGATTGTAGAAAATGCAGGAAACGATGCAATCTTTCTTTGGAAGATCGACGGCAAGATCGTCGGCCGGGAAAGAACCTTTACTTATCAGGCCGGGAGCGAACCGGCCATGATGTATATCAAATTCGAGGTTACGACCGACTACGGAACGGCCGAGCAGGAGTTTTCGCTCGAAGTCGTACCTTACCTGAAGCCGCAGATAGCACTGGGTGTTCCCGAAGAGGGATATACCGTCATTGTCGAAGGTGAACTGACATTCACACCGGAAGTAACCAATGGCGAGAATGCACGATTCGTTTGGAGCGTCGACGGTAATGCGGTTGCGGAAACGAAAGACTATACCTTTTCATCCAAAACAGCGGGCAACTACACGCTGGCTCTGACGGCGACCAACGAAGACGGTAGCGATAAGGTGGAATTTAAAGTGAAGGTGTGCTCGCCCGAAGAGATGCCGTTCACGGCGCTGTTCGAGCAAACGACCTACAACATGTCGCTGGGGCGGACGATCTTTATCCGCCCGTATCGAATTGAAAACGCTTTCGATGCGACCTATACGTGGAGCGTGGACGGGAACGAGGTGGCTGATCTGCCCGCATTCTCCAATCCCCGGGTAGCGTCTCCCGAATGTGCGGCCTGCACTTTCGCTTATACGCCCGATTCGGAAGGGACGCATACGGTCGTCCTGACGATGAAGAACCGTTATGGGACCGTTCCCATGACCTTTACTGTCAATGTTGCTCCGCCGGAGGGGGAATCGCCGCGCGGTTATACGGGAAGCGTCGATTGTAATAAGGTTTATGAATTTACGGCAGCTCCGGGGCAGTTCGTGAACGAACATTATGACGCCTACACACCGGAAGAGGCTGCTGCTTATGCGGACGCACGGATAACAAACAGGGGTTATGTATCATTGGGAAGCTGGGGCGGATATGTCGTTGTCGGATTCGACCACAGCATCAAAAACGACGGGGACTACAACCTGCAAATTCTGGGCAATGCGTTTCAGGGTTCGTCGGAACCGGGCATCGTCTGGGTCATGCAGGACGAAAACCGGAACGGACTTCCAGACGATACCTGGTACGAGCTCAAAGGGAGCGATTACAGTAGCAGTACGCAGGATTATGCCGTGACTTACTACAAACCGTCCGGAACGAACCGCCCCGTGGCATGGACGGATAATGTAGGAGGGAGCGGCCAGGTCGACTATCTGGGTTTCCATACGCAGGATTACTATTATCCCAACTGGATTAAAACGGAATCTTATACGTTGGTAGGCAGCCGGCTTCAGTCCCGCACCTCCGGCGGCGGGAATGCTTGGGTAAACGGGGAATATGGATGGGGTTATGCCGACAATTTCAGTCCTGTTGACCGCCTGACGGACGATGAAAACCCCAATGCCGACGTTATGGGTAACCATATGCGCATCAGCGATGCCGTTCGTCATGACGGGAAACCTGCCAATTTGAAATACATCGACTTCGTTAAGATTCACACCGGGGTCAACGTAAAGGCCGGATGGTTGGGCGAAAACTCGACGGAGGTGTTCGGCGTGCAGGATTACAATATGATAAAAAATCAATAATAAACACATAGCGGGTTAACATATCCTACAGGGAACCATTACAAATATCTTCTATAGAAAATGTTGTCCCGCTATGTTTTTAATTCCGGAAATCCCGAAACAAAATGACGATGAGATGCGGGAACGTCTTATCGTTTTTCCCGGAATGTCCAGAGAGGCAAGATTTATACTTGCCTCTCTATTTTTAACTTTTCGGGGTTCTTAATCGGAATCAATATGATTATTCGAATATTGGCGGGAATGGAGAAGTAATGTACCGTAGGATCGAAAACAGAAAAACAAATAAAAACCTCTCGACATTTACGTTTGATGAGATATTTTATTATTTTAGCCTCAGTTATTTGAAGTCGTGAACCCAAACGCAAAAGACGGAAAATAGAACAGTTGCCTTTTCATTACCTCGTCCTCCAATAAAAAATGTAACAGCCCGATTTATCGAACTGTTACATTAATTTAAAGGAAATCCGGGACGGATCGCAGGCATATTGCAAAAGACGGAGCCCCCGTTTTTTCATTTAATGAAATAGCTAAGATTTCAATTTCAAGCCATAAAAAACAAGACGGCATTGTTTTACGTTAAAGTTTCCTTATATTTGAAATTATTCGATCATAACGATTGCGATTTCGTATTTCATTAACTATTTCCTAAAACTTATCGTTATGAAAAAACATTTACTCGTAAAGACAATGTTGTCCAGATCATTTGTCATCTTTTGTGCAGCCTGCATGGTTTTATCTCAAAGTTGTCAGAAACAAGATTATATCGAAGAGGAAGATTATTTGGATCCTGTCTTATTGAATTCGACGGAATTAGCTGAATTTGTTATTGCCGGTGTGGAATATCAACACACGATGAATACTTTGCAAGCAACAATTAGTAAAGTCAATTTTTCGGAAATGAAATTTATTGAAAAATCCAACGGCATCAAAGTAATGCAACTACCATTCATTCTTAATTTCAAGAATAAAAGCCAATTATTGAACAATAAAAAACAATCGTTACTGGCAAAATACCCTCAATTTGCATCTCTAACAAAAAAAGAAAAATATGAATATTTTCAAAACTGTTTCAAAAATTCAACATACGTAAATCGAAAACTTCTTGAATTGGGAATCAATATCAGTCAACCAACGACAAAAGGAAGTTGGACAGAAAGTTTTAATGATTCAGACGGATATATGTCTTATCTTGCAGATTGGATGGAAAATCCCGATTACAATGAGGCAATAATAATCGTATTTAAAGATGGTTCGGCAACCATAGTTCATGACGATTCTTTCACACCCACTCAATCCGTTATTCCTAGCCTGGGTTATACAGATGATTATTCCGCATACTATTACGACAACAAAGAAATTGATTTCGTCGCACATACCCACCAAAACAGCAGTACGCCTAGTAAAGATGATTTTAAAAATCCCAACAACGATTTACAAGGTCTGAAGCAGGCTATTTATTATAACGGTACATTTGGCGACTTTTTTTACTGTAAATAAAATTCCATGTTGAAAAAATTTTTGACAGCCATTGTCTTTCCCTGCCTGGGCTTGTCCGGATTGTTTGCCCAACAGCTTAAACAAACCAAGCCCGTAGAAGCTGTCGTTTTCACCAAAACGATCGAACAAAACTTCATCCGGACGGACGACAAAACAAAAAAAGAGTATAATCTCGCCGGCAAGCAATACCTCGAAAAATTATTTTTCGGCGACCTCAACGCCCAAGTGGAATACCTAATGATCCCGCCTTTCGCAGGAGCTTATGGTTTACGCATCGTGAAAACCGGGCAGAATGCTTCGTATAAAATTGAAATAAAATACATTGCAAATTACAAAGAAGCAGAATCCCAGATCGACGAAAAATTCCCTCTCGGATCGATGAGCATCGAAAAAGCACTGGGCATGTCCGAAGAAGAAAAGCACAGAATGGCGGAGGCAACACGTATAAAACTAATCGAACGGGAAAAAGAGAGCCTCAAACTCTACAAGGTCAAAACGCTTACCGTTCCGGTTTCCGCCGCTTTTGCAGAAACATTACATGCAAGGATCACATCGGCCATACAGGTTTTGGACATGGAAAAGAAAGTTCCGGGCATGATTTTCGATCCCGATAAAATCATTTTCCGATGTATCGTCGGAGACGAATTGTGGACACTAGCCTACCGTAACCCTCAGGGGGAAATCGGAGAACTGTCCGACCTGTGCAAACGAATCGTCGAAGACGCGGAAGCGGGCCGATTCGACGAATCGAAGTATATCGGACGGCTGGAAGACTACGGGCAGGAGGACTGCAACTAAGACAATCTAAGAAGCTGCCAGGATCGCAGGCATATTGCAAAAGACGGAGCCCCCGTTTTTTCATTTAATGAAATAGCTAAGATTTCAATTTCAAGCCATAAAAAACAAGACGGCATTGTTTTACGTTAAAGTTT
>NZ_QUDJ01000029.1:0-21391 GCF_003477565.1 Alistipes sp. AF48-12
ATTCATCTTTTTTTTCTCAATTGGAAACATTAATCTATATACACAAAAAAAATACACCCAGTTAAGAAATAATTTTAGAGAGACATACCAAGAATCTATGAGAAAAATTGGGTATGTTCATTTTAGAGTAACTCCTATTGAACACTATTACGATATACTATTTGCTGCAGGACACACAAAAGCAATAGAATTTTGGGATAAAGCACAAGCCATAAAATTCGACGGACAAAGAAGTTTATTTTAATCAGATGAGAACAACAAAAATTGAATGGACAGAAAGAACATGGAATCCAGTGACAGGCTGTACGAAAATATCTGAAGGATGTGAACATTGTTATGCAGAAACGATGTCCCGTAGATTATATGCTATTGGGAACTCTAAATATAAGAATGGATTTCAGTCCACAGTTCATCCAGAAGATCTGTATGAACCATTACGATGGAAAAAACCATCTACTATTTTTGTCTGCTCAATGAGTGATCTTTTTCACAAAGATGTATCCTTTTGATTTTATCGATAAGTTTTTGGAATCATACGGAGCACACCTCAGCATAATTATCAAATATTGACAAAACGTGCTGAGCGAATGGCGGAATACTTTTCCAGTCGGAACATTCCGCACAATGCTTGGTTGGGTGTAACGATAGAAGCTAAAAGAACAAAATTACGCATAGATTACATTCGAAATCTAAAGGCTCCGATAAGATTTATTTCATTCGAACCTTTATTAGAAGATTTAGGAGAACTAGATTTAACGGGTATTAATTGGATTATTGTTGGTGGGGAAAGCGGAACGCAGGCTCGTCCTATGAAAGAAGAATGGGTGTTAAATATCAAAAAACAAGCTGATAAATTGCATATTCCTTTTTTCTTTAAACAATGGGGCACATGGAGTCCTGAAGGCATTAAAAGCAATAAAAAAGCAAATGGAAAACTACTGCAAGGGATTGTTGTGCAGAATATGCCAACTGTAAAATGACAATTACTCTTTAGAATACTACATATCTGTATGACAAATGTATGACAAAATGAAATTGCCCCCCCTTGCAGGCATCTGTAAGGGGGGATGGATGATATTTCTTATAATATTTTCTTTTTCACTAATAGGGGGTATGTGGCAAGTTGTGTGCAAATTGTGTGCACCAAAAAGAAAAGAGGTTACGATAAAAATCGTAACCTCTTGATTTTATGGCTTCTCAACAAGAACTTAAACCTTTTATCCCCTGATTAACAGTTTTACACCACGAAACCAAATCAATAATATAGATAACTAGCTCGTTCAAAGAATATACAAATAAAAACAAGCATTATATCACTATTGTTATTCCGTCATTTTTTACACCTTTTTTACACCCTGTGAAAACAAAAACAGGTGTTAATCAATTGATTAACACCTGTTTTTAGTACCCCCGACGGGAATCGAACCCATATCACCAGAACCGGAATCTGCCATTCTATCCATTGAACTACAGGGGCGGTCTTCGAATTGCAGCACAAAGATGCAACATTTTCGGATTTAATACAAATCTTGACGCCGATTAAGTGTTAAAATTTGCAGAATCCCGTTCCGGCGGCCGTTTCCGTACCGCCGTTTCTGCCTCCCGGCCGGATTACTTCCACGAACCGGCGAAGTGGTGGATGCAGTACGTGTTGTCCGTTATCGTGATTTTTCCGGTTTTGTAATCTTTCGGGCAGAAGTAGTCTTTCGGGAAGATGTGCAGGGAGTCGTCGTAAATCTGGAACGTGTTGTCCAGTTTTACGCCCCGCTTTTTCAGAATGCGCGAGATTATGACCGTGCTCGGGGTTTTGTTCAACCGGCCGTTCCAGCGGATGAACGGTTTCCTGTTCATGTATTTCCAGTACTCGTCGGTCCATGCGGCTCCTTTCTCGCTGCCGACGATCCCGGTGTGCAGCAGCGTGTCGGATTCGAAACTCATGAAGGCGGGCAGTTCCAGCAGCGGATCGAGGTTTTTGATGATTTCGATATCGGTATCCAGCCAGATGCCGCCGTGCTCCCGCAATAACTGCAGCCGGACCGGGTCAATGACGAACGCATATTTCTTTTTTTGGTAGGCCTGCCGCGTGAACTTGATCGAGTTTACGTCGTAGTTGTCTTCGTTCCAGAGCATCAGCTTGTAGTCGGGCAGGAATTTTTTCCACGATTCGATGCACTTCAGGTTGTCTTCCGGCATCGGACCGCGTCCGAACCAGCAGTAATGGATAATTTTCGGTATCATAATTTGTCAGGTATGGTGCAAAAGTAGTTCTTTTTGTCTAAAAAGTAATGATTTTTCCGGAATATCGCGGCGCTCCGGCGCGGAATCCGCCGGATTGCCGTCCCGGGGATGTCGTCGCGGGGATAATTCTTCGGAGAAGGTGGGGCGGCGAATTGCATATTTTTGTACCTTTGTCACTCTGTCGAAATTATTAAAAACAATATAGATGGCTTTACAATGCGGAATCGTGGGGCTGCCGAACGTCGGCAAATCGACCCTGTTCAACTGCCTGTCGAATGCGAAAGCGCAATCGGCGAATTTTCCTTTTTGCACGATCGAGCCTAACGTGGGCGTGATTACGGTGCCCGACGAGCGGATCGTGAACCTGGTAAAGATCGACAATCCGAAAAAGACGATCCCTACGACCATCGAGATCGTCGATATCGCGGGGCTGGTCAAAGGGGCTTCGCGGGGCGAGGGTCTCGGCAATAAGTTTCTGGCCAATATCCGCGAGACGGACGCTATCATTCATGTGCTGCGCTGTTTCGACGATGACAACATCACGCACGTAGACGGCAGCGTCGATCCCGTCCGCGACAAGGAGATCATCGACGCCGAGCTGCAACTGAAAGACCTCGAAACGGTCGAGAGCCGCATTGCCAAAGTGCAGAAGCAGGCTGCGACCGGGGATAAGAGCGCCAAACGGCTGTTCGACATCCTGTCGCGTTACAAGTCGGCGCTGGAGCAGGGCAAAAGCGCCCGCACCGTCGAACTGGACAAGGAAGACCGCAAGCTGGTCTACGATTTGCATCTGCTGACCGATAAGCCGGTGCTCTATGTCTGCAACGTGGACGAAAAAAGCGCGGTTGGCGGGAATGCTCATGTAGAGGCGGTACGCGGCGCGATCCGCGAAGAGAATGCCGAACTGCTGATCGTAGCGGCCGCTACCGAGGCCGATATCGCCGAATTGGATACTTACGAGGAGCGACAGATGTTTCTCGAGGAGGTCGGACTGAAAGAATCGGGCGTCAACCGGTTGATCCGGGCGGCGTACAGTCTGTTGAATCTCGAAACCTATTTTACGACCGGCCCGGACGAAACCCGCGCCTGGACGTATGCGAAAGGAACGAAGGCGCCGCAGGCCGCCGGGATCATTCACACCGATTTCGAACGTGGCTTTATCCGCGCCGAGGTGATCAAATACGACGATTACGTGCGTCTCGGTTCTGAAAAAGCGTGCCGCGAGGCGGGTAAGATCGCCATCGAAGGCAAGGAGTACGTCGTACAGGACGGCGATATCATGCATTTCCTGTTCAACGTGTAGGCGGACGGCGTTGTTGCGGAACGAATTTATAAACAGACTGTTATGGAGCCGGTTGTAGACGAATGGATGTACGGGGTGCTGCGGGAACTGGGTTTTTCCGTGGAGACGGCCGATGTATGGGACCGCTGGGTGGTGCTGGGTTTTATCGTGGCGATCGCTTTCGTGTCGGACTTCGTTTGCAGGCAGTTGTTGCTGCGGGTGGTCAAGCGGATCGTCGCGCGCACCAAGGCGACCTGGGACGATATCCTGTTCGAAGACTGGGTGCTGCGGCGGCTGTGTCACATCGTGCCGCCGGTGTTGATCTATTTCCTGTTGCCGCTGGCCTTTCCGCCGGAATCCGGCATGGTGGCGTTCGTGCTGAAACTGCTGCTGATCTACGTGATCGCCGTGGTGTTGCGGTTTGTCAACGCTTTTCTCAAAGCGCTGCACGATGTGGCCGACCAGAAGGAGGAATTGCAGGGGAAACCGCTGAAAGGACTGATGCAGACCGGACAGGTGATCGCCTTTTTCGTTTGCATCATACTCATTATATCGATCCTGATCGACAAGTCGCCGGCGCGGCTGCTGGCCGGGCTGGGCGCTTCGGCAGCGATCTTGATGTTGGTCTTCAAGGACAGCATTATGGGACTCGTGTCCGGTATCCAGTTGACCGCAAACGATATGCTGCATGTGGGCGACTGGATCTCGATGTCGAAATACGGCGTCAACGGCCGGGTGACCGAAGTGACGCTGAATACGGTGAAAGTGCGTAACTGGGACAATACGATCGTCACCGTGCCGCCGTACCTGCTGATCAGCGACTCGTTCCAGAACTGGCGCCCGATGCAGGATTCGGGCGGACGGCGCGTGATGCGGTCGGTCAATATCGACATGAACAGCGTTCGTTTCTGTACGCCGGAGATGCTCGACCGCTTTCGGAAAATCCGGTTGTTGAAGGATTACATCGACGAAACGGAACGCCTGATCGCCGAGAGCAACGAGCAAGCCGGGGTGGAGAACGATCCGGAACCGGTCAACGGTCTGCACCAGACGAATCTGGGCGTGTTCCGCGCTTATCTGGAACGCTACCTGCGCAGCCTTGCCGGAATCAACCAGGAGATGATGCTGATGGTGCGCCAGTTGCAGCCGACCGAGAAGGGGTTGCCCGTCGAACTCTATTTCTTTTCGAAAGTGACCGAGTGGACGGTTTACGAAAAAGTACAGGCCGATGTGTTCGACCATGTGCTGGCGGTTATCCCGGAATTCGGCTTGCGGGTATTTCAGAACCCCGCAGGCAGCGATGTGCGGGATCTGAAAGGAGAAATTTAGCGGCGGGGTTGCCGGGGCGTATTTCCGGGAAAGTGCAGCCGCTTGCCGCGTCGGGCGAAACGCCCGGAGGCAGATCGAACAAAAAGGCCGGATGCGACATTGCATCCGGCCTTTTCGGCGAATGTCCCGCACGGGGCGGATTTATTTTTCGTATCGTTTTTCGACGGTGTTCCAGTCGACCAGTTCCCAGAAATTTTTCAGATAATCGGGCCGCACGTTGCGGTAATCGATGTAGTAGGCGTGTTCCCACACGTCGACGGTCAGCAGCGGATGCAGCCCCTTGCGCAGCGGATTGCCTGCGTTCGATTCCGACACGATCGACAGTTTGCCGTTGTCGTCGGCCGCCAGCCATGTCCATCCCGAGCCGAACAGCCCGGCCGCCGCTTTCGTAAATTGCTCTTTAAAAGCATCAAAAGAACCGAAATCACGATTGATCGCTTCGGCCAGTTTGCCGCTTGGCATCGATTTTGGAGTAGGTGAGAGTGTGAAGAAGAAGAACGTATGGTTCCACACTTGTGCGGCGTTGTTGTAGATCGGGCCGCTTTCGGCTTTGACGATGATCTCCTCGAGCGGCATGTTCTCGTACGGAGTGCCCGGGATCAGGTTGTTCAGGTTGTTGACATAAGCCTGATGATGTTTTCCGTAATGATATTCGATGGTTTCTTTGCTCATCTTCGGAGCAAGCGCATCCGCCGCGTAGGGGAGCTGGGGCAGTACATGTACCATAAGTAATAAAGTATTGATGATTGACATTGTGATTGTATAAATTGATTGTACCAAAGGTAATAACAAATTTAATACCATATAGCAAACACCCGTTTAATAATTATTAATTGACCGAATTATGGAAAAAAGAGATTTGATCGGCAGTCTGACCGAACAGAACCTGCTGAAGGCGTTCGCCGGGGAGTCGCAGGCCGCCAACCGTTACCGCATGTATGCGAAACAGGCCCGCAAGGACGGTTATGAAAAAATCGCCGACTTTTTCGAAGAGACCGTACATAACGAATTGAGGCATTCCAAGATTTATTTCGAGTTCCTGAAAGGAGGCATGGTCGAGATCACGGCATCGTATCCGGCCGGGATCATCGGCACGACGCTGCAAAACCTCGAAGAGGCGCGCCAGGGCGAGTATGACGAGTGGATGGATCTGTATCCCGGTTTCGGCAAGGTGGCCGAGGCCGAAGGATTTCGTGAGATCGCGATGCGCTTCTACCAGATCGCCGAGATCGAGAAAACCCACGAAGAACGTTTCCGCGGCTTGTACGAAACCCTCGAGGCCGACCAGATTTTCCATAAGGAGGAGGAGATCGTATGGCGCTGTCTGGAGTGCGGCCATATCCATGTTGGCAAGGAGGCTCCGAAAAAGTGTCCCGTCTGCCTGCATCCGCAGGCGTTTTTCGAAATTCGCTGCGACAAATATTAACAGTTTCGGTAATAGGCGAACCGGGAGTCCCTTCGGAGGCTCCCGGTTTCGTTTGCGGCAACGAGTATTTCTGTTCGGGACTTTTGAGCGTAACGAGCATCAGCACGGGATTGCTGTCTTCGGAGTAGCCTTCCATCATTTTCTCCGGGATTATGTTCCGGTTGACCGGAGTGTCGCCGTAATAGAACAGGTGCGATTGAAGGTCGACGATCGCCCGGTCGTCCCAGGTCGATCCCGCCGCTGTACCGTCATAATTAATTGAAAGGCAAACGGATTTTTGCTTTTGAGCAGGTCGATCGGGTAGGATTCTTGTCGCTCTTTGTCGTACAGCAGCGTGATCGACGGTTCGTTTTCTTTGTTGGAGTATGGAACAGCGCATGGGTTTTCGTGTCCAGGAACGATCCGTTGAACGTCGCCCGGCACATGCCGCCGCCGCGCTTAGGCCGATTAGCAAGCCCATGCGTTTCAGAAATTTTTTTTAGCTGGTTTGCGGCTCATATCGTTTTACCGTCGGTTTATAACAAATATTAGGAAAAAAACAGCGGAAACAGATATCTGTTTCCGCTGTTTTTTCGGTTGCTTGGTTCGATCCGTGAGAACGGCTTATCGCTGTTTACATGGGAACATTTCCCGATCCATTGTTTCCATCGATCCAATCGGTGATGGAGTGGCTAAAAGAGATATCCTGATCTTTGATCTTCAGTGTAATGGTAGAGGTTTTCCCTGCTTCGAGCGTTACTGCGGGCGAAATTGAAACGGCCGTTGCTGAGACTTGGTCGCCGATCTTTATGTTGACCGTTGAAATGTTCTGTGCCGGGAGAATAAGCGGATTTCCGACCGCAGTGGTAGTAGCCGTGTTTATGGTCAGCGGCGAAGTCACGAAATCCTTTTCGGCGGCCGAACCGTCCGGCTGTACTTCCCCGCCGAGCGAAAGCGTGCCTTCGGTCTGTACCGAAACCGTGACGGAATTGATTTTCAGTTCGGGATTCGGAACACGTTCCGTTTCGATTTTGATAACGAGCTGGGCCATTTTGTGCACGAACGGAAGTTCAACCGCGTTTTGGCTTTTGGTTGACGCTGCGGAAGCGACCAGCAGGTCCGTTCCCGCCGGAACGGTGACGACAGGGGCTTTGCCTGCTTCTGCCGGGGCGATCGTAAGCGTCGAGGGATGGATCGCGTAGAACTGGTACTGCGCATCGGCCGCATTCGAATAGTATTTCATTTCCGAAGCGGTTTTGTACGTTATGGCTCCGCTTCCGTCGGCGCTCAGCGTGATCCCGTCCATGAAGTTAGCGGCCTTCCAGGTAAGCGTTCCGGTGTGTTCTACGGCATACGCTACAAAATCTTCGTTGTTGAACTTGTTGTCGACAACTGCTTTGCTGTCCGCTTCGGGAGTTTGGTTGACGACCGCCTCGATACTTTGGCTGAATCGGACCGGAATCGGATCGTCGGAAAGATTTCCTTTTCTGTTATCGGAATCGTCGGATGATTTCGAGCAGCTCAGCAAAGCCGTTGCAGCCAGTGCCGAAATGAATAACATTTTTTTCATAATATTTTTTTAAGTCGATTAATGAGTGTTGGTTTGCCAGTGTGTTCGAATTGCGCAACAAATGTATGCAATGTTTCGCAATAAAACAGTGTAATAGCGGTAATTTTTTAATAAAATATTGTATTTTTATTTCCGGTATCCGGGATGGATTTTATTTATTATTGTATTTTTGACAATAGTATATTATATAAATGAAGCGTAATCCTCCTATCGGGGATCGCGACCGGTTCCCGGGTAGGTGGGGTTCATGGTATTCGGGGAAATTTTAAAAAATAATTTAGCGGCATTTTTCATACTTATCTGATCTTTTTTTAATACTTTTGCAAATTGTATTTGTATAATCAACGCGGCGGAAGATCCGTCGTTTTCTGGCGTTTAAATTTTTTTGCTGGTAGAAATGACAATTGATGATTTTAATGTGTTGGTAGCCACTGAGGAACACACTCAGTTTGCACAGACTATCTGTGACGAGATGGCCGAATCCGCCAAAGCCCGCGGAACGGGTATCGCCAAACGTACGGCCGAATACGTTTCGAACAAAATGCGTCAGGGGAAAGCGGTGATCGCATTCCATAAAGACGGGACATGGGCCGGTTTCAGCTACATCGAATCGTGGGGACACGGCGACTATGTGGCCAATTCGGGATTGATTATCAACCGAAGTTCCGAAAGCTGGGGTTGGCCAAGGCGATCAAGACCAAGACGTTTTTCCTCTCGCTGAAGATGTTTCCGGGAGCGAAGCTTTTCGGGTTGACCACCGGCATGGCCGTGATGAAGATCAATTCCGAGTTGGGTTACCGCCCTGTCATTTATTCCGAGCTGACCGACGACGACCAGTTCTGGAAAGGATGCGAGAGTTGCGTGAACTATTCGATCCTGCAGAGCAAGGGACGTAAGAACTGCCTGTGCACGGCGATGCTGTTCGATCCGAAGCACGATACGGTGAAGATTCCGATCGACCAGGAACTGCTCGAACATAAGGACGAAGAAAAAAAATAGCGAAAGCGGGGCCTCCGGCCCCGGGGTATACGAATTTATTGAAATAAAGCGATAAGACAGCGATGAAAAAAGTAGTATTGGCTTTCAGCGGAGGATTGGATACCTCGTACTGTGCGATTTACCTTTCGAAAGAGATGGGATTGGAAGTGCACGCCGCCTTGGCGAACACCGGCGGATTTTCGGCCGAGGAACTTGCCTCGATTGAAAAGCGAGCTTACGATCTCGGCGTAAAGAGCTACGTGGCGCTCGACGTGACGCAGGATTATTACCAGCATGCGATCAAGTACATGATCTTCGGAAATGTGCTGAAAAACGGAACTTATCCGATTTCGGTCAGCTCCGAGCGGATCTCGCAGGCGACGGCCATTGCCAAATACGCCCGCGAAATCGGCGCCGACTACCTTTGCCACGGCAGCACCGGGGCCGGTAACGACCAGGTGCGCTTCGACATGGTGTTCAACATCATCGCTCCGGAGATCGAGGTGATCGCGCTGATCCGCGAGAAGCGTCTGAGCCGCGAGGAGGAGATCGCCTACCTGCGCGGACACGGGGTTAACTTCGATTTCAAGAAGGCCGAATATTCGATCAACCAGGGTATCTGGGGAACGTCGGTCGGCGGCAAGGAGACCCTTACGTCGAGCGAAACGCTGCCCGAAGAGGCTTACCCGTCGCAGTTGAAAGAAACGCAGCCGCGCCGCGTGACGCTGACGTTCGAAAAGGGCGAGTTTGTAGCTCTCGACGGCAAGCGTTTCGACGACCGCATCGCCGCGATCCAGGCGTTGCAGGCGATCGCTTCGCGGTATGCGATCGGCCGCGACATGCACATCGGCGATACGATCATCGGGATCAAAGGCCGCGTCGGTTTCGAAGCCGCCGCCCCGATGGTGATTATCAAGGCGCACCACATGCTCGAAAAGCATACGCTGACCAAATGGCAGTTGTACTGGAAAGACCAGATCTCGGCCTTTTACGGCAACTACCTGCACGAGGGACAGTATTACGATCCGGTGATGCGCGATTTCGAAGCGTTTCTCGAAAGCACGCAGCGCACGGTCAGCGGCGACGTTTACGTCGAATTGCACCCGTACCGTTTCGTATTGGTCGGCATCAAGAGCGATCACGACCTGATGAGCAACAAGTTCGGCGCTTACGGCGAGACGATGAACGATTGGACGAGCGAAGATGTCAAGGGTTTCGGTAAAATCTTCGGCAACCAGAATAAAATTTATTATAAGGTAAACGAAAAACTGAAATAGCGATGAAGTGGGTCTACCTGTTGCTGGCGATCGTTTCGGAGGTCGTTGCGACGAGCGCGCTGAAATCTTCGGAGTCGTTCAGCAGGTTGTGGCCGTCGGTGCTTACGGTTGTGGGGTATGGCGTAGCGTTCTACCTGCTGAGCCTCACGTTGCGGGAGATGCCCGTAGGGATTGCCTATGCGATATGGAGCGGCGTGGGGATCGTGTTGGTCTCGCTGGCGGCCGTCGTACTGTTCGGCCAGAAGCTCGATCTGCCGGCTGATCGGGATGGGACTCATCGTTGCGGGGGTAATCGTAATCAACGTTTGCTCGAAAAGCGTAGTACATTAACGTGTAATTTCTGAACCGGATTCTTATGGTAAGAGTAGGTATTATAGGAGGTGCAGGATATACGGGTGGCGAGGCTATCCGTATTCTTTTAAATCACCCGGATGTCGAGCTGGCGTTCGTACACAGCAACAGCAACGGCGGCAACCGTCTGAGCGACGTGCATATCGACCTGTTGGGCGAAACCGATATGCGTTTTACGGACCAGTTGCGTACCGACGTCGATGCGCTGATGCTGTGCGTCGGCCACGGCGATGCCCGCAAATTTTTAGAAGCCACGCCGATTCCCGATTCGGTGCGGATCATCGACCTGAGCCAGGATTTTCGGCTGCAGGCGACTGCTTCGATCGGGAACAGGCAGTTCGTGTACGGCCTGCCGGAACTGAACCGCGAAAAGATCCGCGCGGCGCGCAACATCGCCAATCCGGGGTGTTTTGCGACCTGCCTGCAACTGGGCATACTGCCGTTGGCTGCGGCCGGGCTGCTGACGGGCGACGTGCAGGTAACGGCCGTCACCGGTTCGACCGGCGCCGGGCAGAAACTGGCCCCGACTTCGCATTTCAGCCAGCGGGTCAACAACCTGTCGGTCTATAAGGCGTTTGAACACCAGCACCTGAACGAAATCGGCGAGAGCGTCCGTGCGCTGATGCCGTCGTTCTCTCATGCGATCAATTTCATTCCGTATCGGGGCGATTTCGCGCGCGGGATCATCGCGTCGATTTATGTAGACTGTCCGCTGTCGCTCGAAGAGGTGCAGAAGGTCTACGGCGATTTCTATGCGGATGCCGCGCTGACGTTCGTAAGCGACCGGAACATCTATCTCAAGCAAGTGGTCAATACGGCCAAGTGTGTGTTGTCGCTCGAGAAACACGGCGACAAGTTGTTGGTTATGAGTGCGATCGACAACTTATTGAAAGGAGCCTCCGGCCAGGCCGTGCAGAACCTGAACCTGATGTTCGGTCTGGACGAGCGTGCGGGGTTGCGCTTGAAACCGGTCGCGTTTTAACGAAATTTTACGGACGGTGCAGAGGTTGCGGACTCGCCGGGGCGTTTCGGAAAAATTGTTTTACTCAAAAAATCGGAAAATATGGATTTGTTCAAAGTGTACCCCCTGTGGGATATCGATATCGTACGCGCCGAGGGCTCGTACGTCTGGGACGATAAAGGAACCCGTTATCTGGATATGTACGGCGGACATGCCGTAATTTCGATCGGGCACACGCATCCGCACTATGTGGATACGGTCGTAAACCAGTTGAAGCATATCGGATTCTATTCGAATTCGGTAATTATCGACCAGCAGCGCGAGTTGGCTGATAAGTTGGGCGAACTTTCCGGCAAGCGGGATTACCAGCTTTTCCTGTGCAATTCGGGAGCCGAGGCGAACGAAAACGCCTTGAAACTGGCGTCGTTCCATAACGGAAAAAGCAAGGTGATCGCGATGAAAGGCGCCTTTCACGGCCGTACGTCGCTTGCGGTGGCTGCTACCGACAATCCGAATATCGTCGCTCCGGTCAACCGTACCGACAACGTGATCTTCGTTCCGTTGAACGACGAGGCCGCTTTGGAGGAAGCGTTTAAAAATAACGAAATATCGTCCGTGATCGTCGAGGCGATTCAGGGCGTTGGCGGCATCCGTATCGCGAGCCGCGAGTTCCTGCGCAAAATCCGTTCGTTGTGCGACCGCTACAATGCGGTTTACATCGCCGACGAGGTGCAGTGCGGCTGCGGACGTACCGGGCAGTACTATGCATCGGATTGGGCAGACGTCCATGCCGATATTTATACGATGGCCAAGGGGCTCGGCAACGGGTTTCCGATCGGGGCCATTGCGATTGCGCCGCACATTGCGCCGAAGTTGGGTATGCTCGGTACGACATTCGGCGGCAACCACCTGGGATGCGCCGCTGCGATTGCCGTCGCCGACGTAATGGCCGGGGATCGACTGATCGACAACGCCCGCGAAATCGGCGAATACCTGACGGCCGAGCTGAAAAAGCTGCCCGGCGTGAAAGAGGTTCGCGGGCGAGGCCTGATGATCGGAATCGAACTGTTCGAAGATTCCGCCCCGTTGCGTAAAAAGCTGTTGTTCGACGAGAAGATTTTCGTCGGTTCGTCCGGAAACAAGAACGTGTTCCGCCTGCTGCCGGCGCTGAATGTCAAAAAAGAGCATGTCGATGCATTGCTCGCCGCACTGCGCAAGTTATTAACAGTCTAATGTGCAAAAGATGTTAAAAGTTGTCAAAATAGGCGGAAACGTTGTCGATAACTCCGAGAAGCTGGATCGTTTTTTGCAGGATTTCGCGTCGCTCGAAGGGCCGAAAGTGCTGGTGCACGGCGGCGGCAAGATCGCCACGACGATCGGCAAGGCGCTCGGGATCGAGACGCAGATGATCGGCGGTCGCCGGGTGACGGATGCCGAGACGCTGAAAGTGGTGACGATGGTTTACGCCGGGCTTATCAACAAAACGATTGTAGCTAAATTACGAACAGCCGGTTGCAATGCGGTCGGTTTGTGCGGCGCCGACGGCGGGTTGATCGTATCCCGGCGACGCAATCCGAAGCCGGTCGATTACGGTTTCGTCGGCGATCCGGAGTTGGAGCGTTTCGGGACGGCGACTGCGAAAACGCTGATCGACGCCGGTTATACGTTGGTCGTCGCGCCGATTACGGTGGACGGCGCCGACGGCAGCCTGCTCAATACGAACGCCGATACGGTGGCCCGTACGATGGCCGTCGGGCTGTCCGGGACGTTCGAGACCGAATTGGTCTATTGTTTCGAGAAACGGGGCGTGCTGATGGATGTCGACGACGACCGCAGCGTGATCCCGGAGATTACGCCGGCGCGGTTTGCGCAGCTTCGTGCGGACGGGATCGTGGCGGACGGTATGCTGCCGAAACTCGAGAATGCGTTCGACGCGATTGAACACGGGGTGCGGAGCGTGGCGATTTGCAGCGCCGACGCTGTCGCCGAAAAAGGATACGGCGGTACGACGTTGAAAGCGGATTGATTCGGCGGAAATGCCGGTAGGCGGATGTCGTCCGATGCACCGTGCAGGGAATACCTGAAACCGCGCGTGCCGGTGGCACGGCATAAACAGAAAATATCGCAAGGATGAAAAAAAGTATTTTATTCGGAATCTGGTTATTCGTGTCGTGCCTTACGGCTTGTACGGACAAGACGGAAAGCGGTGGGTCGGGAGGTTCATCGGGAGGCTCTTCGGGGTACGAAGGACGGCCGCTGCCGGTCGTGTTCCATGTGCTGTACGAGGATGCGACCGACGCGCAGCAGAATCCGGCGCAGTCGGTTTTCGTGCGGCATATCAACCGGTTGAATGCGTTTTATGCGGCTACGCTTTTCGGCGGAGGCGCGAGCGTCGCCGTCGACGTGTCGTTCAAGCTTGCCGCGACCGATCCGCAGGGGAACAAAATGGCGGAGCCGGGGATACACCGGGTATCGTACGCCGGCGCAGGGTCGATGGATCCGGTGGCTTTTATGGATTCGAAACATCCGGAGGGATCGGCCAATGCCGGAATATTCTGGGATCCGAACCAATACGTCAATATATGGGTGTTCGGCTTCAAATCTTCGCAGGAAGAAGCCGATGCGGGCGCTACGGTGACCGGAATCACGCATTTGCCGTTCGCCGCTTCCCGTTATCCGCTGGACGGGTTGGTACTCGATGAAAAGGATGTTTATCAGGACTATCTGCCTACTTACATGCATGGCATGACGCTGAATAATAGCTTCTTCAGTGAGGAAGAGGGCGCTTTCACGCTGTGGCATGAGATGGGGCATTATCTCGGTCTTTTCCATGCTTTTGCCGACGGACAGGGTGATCTGTGCGCCGACGTGGACGATTACGGAGACGACTATTGCAGCGATACGCCGAAGTACAGTCGTCCCGAGTATATGGTGCTGTTTAACGAATTGAATAAGCCCGAAACGACCGAAGAGGAGTGGAAACAGCTGGAATACCGGACTTCCTGCAGCGGCGTCCGTTTCCGTTCGACCAACGTGATGGACTATTATCTGGGCGACCGGACATCCGTGACGGCCGATCAGCGCGACCGGATCGACTTCGTGTTGAATCACAGTCCGCTGATTCCGCGGACTTCGACCAAATCGGTCGCCGACCGGCCGCTCGCCGATCCGGCTCTGGAACCGAAACCGATTCTGATGGAGTAGAAGTTATGAAAACGTTCGCTGGATTCATCGTCGGGATTATGTTGGCCGGGAGCGTCTGCGGCCTGGGGAGGCGGCATCCGCAGCCGGCCCTGCCGGGCGGATTTCCGGCGAAAGGGACTTTCGTGCTGACGGATGCCGACGGACGCGTCCGTTTCGATCTGGAGTTCGGGAAGGACAGTCTGCGCATGTTCCGGTACCGGATCTCCGATGCGGCCGACAGCCTGCGGTATGTCTCTGCCGAGCAGTCGTCCCGCGGCCGGAAAACGGTTCGGATCGAAGAGGCCGCCGGGCGTCCGTTTCGTCCGGGCGACCGGGTGACGGTCGTGCTGAAGGACGGCCGCCGGAAAACGTGGCGCTATACGCCTTATTTGCCGTAGGGGGCAGGAAAGTCCGGAGTCGGCGGAACGGTGCGCGAAATGAATGGATTACTGATTTGTAAATTGAATAAATGATGGAATTGAAAATTGCTCTTTTGCCCGGGGACGGCATCGGCCCGGAAATCGTGGGCGAAGCGGTAAAGGTTTTGAACAGCGTTGCCGCAAAGTACAAACACACGTTCAACTACCAGAAGGCGCTCGTAGGCGCTTGCGCGATCGACGCGACCGGCGATCCGTATCCGGCCGAAACGCACGCCGTTTGCCAGGGAGCCGATGTGGTGCTGTTCGGGGCGATCGGCGATCCGAAGTACGATAACAATCCGTCGGCCAAGGTGCGTCCGGAACAGGGGCTGCTCCGGATGCGCAAGTCGCTCGGCTTGTATGCCAACCTGCGTCCGTTGGCCGTGTTCGATTCGCTGGCCGATCGTTCCCCGCTGAAAACCGAGATCGTCAAAGGCGCCGATTTTCTGTGCGTGCGCGAACTGACCGGCGGTATGTATTTCGGTCGTCCGCAGGGCCGTAGCGAGGATGGCAACACGGCCTACGATACCTGTGTTTATACCCGCGAAGAGGTGGAACGCATCCTGCACCTGGCGTTCGGCCTGGCCCGCAAGCGCCGCAAACAGCTGACCGTCGTGGACAAAGCCAACGTGATCGCCACGTCGCGCCTGTGGCGTCAGATTGCCAAAGAGATGGCTCCGCAGTATCCGGACGTTACCGTCGAATTCATGTTCGTCGACAACGCCGCGATGCAGATCATCCAGCGCCCGACGCACTTCGACGTGATCGTGACCGAGAACCTGTTCGGCGATATCCTGACCGACGAGTCGAGCGTAATCAGCGGTTCGCTCGGTATGCTTCCGTCCGCTTCGGTCGGAGCGAAAGTGGCCCTGTTCGAACCGATTCACGGCAGCTACCCGCAGGCGGCCGGTAAAAACATTGCCAACCCGATGGCGACGATCTTGTCCGCAGCGATGATGCTGGAACACGTGGGACTCGAAAAAGAAGGCAAAGCGATCCGCGACGCCGTCAACAAGGCGATCGAGGCGGGCGTCGTCACAGAAGACCTCGTCAGCGCCGGAGGCAAGGCCGCTTCGACGACCGAGGTGGGCGATTTCGTAGCCACCGCCGTTTAGGTTGCTGTTCGGTGTTGTCTACATATAACAAGGTGCACTTTTTTTTAAGTGCACCTTGTTGGTTTGTATTCGGAAATTCGGGGAGACGAAGAAAAGATTTCGATTTTAAAATCTACGAATGGTTTATTGGATAAAGGAGTACTTCGCTTTCAGTATTTGCATATAGCGTTTCATCACTTCCGGAAAAGATTTGTCAGGAATAAATAGCTCGCTTATATGTAGATCTGGATGGAGTATAAAACAATAAGGGATCTGTTGTTTATCCACCGGCAGAATTTTTTCGATGTTATATAGCGCTATATTTTTGGTCTGTATGGTTTTCGTTCTCTGTTTAAATGGATATGTTTCACTGTATCCGGCGAATATAATAGTTTGAATTGAAGCCGATTCTGCAAACTCGGCTAATTGGGAAAGACCGAATGCGATGCATTCGGAGCAATCGCGTTGCTGATAGCGGAAAATAAGCGCCGGTTTTTCGCATACGACTTTTTGCAAAGAAACCGTGCGGTCTGCAGTATCTTTTATCGGAATATCCTGAATTTTCATTCCGTCATATTCGAAAGTATAAAACAAGTTGCTTTCTATATATTCCAAAGCGAAATTGTCGGATACTATGGAATGAATGACAGAATCTTTGATGCGGATTTCTTTGTGCGAGATAATTGTACGGCGCATCAAAATGAGATCTGTAATAAGCAATACGATTAAAAGAAGAATTAAAACTCCATTTTTTCTCAACGCGAATACGATTTTCAGGTTAGTAGTTGTTCTTATTGTTTCCGGGCTCTCGGAGCTCATAAAATACCAATACGGGGTTGCTGTTTTCGGTTAAGCCGTCCATCACTTCGGGATGTCGTTCTTTCCAGGCGGGAGAAGAACCGAGGATAATTCTGTAGGCAGGGATGACAGCCATAAAAAGATTTTCGTAACAAGCGCAAGAGCCGTTAAGGAAAATTTTTGTAAAGAAATCTTCGTTGTTACGTGGAGGCAGAGTTAACCGGTAGGTTTTGCCGGTCGTTTTTGAATACAGGTAAGGCGCTATGATTTCACGCGGAGGCGTGGAGATATTGAATAAAGCGAAATCTTTTCCGTCCGCATAATCTCCGTAAAAGAAAGAATTCGTTTTATACATCTTTTCCAGGCTTTCCTGGGTGATGTCGGGCGGTAAATTGCAGGCGCCATTGATGGATGTCATATTCAGGTGATATTTTCCCGTTAACTGCCCGTCGGGAGTCGCCTGGTAGATCGTATCGCAAAAATAAGGATTGATCTGAATGTCGTTTCCGAATTTTTTCAAAGTGGGTTTCGTGGACGAAATGGCGAGATAGCGGTTCTGAATAGCGCTGCTTTCGGGATTAAAATTACGATCCATAAATAAAATTAGATTGTCGGTATGCTTGGAACCGGGCGATACGGCTTCTGCCGGATTCTCTCTGTATGTTGCACCGACCGCTTTGTCTGCCGAGGCATATTCGAGCGTCAAAAACGTTGTCGAAATCTTTTTGCTTTCTATGAAATTTCCAGCCAGGTCGAAAAAAACTACTTTTTTCCCTAAATCGTCGACGATCGCGATTTTTTGTCGGTCAGGGGTTAGCGTTACGTGGAATAAAGATATGTATTCTTGCGGACCTCTACCTTGGCGGTGAATGATCGCTTTGTTTTTTCCTGTTTTATCGAAAATGAAAACAGATTTCGAATGAAGTTTATCCACCAGAATTATGTGATCGTCCGTAATAAGTGTTTGCCAGAGCTCCCCGATTGGAAAATTGTCGGTAGAATCTAATCGAACGAACCGATAGTTGGCAATAACGCTGTCTATGTTTATGGTATTTTTATCATCGAAAACGACTTCTCTCATTCCGGAAATGTCGGTCATTGCCTGGCGATCGTTTTTTGATACGCAGCACCAGAAAAAAAATAGGGTGAATAAATACAGGGGAATTTTCATAAATAATTTTATTATTTATTCCGGACCGTCTTAAAAGACGGTCCGGAAATTTGTCACTCGATTAAAGTTGAAGACATGCCGGTTCGGGAGTACAGGAACCACTGCCTGCCGTGCATGTATTACCATGCCCTTTGGTAAACTCTCCGGTAGCGGCGAAATACGGATTGCCCTGCGAATCATAGAGAACTTCATACACAGGGCAATCGGCAGTGTAAGGGACGGATACTCCTTTCGAGCCTTCTGATTCGCTTCGGGCTAAAGCTTCTATACTGCCCATGGTGATCGATTTGATTGATGTGCTTTTGTCGGTAAGATAAATAGAAGCTCCAGCACAAAAGAGAACCAGCATAGAAAAACTTTTAAATACGATCGTTTTCGTAAAAATACAATGTTTTAAGGTTTATTGAAAATATTTTCGAATTTATATTATTTGTAAAATATAAAAAACTCTTGATTAGTTTTTTTTTTTTTTTTTTTTGTTCTTTTTTTGATTTGTGGAGAGCATGATTTTCTATGAAACAGTAACTTTAGGCTGTTTATGTGATAAATATAGATTCTTTATTGTCCGGAAAATATGCTATTTTTGTGCAAACGGTTGCATTGAAGCGAATGTCGAGTTGGCATGCTGTCCGATTATTTTGCTTCAGAATCGATAACCTAAAACCTTGTCTACCCCATGAGAAAAGAGATCATCCTTTGCGGTTTGCTGGCATGTGCCGTAGGTACGGTGCATGCGCGCGGCGGTTCATCCGACTATTGGAACCGACAGTTGCAGATCGGTTCTTTCCGACTGCCCCCTCCTCCGACGGGTTTTGTGCCGGAGTACCTCGATCTGAACGGGGACGGGAAGCCGGATGCGATCCGCAGCGTCACGCGGGACGATATTCCCGTGCTGTGGCTCGATGACGACGGCGATATGCGGGAAGGCGACCTCGAAGGCGATCTCGACAACGACTGCTTGCTGATCGACCGCGACAAGGACGGCGTTTACGACTTGGTCGTCAAGTATGCCGACCTGGACGCGACGGCCGGGCCGACTTGCAGTTGATCGCCGAGTATCCGAAAGAGGGCGTCGCGCGGGGATGGCCGAACGGGCACTACATGATCGTGCTGGATACCGACCGCGACGGGGTGTTCAACTATATCAACTGGAACACGATGTTGCTCGAATGCTGGGAGAAGTACGGCATCTCGGATTTTTATACCGATTACAGCGGGCAGTCGGCCTTTATCAAGATACATACGTCGACCGATCAGATGAAAGACCTGCGGCTGAACTGGGAGAATCCGTTCCTGTTCTACGATCCCGACCGCGACGGACTGTCGGAGATGGCGATCCGGATTGTCGATACGCCGCAGCCCGATCCGGCGGCTCAGGCCGACGGATTCGAGAAGCAGCAGGTTGCCGGCCGGGCCGATTGGGTATCGATCGCCGTCGATCTGGACAACGACAATGCGCCGGGCAACGATTTCGATTTCGACTGTACGCTCGGCTTTATGGGCGGCGGGTTCGATTATACGGATCAGGTGCACGCGTTGCGGAACATGCGCGGGTTGCCCGAGGCCGACCGCTTTTTCATCGACCCGCGTTTCCGCGAGCTGACCGAACTGATTTATGCCGACCATAAGAACGCCTGGAATCTGATCTATCGCCGGGGAGAGTGGAAGCAGGCCTACCTGGTGTTCGACGAGGACGACGATTGCGCCCGTTGGGAACGGGTCGAGTTCTATTATCCGATGGATCCGTTCAAAATGGGTTCGGGTAAAGGCGGCGTGGACAATCATCCCCAATCCGATTGGGCCGGCGACCGCGGGGAGTGGGATCTGGACAATTCCGGCGGAGGACGGTTGTATGTCGGCCGTTTCGACGGGCGTATCCACCTGTACGGCGCGGAGTGGGGGTGCTGGCGCATCGACCAAACGGCCCGTTATTTCCAGGGATACGACCGGTCGTGGCAGAACAAGGCTCCTAAAAGTTTCGCAACGGTTAAATATACCGATACCGACGATAACGGCTTTCTCGACTGCATCGAATACGATCTGGACGGAGATCGGGTTTTTGAGACGAAGATCGAACTGAAAGCCCTGGGCGTGGACGACAGGTGCGAACTGATCGACGTTTCGGATTTCAAATACGGCGATTTCACCCGTCTATATAAAAAGGTGTCCGGCAAGATGTGGGCGAATGCGGTCGCTGCCCGCAAGGCGGCCGAACGTTTCGGATTGAATACCCTTTGGTATGCCAAACTGCAGCAGCCTTCCTCGCTGCGCGAGCAATACCGCGACGGTTACTGGCTGCAATTCTATATTTATAAAGATCTCGAAAATTTATTTATGCGGGAAAACGATTCGGCGATGCTCGAAAAACTCCAGGCGGCCTATTTTTCGTCCGATTGGGCCCGGCTTTCCCGGTAGCGGATCGGAAATCCGTTGCCGGATTTCCGACTAATGCGGTCGCACCGACGGCCGGCGCCGGATTTTTTACCGTCCGGAACGACGGTTTTCGGACGCTTTCGGTCGACAGATACCGAAAAACGGATGTTTTTTCGGGAAATTTCCGGACGTTTTTTCGACGCGGCTGGCAGAACCGGACGGTGTAAGTGGCGAAATCCTACGGTTCGCGCGGTACGGATTTGCGGTAGCGATTCGAATTCCCGGAAAAAACGGCAGCCGATTTCTGCGGCCGTTTCCGACGAAATGTCGTATTCGGCGGGTTGCGTGCGACGGATCCTCGTATAAAAGCGAACTTTCGTGGTGTCGTTAATGCGTTTGTATATAACGGTTTGTACGTTTGGTCGGGAAAATAGTGAAAAAATGTTTCCGAAATATTTGGAAAGAAACTTTAAAAGTCTCTATATTTGCACCCGCTAAACGAAAGACAAGTCTGGCAAAGCGTTCTGAAAAGGTTTGAAAATTTTCAAAAAAAGATTTGGTAGTTTCGAAACGAACACATATCTTTGCGCCCCGTTAGACGATTGAAACGGAAGTTTAACAACAAGGTTCTTTAAAAATATTTCGAAAGTTTCTCAGCGAAAGTTTGGAGATTTGAAAAATACTCTTTACCTTTGTGGCCCCGAAAGTTCGATAAGAATTTTACAGGGCGTTGAAACGACGAAATTTTGTAAGAAAAGAATAAGTTCTTTGAAGTATTTAAGCAGCTAAAGTTTATTCTTACCAGTCTGATAAAGACGGTAATAATTTTCAACATACCTTTGAGTAGAGCTAAGATTTAAATTTTTTACAATGGAGAGTTTGATCCTGGCTCAGGATAAACGCTAGCGGCAGGCCTAACACATGCAAGTCGAGGGGCAGCGGAAGAAGTAGCTGCTACTTCT
>NZ_QUDJ01000003.1:0-231058 GCF_003477565.1 Alistipes sp. AF48-12
CTGGCGTGCCGTGCGCTGGAAAAACGACTCGATGGACGGTAAAAGATCGTCGGTAGGATCGGACGAATCCGATATCTGTGCGAAAAGATCAGTCGCCAGCATCAGGCAGACCGACACGAACAGCCGGGAGAGACTTTTCATAATGAACGAATTTAGAAACCCGTTCATAAAATTAAACAATAAAAAAACTAATTCAAATATTTATACGCTTTTTATTTATATGGTCGTTGGGCGGTTATTTTTTATCGTTCTGTCGGTTCAGCAGGGATTCCGCTTCTTCGAGCGCCTGGAAAAACGGTTCTCCGAAACGGCGCACGATCGCCGTGCGCAACGCGCGATAAACCGGAACGCCGTATTGGCGGCCTTGCAGGCAGGCGCTTTTGCAGATGTTCCAGCGGTGGTAATTCAGGCCGACCGATCCGTTGCCGAATACGGCGACCCGGATCGGGTAGAGGTGGCACGAGATCGGTTTGACGAATCCGGTGCGACCTTCGTTGTACGCCCGCTCGATGGCGCACAGCGTGATCCCGTTCTCCTCGAACGAGAAGGCGCATTCGGCGTCGCCGATCAGCGGGGTGGTGTAGTCGCCGTCGCGGTCGACGACCATGAATCCCTGTCGTTCGATGGCGGCGATCCCTTCCGGTTTCAGGTAGGGTTTGTAGGTTTCGTATTCGCGTTCGAGGATTTCGATCTCTTCGGCTTCGAGCGGAGCCCCGGCGTTGCCTTCCACGCAGCAGGCGCCTTTGCAGCGGGACGGATCGCAGCAAAATTTTTCGGTCAGCAGGTCGGTGCTGACGATTTTGTCGTCGATCTGGATCATTCTGCCTGTTTTGAAGTGTCTTCGATAATTAGGTCGTACAGTTGCCCGACGGTCATGCCCATCGCCTGCGCTTGCTGGGGAATGATGCTGTGCGCGCTCATGCCCGGAATCGTGTTGACTTCGATCAGGTAGGGGCGGTCTCCCTTGACGATGAAATCGATCCGCACCACGCCGCGGCAGTTGAGCGTTTTATAGGCCGACAGGGTCATCGCGTTCACTTTGCGGACGATCTCCGCGTCGAGCGGGGCCGGGGTGATCTCTTTCGAAAGGCCCTTGTATTTGGCGTCGTAATCGAAAAATTCGGTTTCGCATACCAGTTCGGTGATCGGGAACAGGTATTCTCGGCCGCCGGCGATCAATACGCCGCAACTGATTTCGCGTCCTTGGATATACTCTTCGATCAGCACGTGATCGCTCTCGGCGAATGCCTTCTCGATCGCCGGCAGGATTTGATCCGCGCTTTTGACTTTCGTTACGCCGAAACTGCTGCCGCTGGCGTTCGGTTTGACGAACAGCGGCAGGCCCAGTTCGCCGGCAACGGCAGCCGGGTCGATTTTCGTATTCCTGCCGACCAGAATTTCCCGCGCCAGGTCGATGCCTGTTCCGGCGAGAGCCCGTTTGCAGGCCGATTTGTCGAATGTGATGACCGATGTGACGAATCCGCACGAAGAGTAGGGGATTTTCATCATGTCGAGGTATCCCTGCAGGCGTCCGTCCTCGCCGGGGGTGCCGTGAATCAGGATCAGCGCATAGTCCGGTCTGATCTTTTCGCCTTTTACTTCGATCGTGAAATCGTTGCGATCCAGTTCCGAGACGACGCCGTCCTCGTCCATGTAGTTCCAGCGGCCGTCGTGCAGGATGATTTTGTAGACGTTGTATTTGGTGCGGTCGAGATTTTGTTCGACCAGCGAGGCTCCTTCGAGTGCGATCTGCCATTCGGACGATTCTCCTCCGGCGATCAGTGCGATGTTTTTCATAAAATCCGGGTTTGAGTTGAAACGACGCAAAGATAATGTTTTCGCCCGGAACTCCGGTTACGGATTGTACAAATCGAAGTGACGGAAGGCGAAAATTTCGCGCAACAGCGCAATGTAGGCGTCCGCTTCGGGGTTGTCCGGACAGAGTCGCTTCGCGCGTAGGAAATCGTTCAACGCGCAGTCGAATCGTCCGGTTCGGTGTAGCAATTTGCCGCGTCGGATCAATAGCCTCGCGTCGTCGGGCCGCTGCTCGATGGCGCTGTTCAGCGCTGTTATTTCATCGGTCAGTTCCTCAGTTCCTGCGGAATATCCATAAAGCCGGTGTTTTTTGATATATTCCCACACGCCGCCGGGCAGTTCCGCTCCGGGGTTTTCCCCCCGTGCGATCCGTGTCCGGACGTCGGTCGCCGCCTGCGGCAGTTCTTTGAGATTCGTTAAGATCGTAAAGCCGTCCGACCGGGCGGATTCCGGTGTTGGATAACCCGGACGCGGATAGACCAGTACCCGGTATCTGTCGAGAATCTCTTGGGAATGCACCCATTTCGGGAAACCGGCCATGTTGTCGCTGCCGATCAGCAGGCTGAACTTCCGGCCGGGATATTCCGTGCGTAGCTTTTCGAGCGTACGGATCGTGCGGTTCGGCTTCGGCAGCCGGAATTCGATGTCCGAGACGGCCATGCGGTCGCTATGGACGGCACTTTGCAGCGCGATGCGCGCCATTTCGATTCGGTCGGTTTCGGGGGCGAGTTCTTTGCCCGCTTTAAACGGGTTTTGCGGCGATACGACGAACCAAAGCGCTTCGGCTTCCGTCGATTCCAATACGGCATCGGCCACGGCCACGTGCCCCCGGTGCACCGGGTTGAACGACCCGAAATAGAGTATCGTTTCCGCCTGCATGGAACGGCCCGTTATCCGATGAACGCTTCGGTGATCCGCTCCGCCTCGGCGACGGCGGTAGCCAAGCAGTCGTTGACGACCACCCGGTCGAACTGCGGCGCGAAGGCGAGTTCCTGTTCGGCTTTCGCCACGCGGCGGGCGATCGTTTCGGGCGAGTCGGTGCCGCGTCCTTCGAGCCGCCGTTGCAGTTCGTCGACCGACGGCGGCATGACGAATACCGACAGCGCCTGCGCGCCGAAAATCCGTTTCAGGTTGACGCCGCCTTTGACGTCCACGTCGAACACGATCACGTGTCCTTTGTCCCAGATACGTTTCAGTTCGCTGCGCAGCGTGCCGTAGCACGTTCCGGCATAGACTTCTTCCCATTCGACGAACTCCCCGGCGGCGGCCCGCGCCTTGAAGTCGTCGTTACTCAGAAAATAGTATTCGCGTCCGTCGGCTTCCGTCCCGCGCGGCGCGCGGCTGGTCGCCGAGATCGAAAATTCGAGCTGCGGGAAGCGTTCCAGCAGACGGCCTATGATCGTCGATTTGCCCGATCCCGACGGGGCGGAGAAAATCAGTACTTTTCCGGAGACTGTTTGCATGTGTCCTGAGTTGTGTTGGCGCGACGTCCGATTCCGAAACGCCGGCTGATGGATTCGATGGATTTCGACAGAAAACTTTCTGCCGGATTTTCGGAAACAAATGTAGTTACTTTTGACCGAAAAGTCAAAAAAACCGTATCTCGCGCTCCGGAATCTGTGGAATTGCTGCGGAACGGGTTGTTTTTTCGTATAGCGCGTCTATCTTTGTAAAAAGACCGTTTTCCTAACCCGTTTTTTATTTTGCTATGAAATACCTGCGTCATTTGTTTTGTTCGGCATTTTTTTGCGCCGTTTTTTCCGCTTCGGGCGAAGAGATGCCCAATATCCTGCGTAACGAGGCGCTCTCTTTCGAAGTCGGAGGACATGTCGGCGAACGGTTGTCTGCGAACGAAAAGACGTGGCTCGTTCCGCTGCTGGAAAACAATCCCGACCTGTTCGGCGCGTTCCTGCGTCCCGATTCGAATACGTTGTTCAAGTGCATGTGGCACGGTGAATTTCCCGGTAAGATACTTGCGGGCGTGGCGCAGACCTACCTGGCTACCCGGAACCCGGCTACGCTGACCGTCGGTCGGCGGATGACGGAACTGCTGGCGCGTTCCCAGCGCAGCGACGGATACCTGGGCCCCTGGTCCGACCGGGAGCGTTTCGACAATCCTCCTGAAAAATGGGATACCTGGGGGCATTACCACTGCCTGTACGGACTGTATCAATGGTACCGGGTGACCGGCGACCGACAAGCGTTGGAGGTCGTCTGCCGGGCGGCCGATTGCCTGTACGATTATTTCATCCTGGGTAAGCGGACCTTCGCCTCGCAGAATTGGGGAGAATGCAATTTTGCCGCGAGCCACATGTTCGCCCTGCTGTACGAACAGACCCGCGATCCGCGCTATCTGCAAGCGGCCGAATACATTGTCCGTACCGAATGGACGCTTCCTTACCATGATTTTTATACGAACAGTACGTTGTCCTGCAACTGGCTTGAGTCGTCCCTGGCCGGGACCCCTTTCTGTTATTCGGCGCAGAAGCGCTGGGAAAGCCTCTATACGCTGACCACGCTGGCCGTTCTCTACCGAGTAACCGGCAACCGGGATTATGCCGACGCGATGGAGTCGTTGTGGTGGGGGATCGTGAGCCACGACCGCCACAATACCGGTAGTTTCGGAACCGGCGAGGGCGCTACCGGCGATATTTACGGCGCGGGCAGCGAAACCTGCAATACGGTGGCTTGGATGACTTTTTCAACCGAGTACCTGAAGTTGAGTAAAAATTCCTACGTGGCCGACGAACTGGAGCTTTCGTATTTCAACGCTACGCTGGGGAGTCAGTTGGGCGACAAGGAGTTCGTCTACATGAACTCGTCCGACGGGCAGCGTGTCAGTTCGCAGATCGAACTGGCGCCCCACAGTTATGAGGGAGGGCGCGAAATGAACTGCTGCCAGGCAAGCGGTAACCGGGGCCTGAGCCAGTTTACCCAGTGGGGCGTGCTGAACGACGACCGGGATATTTATCTGAATTATTACGGACAGTCGAACGTCCGGACGCTTACGCCGAAAGGGCATCCGATCGGAATCGTGCAGCAAACCGATTACCCGAAAAGCGGTTCCGTACGGATTACGCTCGATCCCGGCCGCGCCGAACGTTTCGGACTGAACCTGCGAATCCCCGTGTGGTCGTCCCGGGCCTCGGTGAAGGTGAACGGCGTACCGTGCAGCGGCGTAACTCCGGGACATTATTACCGGTTGGAGCGAAAGTGGAGGTCGGGCGACGTCGTGGAACTCGATTTGGATATGCGCGTCCACTACTGGGTCGGGGACGGAAACATGGCCGGTCGTACGTCGGTTTATTACGGTCCGGTATTGCTTTCCGTAGCAAAGCCTTCCGAAGAAGCGGTGAAATACCGGTTCACTCCGGAATCGTTCGACGCACTGGCCTTCGATGAACGGCCAGGACATTGGTTTTATGCCCGGGTAGCTACTGCCGACGGACATACCGTTGCCGTCGAGGACTATGCCGCCAAACCCGCGAATACTCCGTATACGACCTGGTTGAATGTCGATACCGGCCTGACTCCCGTCGTTTTCAGCCGGGACACGATTCCGGTTTGGAGCAACCGGCCGTAACCGGGATTGTGGAGCGAGGGTTAAAGGATATTGAGTACCTGCTCCTTGATTTTTTCGAGTTCGTCCTTCATTTCGACGACCTTTTTCTGGATCGTGGCTTCGTTGGCTTTTGACCCGAGCGTGTTGATCTCGCGGCCGAGTTCCTGCGCGATGAAGCCGAGCTTGCGGCCGGGAGCCTCTTCGCCGCGGGCTACTTCGCGGAAATATTTGCAATGGTTCTGAAGCCGTACTTTCTCCTCGGTGATATCCAGTTTCTCAATATAATAGATCATCTCCTGTTCGAGCCGGTTCGCGTCGAACGGGATGCCGAGCGATTCGATGTTTTCGCGGATGCGCGTTTTGATCGTCTCGGCGCGCGCCTTTTCGAACGGGACGATCTCCTCTTTGAGCTGTTCGATCCGGTCGATCCGGCGCAACAGGTCGGCGATCAGGATCGCGCCTTCCTGAATACGGAACTGTTCCATGTGGTCGACCGCCTCTTCGACGCACCGTTTCAGCGCTTGGGTTTCCGCTTCCGAAACGGTCTGCTGGTCGTTCTGGATCACTTCGGGCAGCCGCAAGACGGCGGGTACGACGGCGGCGTCCAGCGCGCTTCCGTTCCAGTCGATCCCGTTTTCGGCGGCGATTTCGCGGATTTGCCCGAAATAAGCCGTAAAGGTCTTCCGGTCGATGTTGACCGGGACGCTGTCGCCGGTTATTTCGTAAGAGACGTAGGCGTCGATCTTTCCCCGCTGGAGCTGCTTGCCGATCCGGTTGCGGATTTCGTATTCGCTTTGCCGGTAGACGGCCGGAACTTTTACCGTCAGGTCGAGCTGCTTGCTGTTCAGCGAACGGATTTCGACGGTTATCTTTTTGTGATCGAGGACGGCTTCGGCTTTGCCGTAACCGGTCATGGATTTTATCATCGGGATGCGTTGTTAGATGAGGTCTGCAAAAGTAGCTTAAAAATGGGTTAAAAAAAATAAAAGAGCTCGCAAACCGATTAAAAATACGTTTTTTTTGCGTGTTTTGGAAATAATTTAATAACTTTGGAACCTGTTAATTCCGATTCCGAATACTAAACTTAATATGTCTTAAAACTATGAAAAAACACAATTTCAATGCAGGTCCTTCGATTCTTCCGCGCGTGGCGATTGAGAATGCGGCAAAAGCTATTTTGGATTTTGAGGGTTCCGGATTGTCGTTGCTGGAGATTTCGCACCGTACCAAAGACTTCGAGGCTGTCAACAACGAAGCCATGGCCCTGTTCCGCGAATTGCTGAATATTCCCGACAACTATAAGATCCTCTTTTTGGGCGGCGGCGCCAGCACGCAGTTTTTCGAAGTGCCGTACAATTTCCTCGAAAAGAAGGCCGGATACGTGAACACCGGCGTATGGGCCAAAAAAGCGATCAAGGAAGCCAAAAATTTCGGCGAAGTGCAGGTGCTCGCCTCGTCCGAGGATAAAAACTTTACTTATATTCCGAAAGGATATGCGATCCCGACCGATTTGGATTACCTGCACATTACGACCAACAATACGATCTACGGTACCGAATACCACACCGATATCGACTCGCCGGTGCCGGTGATCGCAGACATGAGTTCCGATATCCTGAGCCGTCCGGTGGACGTTTCGAAATACGGCATGATTTACGGCGGCGCGCAGAAGAACATCGGTCCCGCCGGGGTGACGTTCGTGATCGTTCGCGAAGACCTGCTCGGCAAGGTGTCCCGTCCGCTTCCGTCGATGGTCGATTACCGCAACCACATCGCCAACGATTCGATGTTCAATACGCCCCCGGTATTCGCGATCTACGTCGTGAAAGAAACCCTGAAGTGGTTGAAGTCGATCGGCGGCGTGAAAGAGATTCAGAAACGTAACCGGGCGAAAGCTGAGCTGCTGTACGACGCGATCGACAACAGCAAGGTATTCGTCGGTACGGCCGTGAAGGAAGACCGTTCGCTGATGAACGTTTGCTTCGTGATGCAGGAAAAATACGCCGACCTGGCTCCCGAATTCCTCGAATTCGCCAAAGGCAAAGGCATGGTCGGCATCAAGGGACACCGTCTGGTGGGCGGTTTCCGTGCGTCGATCTACAATGCGCTGCCGATCGAAAGCGTTCAGGCGTTGGTAGACTGTATGCGGGAATTCGAAAAAATGCACGTAAAATAATCGGTAAAAACGAAAGTTATGGGCCTTGTTACGACATTACGACCTACGTTGCGAAAAAGGCCGTGTTTTTTCAATCGTTAATTAATGTAGAAACTATGAAGATATTGGTAGCTACCGAAAAGCCGTTTGCGAAAGCGGCGGTCGACGGAATACGCGAAATCATTGAAGGGGCGGGTTACGAACTGGCCTTGCTGGAAAAATATGCGGACAAGGCCGACCTGCTGGCGGCCGTGAAAGATGCCGACGGGCTGATTATCCGCAGCGACAAAGTGACGGCCGAAGTAGTCGCCGCCGCCGAGAAACTGAAAATCGTCGTTCGCGCCGGTGCCGGTTACGACAACGTCGACCTGGCCGCCTGCACCGCCAAAGGGATCGTCGTGATGAATACCCCGGGGCAGAACTCGAACGCCGTGGCCGAATTGGTCGTGGGCATGATGGTTTTTATGGCGCGCAATCAGTTCACCCCCGGCACCGGATCGGAGATCAGCGGCAAACGGCTCGGAATCCAGGCTTACGGCAACGTCGGCCGCATCGTGGCCCGTTACGGCAAGGCGTTGGGCATGAAGGTGTGCGCTTTCGACCCGTTCGTCCCGGCCGACGTTTTCAAAGCCGACGGCGTGGAAGTGGCGGATTCGGTCGAAAAGCTGTATGCTTCGTCCGACTTTCTTTCGCTGCACATTCCGGCTACCGATCAGACTCGGAAGTCGATCGGTTACAAGTTGCTGACCTCGATGCCCAAGGGCGCTACGTTGGTCAATACGGCGCGTAAGGAGGTGATCGACGAGGCCGGCTTGATGCAGGCGCTCGAAGAACGCCCCGACCTGAAATACATCACCGACATTGCCGCCGATGCGCAGCCGCAACTGGCCGAAAAGTTCGGTAAACGGGTTTTCGCAACGGCGAAAAAGATGGGAGCCGAGACTGCCGAAGCGAATGTCAACGCGGGGCTTGCCGCCGCTAATCAGGTGGTTGATTTCCTGAAGAACGGCAACCGTCGTTTCCAGGTCAACAAATAGACCTGAATTTTAACAACAGGGCCCCCGGCAGTGTGCGGGGGCTTTTTGTCTTATTGAATTGAGGATTAATTGTAAATAGTGATTTCATGGTAAGAATAAAACCGTTCAAAGGGATTCGCCCGCCGAAGGAGTATGCCGCCGAGGTGGCGTCGCGCCCGTACGACGTGCTCAATTCGGAGGAGGCGAGCAAGGAAGCGACCGAAAAATCGTTGCTGCACATCATCAAACCGGAGATCGATTTCAGCCCGATCGCCGACGAACATTGCGCCGAGGTTTACGATAAAGCTGTCGAGAATTTCAAGAAATGGCGTGAAAAAGGGTGGCTCGTGCAGGACGATACGGAGAAATATTACGTCTATGCCCAGACGATGGACGGACGGACGCAGTACGGGCTGGTAGCCGCCTGTCATTTCGACGATTACCTGACCGGTAAGATTAAAAAGCACGAACTGACCCGTCCCGACAAAGAAGAAGACCGGATGATCCACGTGCGCAATCAGAATGCCAATATCGAACCGGTATTCTTCTCGTATCCGGCCGATACCGAGATGGATATGATCGTGCGCGGAGTGGTGGAAAACAACGCGGCCGAATACGATTTCACTGCAGCCGACGGGTTTCGCCATCAGTTCTGGGTGATCGACGATCCGGCCGTGCAGCGACGGATTACCGAGATTTTCGAACAAATTCCGGCGTTGTACGTGGCCGACGGGCATCACCGTACGGCCGCCGCCGCGCGGGTCGGGCAGGAGAAGATGAAGACCAATCCGGCGCATACCGGAGACGAGGAGTATTGTTTTTTTCTGGCCGTTATTTTTCCGGACAGTCAATTGAAGATCATCGATTACAACCGCCTCGTAAAAGATCTGAACGGCTTGACGCCCGGGCAGTTGCTCGCGGCGCTCGAGAAAAGTTTTGCAGTGGAGGACAAAGGTACGGAAATCTATCATCCGACCGAGTTGCATAATTTCGCGATGTACCTTGGCGGCCGCTGGTACAGCCTGACGGCCAAGGCCGGGACGTACGACGATAACGATCCGATCGGCGTGCTCGACGTGACGATCCTGTCGAACCTCGTGCTCGACGAACTGCTCGGCATCAAAGACCTGCGCACCGACAAGCGGATCGACTTCGTCGGCGGTATCCGCGGGTTGGGCGAGTTGCAGCGCCGCGTCGACAGCGGTGAAATGCAGGTGGCTTTCGCCCTCTATCCGGTGTCGATGAAGCAACTGATCGACATCGCCGATACGGGCAATATCATGCCTCCGAAAACGACTTGGTTCGAACCGAAACTGCGTTCGGGACTGGTGATCCATTCGTTGGAATAATCGGGCTGAAAATACTTTTTTACCGAAAACAGGGGGCGTTAAGCCTCCTGTTTTTTTGTTCGGTACCCGGCTGAGTGCAAGCGGGAAACCCTGCCGCAGCGTCATTTTTGGTGTCGTAGCAAAGTCCGGAAAGCGTCTCCGTTTTGCAGTCCGGCGTACTATTTTTGACTGAAATTAAAAATTGGATATGGCTAAAATCAAAGGAACCGTAGTGATCGAGCGCGACCGTTGCAAGGGTTGCCGGGTGTGCGTCGAGGCGTGTCCGATGCGGGTGCTCGATCTGGCGGCCGAAGTGAATGCGAAGGGATATAATTACGCGCGGATGGTCGATCCGGACGCCTGTACCGGTTGCGCGTCGTGCGCGCTGGTATGTCCCGACTGTTGTATTACGGTTTACCGGCAGAAAAATCCGGGAGTCTGATTTAGAAAGAAAAGGTATGGAAGAGATACGATTGATGAAAGGGAACGAAGTGGTGGCCGAAGCCGCCGTGCGCTGCGGTTGCGACGGCTATTTCGGTTATCCGATTACGCCCCAGTCCGAAATACTGGAAACGCTGACCGCGATGCGGCCGTGGGAGACGACCGGTATGGTCGTGTTGCAGGCCGAAAGCGAAGTGGCGGCGGTGAACATGCTTTACGGCGGCGCGGCCTGCGGTAGGCGGGTGATGGCCTCGTCGTCGAGTCCGGGTATCAGCCTGATGTGCGAGGGGCTCAGTTACCTGGCCGGCGCCGAACTGCCGTGCGTGGTGGTGAACGTATCGCGCGGCGGGCCGGGGCTCGGGACGATCCAGCCGTCGCAGGCCGACTATTTTCAGGCGGTCAAGGGCGGCGGCCACGGCGACTACCACCTGATCGTGCTGGCTCCCAATTCGGTGCAGGAGATGTACGATTTCGTACCGCTGGGTTTTGAACTGGCGTTCAAGTACCGCAATCCGGTAATGATTCTGTCGGACGGCGTGATCGGCCAGATGATGGAGAAAGTGATGCTGACCGAACCCCGGCCGCGCTGGAGCGACGCCTATATTGCCGAACACTGGGGCGGCTGGGCTACGACCGGCAAGCCGGCCGACCGCAAACGGAACATCGTTACGTCCGTCGAACTCGATCCGCTGCGCCAGGAGCGGTTCAACCTGAAACTGTCCGAAAAGTATCGGACGATCCGCGAAAACGAGGTGCGCTACGAGGCCGTGCAGTGCGACGATGCCGATTACGTACTGGTCGCTTACGGGTCTTCCGCGCGTATTTCCCAGAAAGCGGTCGAACTGGCTCGCGAGGAGGGACTGAAAGTCGGACTGCTACGGCCGGTTACGCTCTATCCGTTCCCGACCGGAGCGATCGACGAACTGTCGCAGCGCGTCAAAGGTTTCCTGTCGGTCGAAATGAGCACCGGGCAGATGATCGAGGACGTGCAGTTGGCCGCCCGGTGTCGCGTTCCGGTATTCCATTTCGGGCGCACGGGCGGCGTGGTGCATTCGCCGAGCGAGGTGCTGGAGGCGCTGAAAAAGAATTTTTCGTTAAAGTAGAGTTTATGGCTGAATCTGAAATAAAATTGATCCCGGAAAACCGGGTCTATGCGAAGCCCCGGCTGCTGACCGATGCCGTGATGCACTTCTGTCCGGGGTGCAGCCACGGAACGATCCACAAACTGGTCGCCGAAGTGATCGACGAAATGCAGGTCGAGCACGACGCGATCGGCATTACGCCGGTGGGCTGCGCGGTGCTGGCGTACGACTACGTCGATATCGATTGGGTGCAGGCGGCGCACGGGCGCGCGGCGGCGGTAGCTACGGCGATCAAACGGCTGAATCCGTCGAAGCTGGTCTTTACGTACCAGGCGACGGCGACCTGGCCGCGATCGGAACCGGCGAGACGATCCACGCGTGCAACCGCGGCGAGAACATCACGATCATCTATGTCAACAATGCGATCTACGGCATGACCGGCGGGCAGATGGCTCCGACGACGTTGCTCGGCATGAAGACCGTGACGACTCCCGAAGGACGCGATCCGCAGTTGCACGGTTACCCGTTCAAGGTGGCCGATATGTTGGCGCATCTCGACGGGGTGTGCTACTTGACGCGGCAGAGCGTCCACACTCCCGGGGCCGTCCGTAAGGCGAAAAAGGCGTTGCGTAAGGCCTTCGAGAATTCGATGCAGCGGAAAGGGATGTCGTTCGTCGAATTCGTAGCGACCTGCAATTCGGGCTGGAAAATGTCGCCGACCGAGGCGAACCGGTGGATGGAGCAGAACATGCTGCCGCTGTATCCGCTGGGGGATATCAAAGGATAATAATTTGTTTACCGAACGCGTTTAATCGTAGAGATATGTTTAAAGAAGAGATTATCATAGCCGGTTTCGGCGGACAGGGCGTGCTGTCGATGGGCAAAATTCTCGCCTACTCGGGCGTGATGCAGGGACTCGAAGTGAGCTGGATGCCGTCTTACGGCCCGGAAATGCGCGGCGGAACCGCTAATGTGACGGTGATCCTGAGCGACCGGCAGATCAGTTCGCCGATCGTACACGATTACGATACGGCGATCATCCTGAACCAGCAGAGCATGGATAAGTTTGAGCCGCGTGTCAAGCCGGGCGGCGTGCTGATTTACGATCCGAACGGGGTGGTGCGCCCACCGCAGCGCAAGGATATCCGGGTGTATGCGATTCCGGCGACCGAAGAGGCTGCCCGGCTGGGCAACATACGCGTTTTCAATACGATGATCCTGGGCGGCTACCTGAAAGTGAAGCCGGTCGTATCGCTCGACAACGTTTTCCGGGGACTGGCCAAATCGCTGCCGGAACGGATGGCGTCGCTGATCCCCGCTAACGAAGCGGCCATACAGAAGGGCATGGAGATTATCCGGGTGCCCGAAATGGTGGCCTGAACTGCCGGGAGCTGACCTTTTGTTCCGGAGTCCGCTGAGGGAGAGGAACGGCTTTCTCGCGCACGGAGGGTATCAGCCTTTCGAAAAATGCCGAATTGTCGGAAATTATTGTTAGTTTTGTAACGATATAATTCCGAACGAGCATGAATTTCAGATATCTGATAACGGTATCCCTGTTATTTGTTTTGACCGCAGCCACGCTCCACGGCCAATCGCGCAGGCGCCGTCCGGTCGTTCCGGCGACGTTGCACATCGAAGATCTGCCGCAGCAGCCGTTGGATACGCTGGCGACCGACGATCCCGAAACCCGGATCATTATTTTCAGCAATAATACCTGGCGTTACTACCGTCCTGCGCTGAAAGTGCGAGATTCGCTGCCGGTCTATATGCAGTATTGGGATACCTCGCAGGTTTTCGCTTATAAAAGCATCGCTTACGAGGATCTACCGTCGGTGGTGGATCTGAATCTGGTAAAGGATCTGTCCGGATTCAAAGCTCCGGTAGTCGGCTCGGTGCTGTCGAAATACGGCCCGCGCGGCCGCCGCAACCACAACGGCGTGGATATTCCGCTGAAGATCGGCGAACCGATTTACGCCGCGTTCGACGGCAAAATTCGTTATGCGAAGTACAATACGGGCGGTTTCGGGAATCTGGTGATCGTCCGGCATGAAAATGGCCTGGAAACCTGGCATGCTCATCTTTCGAAGCTCAATGTCAAGGTGAACGATTACGTTAAATGCGGGCAGGTAATCGGATTCTGCGGTTCGACCGGGCGCAGCCGGGGACCGCATCTGCATTTCGAAATGCGTTACTGCGATCAGACCTTCGATCCCGAATTTATCGTCGATTTCCAGACGGGGCAGTTGAAATACCAGACTTTCGCCCTCGAAAAACAGTTCTTCAACATTCATTCCCGCGCTTCGGAAATTCTGGAAGAGGACGACGACGACTTTCCGTTGCTGGCTTCTGCGGAAGGGGATACTGCCTCCGGCGACATTCTGGAACGGATCGCCGCCGCCCAGAAAAAGGAGGAGCAACAGACTAAAACGGCGACCGTCAGTTCCAGCAACGCCGTTTACCATACGATCAAACAGGGCGATATTCTCGGTCGGCTGGCGCTTAAATACGGCGTTTCGGTCAGTCAGATATGCCGCCTGAATAACATCACTCCGAAAACCGTGCTGAAGCTCGGCCGGCGTCTGCGGATCAAGTAGCTTTGAATCCGGATGTTTTTATGACATTTTTGTCTTATAGGTAGTTGCGCGCTCCGAAGATGTAGCTTCCGATACGCACCATCGTGCTGCCGCATGAGACGGCGATCGGATAATCGGAGGTCATGCCCATCGAAAGCGTATCGAAATCGCGGTCGAAATACTCGTTTCCCAACCTGACGAACAATTCGTGCAGACGGGTGAATTCGGCGCGGATCGTCTCTTGATCCTCGGTATGGGTCGCGACGCCCATAAGTCCCCGGAAACGAACGGAGTTCAGGTTCCGGTAGGCGCCCGTTTGCAGGTAGTCGATCAGGTCTTTCTCGCTCCATCCGTGTTTCGACGCTTCCCGTGCGATGCGTATTTCGAGCAGGACATCGATCGTCCGGTCGTTTTTGACCGCTTCTTTCTGGATCACGTCCAGCAGTTTCGCCGATTCCACCGAATGGATCATCGCGACAAACGGGGCGATGTATTTGACTTTATTGGATTGCAGGCCGCCGATCTGATGCCATCGGATGTCCTTCGGCAGGGCATGGTACTTCTCGACGAGTTCCTGCGGGCGGTTTTCTCCGAAAGCGCGTTGCCCGGCCCGGTAGGCTTCCAGAACGGCTGACGGCGGATAGGTTTTCGATACGGCGATCAGTTCCACGTGTTGCGGCAGCGCCGCGCGGAGCCGGTGATTTTTTCGGCAATCGACATGATATTTCCTGTAACGTTTCAGTATCCAAAGTTAACGAAAAAACGGCAAACAAAAACCGACGATACTCCTTTTCTGCACACGAAATTCATGCAGACGGCGTATGTCGGAATCGGTCTGTGCCGAACAGGCGTTTTCGCCGGAAACCTATTTGATCAGCCTGTTGGTCTCCGTGTCGGGAAAAACGACCCACGGCTTGAACGTTTTGGCTTCTTCGAAGTCCATCAGCGCGTACGAGATGATGATCACTACGTCGCCGACTACGCAACGGCGCGCCGCCGGCCCGTTCAGGCACACGGCTCCGCTGCCGCGCTCCCCTTTGATGATATAAGTTTCGAGACGTTCCCCGTTGTTGACGTTCACGATCTGAACTTTCTCCCCGGCGATCATATTGGCAGCATCCAGCAAATCCTCGTCGATGGTGATACTCCCCACATAACTGAGGTTGGCCTCGGTTATGGTCACCCGGTGTATCTTGGACTTGAATACCTCTATCTGCATTGCTTTGTTCCCCAATTAGTTAGTGCGGCGTAGGCCGCAGTTCTCCTGATAAAAACATGTTACCGATCGGCAAATTTAACAAATATATTTAAATCCCCAATCTTTTATCGGCCTCGTGCGATTTTCTTAGGCCGCAGTCGTTTGCGTGTTATTATAAGCGTTTATATACCATCCTGTTACAAGATCGCGATATTGTCGATCAGCCGCACGTTGCCGGCCTGGACGGCGATGCAGCCGCGCATCGGGAACGTGTTGCTCCACCGGTCGATCCCTTCCAGCGTATCGGCGTTGACCACTTCGAAATATTCGACTTGCAGCAGCGGGTCGGCGTCGATCCGTTCGACGACCCGGCGTTTCATTTCGTCCACCGACATGCTGCGCGCGCTTTCGACCCCTTCCTTCAGAGCTTTGTAGATCAGCGGCGCGGCGGCCCGGTGTGCGGGTGTCAGCAGCGCGTTGCGCGAACTGAGCGCCAGTCCGTCGGTGTCGCGGACAATCGGACATGCGACGATTTGCAGCGGGTAGTCGCACTGACGTACCAATTCCCGAATCACGGCGATCTGCTGGAAATCCTTTTCACCGAAATAGGCCTTGTCGCAGCGGACGATGTCGAACAGGCGGCTCACCACTTGGGCTACGCCGTTGAAATGCCCCGGTCGGTGCGCGCCTTCCATCACCTTGTCCAGCAGCCCGAAATCGAATACTCGCGTGTCTTTTTCCGGATAAATGTCTTCTACCGAAGGGGTCAGCGCGAAGTCGGCGCCCGCTTTTTCGAGCAGTGCCAGGTCGGCTTCCACGGTTCGCGGGTAGTTTTTCAAATCGTTCGGGTCGTTGAACTGGGTCGGATTGACGAAAATGCTGACGACGACCGTGTCGCATTCCCGCCGGCACTGTTCGACCAGCGACAAGTGCCCGTTGTGCAACGCTCCCATCGTCGGGACGAAACCGCACGTGCCCGGGTGCCGTTTCAGTTCGTCGGAAAGCGCTGCGTTCCTTGTGAAAACTTTCATCGAAATCGTTTTTTCAGGCGATATTACCGCCTTTATTTTAACGGCACAAAGGTAGAAAATTGCTTATAATAATCTAATTTTTTCGGGAAAAAGGTTGTAACTTTGCGAAGAACCTAAGTTTTCTTTTATGAAAAGAATCTTTACTGTTTTACTTATGACGATACTTGCTGCGGGCGTCGGGGGATGCCGGAAAAAGATAACCGAAGAAAAATTCAATTGGGTGGCGGACCGCTTCGACGACATCCGGGTGCTGAAATACCGGGTTCCGGGGTTCGATACGCTTGCCCTGAACGAGAAGTTGCTGATCTATTACCTGAGTCAGGCCGCTCTGAGCGGGCGCGACATTTTGTTCGACCAGAACGGGCGTTACAACCTGCGGATCCGCCGTACGCTGGAAGCCATCTATCAGGGATATGCCGGCGATCGGAAAGATCCGCGTTTCAAGCAGTTCGAGAAATACCTTAAGAAAGTGTGGTTCGCCAACGGCATCCACCATCATTATTCGACCGACAAGTTTCGGCCGGAATTTACCGAGGCCTATTTCGACGAGTTGGTAGCCGGTACGCCGAAAACGGATTTTCCGATGGATTTCGGTTCCGTGGAACGGGTGATAGCCGAGATCAAACCGGTCGTTTTCGACCCGGAGGTGATGCCCAAACGGGTGAATCTCGCTGCCGGAGAAGATATTATCCGGGCGTCGGCCAACAATTATTACGAAGGGGTCTCCCAGCAAGAGGTCGAGGAGTTTTATGCCGCCCGGATGGACCCGAACGACCGGACGCCGGTTCCTACGGATTGAACAGCAAGTTGGTCAAAGGCGGCGACGGACGGTTAGTGGAGCAGGTTTGGAAAGTGGGAGGCATGTATTCTCCGGCGATCGAAAAGATCGTTTACTGGTTGCAGAAGGCTTCGGAGGTGGCTGTGGGCCGTCAGAAGGAAACGATCGATGCGCTGATCGCTTTTTATAAGAGCGGCGATCTGAAGCAATTCGATAAGTACAGCATCTTGTGGGTCGGGGATACGGCCTCTAAAGTCGATTTCGTGAACGGTTTTATCGAGAGTTACGGCGATCCGCTGGGGTATCGCGGTTCGTGGGAGAGCATGGTGAACTTCCGGGACGAGGATGCGACCGAACGGACGAAGATCATCTGCGAAGCCGCCCAGTGGTTCGAGGATCATTCCCCGGTCGACGAACAGTTCCGGAAAAAAGAGGTGAAAGGCGTTTCGGCAAAGGTAATTACCGCCGCCATACTTGGCGGCGACTGTTATCCGGCCACGCCGATCGGCGTCAACCTGCCGAATGCAGACTGGATCCGCCGCGATCACGGTTCCAAATCGGTGACCGTCGGCAATATCACGTCCGCTTATGCGGAGGCTGCCAAGGGTAACGGTTTCGACGAAGAGTTCATATTCGATTCGGAGACGATCGAACTACATAAAAAGTACGGCTCGCTGGCCGACGACTTGCATACCGATCTGCACGAGTGCCTCGGACACGGTTCGGGACAACTGGCGCCGGGCGTGAAGGGCGACGAACTGAAAAATTACTCTTCGACGCTGGAAGAGGCGCGCGCCGACCTGTTCGCGCTGTACTATCTGGGCGATCCGAAAATGGTCGAACTGGGACTCGTTCCGTCGTTCGACGTGGCCAAGACGGAGTATGCCGTTTACATGATGAACGGAATGATGACCCAGTTCGCGCGGATCGAGCCGGGCAAGACGGTCGAGGAGGCGCACATGCGCAATCGGAAGCTGATCGCCGAGTGGTGCTATGAGAGAGGCAAAGACGAGCGGGTCGTCGAAAAAGCGGTGAAAGACGGGAAAACCTATATCGTGGTGAACGATTATCAGAAATTGCGGGGGCTTTTCGGCGAACTGCTGAAGGAGATTCAGCGGATCAAGAGCACCGGCGATTTCGAGAGCGGCCGGGAGTTGGTCGAAACCTACGCTGTGCAGATCGATCCCGAGTTGCACAAAGAAGTGCTCGACCGTTATCAAAAGCTCGGTCTGGCGCCTTACAGCGGCTTTGTCAATCCGGTTTACCAACCGGTCATGGAAAACGGGGAGATCGTCGACGTCAATGTCGAATATACCGACGACTATGCCGGTCAGATGATGGAGTATTCGCGCGAATATTCGTTCCTGCCTTCGGTAAACTGACCGGAAATGCGAACCGTCTCCGCTACGAAAAATCGTATCTTGCTTTACGGCCTGGACTGGTTTACCGAGCAGCATGACGCCGGTATGGTTTGCGTGAAGGGAAATGTCCGTTACCGGGATGCCGTTTACGAAGGGGCCGCTTTCTGTAGACTGGTCGCTTCCGCGGCTGCGGATGCCGGCGCCTTCGGGGAGTTCGTTCGGGAGTTGAACGGCTGTTTTGCCATCGTCCTACAGCGGGACGGCGCATTGTGTGCGGCGACCGACCGACTTCGTTCTTTTCCGTTGTGCCGGACCCGGTTCCGGGACGCATGGCTGGTGACGGACGACCTGCTGCGGGCGATGGAAGATACCGGAATGCAACCGGAAATCGATTCCGGGGCAATGGAGCAGTTTCTTCTGTCGGGTTTCGTCATTGGACAGCGGACGGTGTTCCGGGACATTTTTGCCGTGCAGGCTGCCGAGATAGTCCGCCTGCGGGATGCGGAGACGGAATCCGAACGCTATTTCCTTTACGATCCGAAAATGAACGTGACGCCCGACCCGGCGGAAGGGGTACGGACAGCGGATACGCTTTTCGCGCAGGCGATCCGGCGGATGACCGAGAGCGCCCCCGACGTGCGAAACTGGATCGTCCCGTTGAGCGGGGGACATGACTCCCGATTGATTGTCAATTATTTGTATAAGGCCGGTATCCGTAACGTCGTTTGCTATTCGTACGGCGTTCCGGAAAACCCGCAGTCTCGCCTGAGTCGCGAAGTGGCCGAAGCGTTCGGGTACGAATGGCATTTCGTAGAGTATACGCGCGGACTGTTCGATGCGATCCGGGAGCAGGGATTGCTCGATCGGTATTTCCGTTTCGCGTCCTGTTGCGCGTCGAGTATGCCTCATACGCAGGATTTCGCGGCTGTTTACGAACTCGGCCGGCGCGGCATTCTACAGCGCGGCGATCTGTTCGTTCCGGGACATACGCTCGATTTTCTGGCGGGCAGCCACCTGACCCCGCAGGTTTGCGCTATCCAGACGTCGACACAGGCGGCGGAAGCCGTGCAAGGGCATTTCTCTAATTGGGGTTCCCGGCGGCCGGATCGTGCGCTGCAACGCGAAATCGGGCGGATACTGAACGATACGGGCGTTTCGTCGAACGGTTTTCCGGAATGTTTCGACTGGCAAGAGCGGCAGGCCAAGTTTATCATGCACAGCCTGAGGGTATACGAATTTTTCGGTTACGGATGGCGCACTCCGTGGTGGGATAACGACCTGACCGCTTTTTGGCAGGATATGGACGTGCCGGCCAAACTGAACCGGAGCTTCTTTTTTTACGGCGAGAAACACGGTTGGTTGGATGCGAAGCTGAAGGGTATCCCGTTCGAAAACGAACTTTGTCCGCCGCGTGCGTCCAAACCGTTGAGCCGCCGGATCATCGAAGCCGTCCCGCCGTCCGTCCTGTCGCGATTGCTGCGTGCGACCGGTTATACGCGCAAATTCCGGATCAACGAGGGATTGCACGACCTGTACGGCGATATTCCGATCGAGCGGTTGCTGGCTCCGTTTTCCGTGCTTCCGGGATACCTGAGCCGGCACATCGCCCCTTACCGGAAACGACTGGCCTCGCAATACGACTATCACCAGGTGACGTTGGCCTATGCGATCCGGCGGTTGTTTTTCGGATCGGTCGGCCGGTAATTCTCGTTCCGTACCGGACGAAATTCCGGAATTTTCCCTGTTTTTTTCATTTTGGCAAACATTTGGTATTCCGTAGCGAAAGGGGAACCGCCTGCGGCCGGGAAAGTCGCGTTCGAAGCGGTTTATCTCGTTATACTTCGAAAAAACGGAATGATTATGAAAAAAGTTGTGATTATCGGTGCGAGCGGATTCGTCGGTTCGGCCATTTTGAGCGAAGCGCTGGAAAGGGGATTCCGGGTGACGGCGATCGTGCGCCATCCCGAGAAAATGACCGTCCGCCGACCCGAACTCGAAGTCGTCTCCGGCGACGTTTCCGACCGGCAATTCCTTGCAGGAGCGGTTTCCGGCAGCGATGCGTGATCAGCGCGTACAATCCGGGTTGGCGGAACCCGGATATCTATCGGGAAACGTTGCGGGTTTACCCGCTTATTATCCGGAGCGTGAAGGAAGCCGGCGTCCGTCGGTTGCTGATCGTCGGCGGGGCCGGAAGCCTGTACGTTGCGCCGGGGGTGCGCGTGATGGACCGGGGTGTTCCGGAAGCGTTCGCTCCGGGCGTCAAGGGACTGGCCGAGGTCTACTATTCGTACCTGATCCCGGAAAAGGAGCTGGATTGGGTCTTTTTCAGTCCGGCCGCCAACCTCGTTCCGGGCGAACGCACCCGAAAATTCAGGCTGGGCAAGGACGACCTGATCCGTAGCGTTTCCGGAGAGAGCCGGATATCGGTAGAGGACTATGCCGTGGCGATGATCGATGAACTGGAGAAAGAGATGCACCACCGCGAACGTTTTACGATCGGGTATTGATCCGGGGTTACGAAAACGACGAAGCCGTTTCCGCAATGGGAACGGCTTCGTCGTTTGGTAAAGGGAGCGTTTACCGGATCGGCCGTCCGCTGAAATCGACCAGCACCGGATCGCCCAGTCCGAGGGATTTCACCCCTTCCAACTGCGTTTTGGCGTCGCCCACGACGACGACGGTCATGTCGTCGAAGTTCAGGTACTTTCCGATCACGGTTTTCGCCTGGTCGAGCGTAAACGTTTTCAGCGTGTTTTCGCGCTGTTTGACGTAATCGTCCGGCAGGCCGAACAGCACGATCGTGCGCAGCATGTTTAGCTGTGCGTTAGGCGTTTCGAGGGCGCCGTTCATCGTGCGCAGCATGGCTTCTTTCGAATGGTCGAGCCACTGCTGCGAGTAATCCGTCCCGTAGTTTTTCAGAATGTCGCGCAGCAAGGTCAGCGATTCCCGCGTGACAGTCGCCTGTACGCTCGACCACGCCTGGAACGTGTTGATCAGGTTGCCTTGCGAAAACCCTGAATAGGCCCCGTAAGTATATCCGTGCTGCAGGCGCAGGATTTCGAACAGCAGACTGCCCGCCGATTCGCCGAGTTTGTCGTTGACGATCACGGCCGGGTAGGCGTCCGGATCGGCGATGGGCATGGCTTTCGATCCGACGATAACGTAGGACTGGCGGGCGCCGGGGTAGTCCGCAAAAAAGACCTTGGCGGCCGGTCGCGCCGCATTATCGTCGATCAGCGGTATGCTGACCGCTGTCGCTTCCCATTTTTCGGTCAGCGGAGCCAGCGCCCGTTCGACTTCCGGGCGGGTCAGTCCCCCGACGAAGCTCATTCGGGCCGCTTTTGGCGTGAAGTGGGCCGCATAGAACGCTTTCAGGTCGTCCAGCGTGATCGTCTGTACGGACGCCTCGGTTCCGGTCACGTTGTTCGAAAGAATGTTGTTCGCTCCGAAAATGACTTTGTTGAATACGTCCGATGCGATCGCTTTGGGTTCGGTACTGCGCTGGCGGATGTTGTCGAGCGCCCGCTCTTTGACCACGGCGAACGATTTCTCGTCCCAGCGCGGCGACAGCAGCATTTCTCCGACCAGCGCCATGACCTGCGGAAAGTTCCGCTTCAGGCAATTTCCGGAGACGGTCATCGATTCGCGCGCGGCGGCGACCCGGATCTGGGCGCCGAGTTGCCCGATCGCGTCTTCGAGTTCTTCGGGCGTCCGCGAAGCGGTGCCTTCGTTGAGCATCTGTGCGGTCAGGTAGGCGACTCCCACCTTGTCCGGATCGTCGAGCAGCATACCGTCGTTCAGTTCGATCGTGAAATTCACGAGCGGCAGTTCGCAATATTCGATCCCTTTGACCGTCATTCCGTTGCCGAGCACTGCGCTCCATATTTCCGGGATTTTCAGTTCGGGCGTGTTAGGCAGCAGGTCCGGTTCGACGCTGCGGTCGAACCGCGACGGCGTTTTTTCGTACGGATCGTCTGCGACGGCTCCCGATTCGGCGTTCATCTGCTGCTCGCCGATCGTCTCCTGCTCGGGTGCTATCTGTGTCGATCCGGTCAGCGCCAGAGAGGCTTCTCCTTCCGGGTAGATACTGACGGCGAGTAGGTTGCGGCCTTTGACGTATTTTTCGTAGACGCGCATTACGTCGTCCGCCGTTACGGAGCGGTAAGCGTCGAGTTCTTTTAGCATCCGGTCGGGCGTTCCGCCGAATACGTTGTCGTGCGCCATGGCGAGCGCCTTGCCGTTGGTCGAAGTCAGCCGGTTGTAGGTGCGTGTCTCTTCGGTGATCTTATACCGTTCGAGGTCTTTCGGGTCGATGCCGTCCCGCTCGAAACGCGCCAGCGCTTCGTCGTAAGCGGCCTTCACGTCGTCCAGTTTTACGCCGGGGAATGTCTTGGCGTCGAATACGATCATGCCTGATATTTCGAGCTGGTAGTTGAACATCTCCACTTCGGGCGCCAGTTTGCGCTCCTCGACGAGTACTTTGTACAGCGGGGATTTTTTATCTCCGGCGAGCAAGTTCGTCAAAAAGTCGAGCGCATAACCGTCCCGGTGGTAGGCTTCGACGCCCGGGTAGGCGAGAATCAGCATCGGCGCATTGCAGAACGTGTCCTCGTAAGAAATTTTGCGCGTCGCGTCGAGTTCGACGTTCCATGTTTTCGGGGCCTCCGGAACGGGCCGGGCGGGAATCTCCCCGAAATATTTTTCGATCAGCGCTTTGGTCTGAGCCGGGTCGAAATCGCCGGCGACGACCAACGTGGCGTTGCCCGGAAGGTAATACCGTTCGTAGAACTCCTTGACGTCTTCGACGGTCGCGCTTCTCAAATCGGGAATTTCGCCGATCACCGTCCAACTGTACGGATGTCCTTCGGGGAACAGGTTTTTGAACACCAGGTCGAAAGCCAGTCCGTACGGAGCGTTTTCGCCCTGTCGTTTTTCGTTCGATACGACGTCGATTTCGCGTTTCAGTCCGCCTTCGGTCACCGTGTTGATGAAATAGCCCATCCGGTCGGACTCCATCCACAGCACTTTTTCCAACGCATCGCGCGGGACGGTTTCGTAGTAGACGGTGCCGTCGTTGCTCGTGCCGCCGTTGAACGTTCCGCCCATCGCGTCGATTTTTTGGAAAAAGGCGTTGCGCGGCAGGTTTTCGGAGCGCTGGAACAGCATGTGTTCGAAGAAGTGCGCGAAACCGGTTTTGCCCGGCTTTTCGCGGTTGCTGCCTACGTGATACTGGATGGCCACCGACACTACCGGGTCGGAGTCATCGTGGTGAAGAACGACCTCGAGGCCGTTCGCGAGGACGTATTTCTCGTAATCGAGCGATACGCTGTCGTCGTTGTTTTTATTTCCGCAACTATTCATACTCAAAAGGGTACATGCCAGCAACGGAAGCATCAGTTTGTTTCTCATGGATCCGATCTGTGTTTAACGTCATTTGGTTTCACTTTTAAAGGAACGTACAAATTTAGCATATTATGGTTCCGAATGAAGAAAAAGAGTGAAAAACCTGGCCGCCGACCGGATTTTTTGTTTTCCGGCGCAGCCGGTTTTTGTATCTTTGCGTCAAAAGAGCGACTATGACCCGACGCGAATTGTGGGACTGCATATACGATGCCGCCGCCGGCGTTTACGACCGGCGGGAGGCGAGGGCGTTCGCAGCGTTCGTTTGCGAAGGACGGCTGGGTATGCGGTTTACCGATGTGATCGTCGAGCCGGACGCTCCTTGTCCCGACCGGGAAGACCTGCCCGACATCCTGGCCGAGATACGCGACTGTCGCCCGGCCCAGTATATTGCCGGGTTCGCCTATTTTCTCGGCAGGAAGTTCGCCGTCCGCGAAGGGGTGCTGATTCCGCGTCCGGAGACTGAGGAGATGGTGCGTCGCATCGTCGACCGATACAAAGGACGCAGCGGAATGCGGATTCTCGACGTCGGGACGGGAAGCGGTTGCATCGCCGTGACGCTTGCGGCGGAACTGCCCGACGCCGAAGTGACGGGGATCGACGTTTCCGAGACGGTGCTGGCCGTCGCCGGGCGAAACGGAAGCCTTTGCGGCGGCCGCGTCCGTTTCGAATGCTGCGACATCCTGACGCGGCAACCCGGGGGGCGATTCGATCTGGTGGTCAGCAATCCGCCTTATGTGACCCTCGGCGAGAAAGCCGGGATGCGTCCGAACATACTGAAGCACGAGCCGCACCGCGCGCTGTTCGTCGGCGATGACGATCCGTTGCTGTTTTACCGCGTAATCGCCGAACGGGGGAGGAGTTTGCTGGCGCCCGGCGGAGCGCTTTGGTTCGAGATCAACGAGCGTTTCGGGGACGAAGTGACCGCGCTGCTCGGCTCGCTCGGTTATGCGGATGTGAAACTGACGGCCGACCTGTTCGGAAAGCCGAGAATAACGGAGGCCGTATGGAAGTAAAAAGAACGAAAACGCCGGAACAGGCTTTGAGGATGCTGATGGAACGTTGCGCCAAAAGCGAAGTAGCCGTGTCGGACGCCCGTCGGTCGCTTGTTCGGTGGGGCGTTGCGGAGGCTGACCGGCAGCGGATCGTCGATACGCTGCTGCGCGAAAGGTTTATTGACGAACGGCGCTACGCCGAGGCCTATGTCCGGGAAAAGACCGGTCTGAGCCGTTGGGGCGTTTACAAGATCCGCGCGGCGTTGCGGGCGAAACAGATTCCCGAAATGTTGATCGAAGAGGCCCTTCGTCAGGTCGATCCGCAGTTTATGCGCGGTAAGCTCGAAGAGCAATTGCGCCGGAAGATGCAAGCGATCCGGGCCCGCAACGGTTACGAATTGCGCGGCAAGTTGTTGCGTTATGGCGTCGGACTCGGTTTCGATTTCGAAACGGTGGGCGATTTGGTCGACCGGCTGGTTGGCGACGGGGAATATGTAAAAAACGATTGAAGATGAGAAATAGCAAATTGAGCAGGATTAAAAAATGGATTGTTTTGTCGGCGGCAGTCTGTTATGCCGGCGCGTTGCCGGCTCAGTATACGCCGCATCCGGCGATGGCTACCGAGTTCGGGTTCGTTTCGCCGGTCTCTTTTCCGGTGCTGTTGTCGGCCAATTACGGCGAGTTGCGCGGCAACCATTTCCATTCGGGCATCGATGTCAAGACCCAGGGCGTAATCAACAAGCCGATCCGTGCGATTGCCGACGGCACGGTCGTCCGCATCGCCGTCAGTCCGTCCGGATTCGGCAAGGCCCTTTACATAAATCATCCGAATGGCACGACGAGCGTTTACGGTCACCTGGAACGTTTTTCGGACTCGATCGAGCGGTATATCCATGAGATACAGTATGTTCGCAAATCGTTCGCTGTGGATGTTACGCCGCCTGCCGGCAAATTCGTTTTCAAGCAGGGCGAACAGATCGCCCTGTCGGGCAACCGGGGTTCTTCGGGCGGCCCGCACCTGCATCTGGAAGTGCGCGAAACCGATTCGCAGCGTCCGCTGAACCTGCTTGCGCGCGGCATGTTGCAGGTTAGGGATACGATTCCGCCGAAACCGGTCGTGCTTTATTACATCGGGGTCGACACGGTTCAGGGTGTTCCGGTACATACGGTGCGCTGGAAACTTTCGGTGCGCCGCGATGCGCGGGGAAATTATACGCTGCTCGATACGGCCGCGTTGCGTGTCGCCCGCAACGGGTATTTTGCCGTCGAAGCCGAGGAGAAGAAGAACGGCACCGACAACCCGATGGGCATTTACGCTTTCGACGTGACTTACGACGGTAAGCCGGCTTTTTCGATGGTTGTCGATCGGATCGGGTTCGACGTGGGGCGCTATTGTTACGCGGCGGCGCTCTATCCGCAGTCCCGCGCTACGCGCAACGGGGTTTACCGGCTTTACAAATTGCCGAACAACCGCCTGCCGGTGTACCGTAAGACGGTGCGAAACGGCTTGCTGACGCTCGACGACGACGGTCGTCACGAGGTCGGGATCGAACTGACGGACGATTGCGGCAATGCGTCGCGGCTCGCTTTCCGGGTCGTTCGGGGGTTGTCGGCGCCTCAGGTCGTTCCGGACGGGATTCCGGTCGACTGGACGAAAGATTTTCGCCATCAGCAAGGCGGCCTGTCGCTGTCGGTTCCCCGGGGCGCGCTTTACGAATCGATTCTGTTGGATCTTTCGGAAAAGCCGAAGCAGAGATACGCCTACTCGCCGCTGTATGCGATCCATACGCCGGACGTGCCGTTGCAGGGCGCGGTGACGGTCAGCATCGACGCGTCGGAACTGCCCGCGGAACTGCGTAGCAAAGCGTTGCTTGCGACGGTCGGACGCGACGGCGGTCGCAGCGCCGCCGGCGGAGCCTGGAAAGAGGGGCGCGTGACGACCGAGACGCGCAGTTTCGGAACGTATTACATTGCGGTGGACACGGTCGCTCCGCGGATTACGCCGCAGTTCAAGAGCGGCGACGACTTCGCGTCTCGCAAAACGCTGTCGTTTAAGATATCGGACGATTTTTCGGGGATCGGTTCTTACAGTGCGACCATCGACGGCAAATGGGCTTTGTTCGAATACGACCCGAAGACCGCTACGCTGACGCACTATTTCGACGACGGCCGTTGGAGTCGGGAAACGACGCATGTCCTGGTGCTGACTGTGGCCGACGGCAAGGGGAACAAAACCGTATTTAAAGGCAATTACAGAAGGTGAAAAAATGAAAACGGGCTATTCGGGGATCATTTTCGATTTCAACGGCACGCTTTTTTTCGATTCGGACAAGCAGGAAGAGTCGTGGGAGATTATTTCGATGCGTTTGCGCGGGCGGGCGTTCGGGAAACAGGAGATGCAGCGGCGTATGCACGGCCGCAGCGGCAAGTCGATTTTCGAATACTTGCTCGAACGCGACGTGCCCGACGACGAAGTGCTGCGGCTGATGGCCGAGAAAGAGGAGATTTACCGGGAACTGTGTTTGAAAGACCGGGAGCGTTTTCACCTGGCTCCGGGAGCGGTCGAATTGCTGGATTGGATCAAAGAGCGTCGAATCCCCCGTACGATCGCGACGGCTTCGGAGATCGTCAACGTGACCTTCTTCATCCGTAGTTTCGGTTTGGAGCGTTGGTTCGATCCGGAAAAGATCGTCTATGACGACGGAACACTGCCCGGTAAGCCGAATCCGGACATTTACCTGAAAGCGGCTCGCACGATCGGGCTTGCTCCGTCTCGCTGCGTGGTCGTCGAAGATGCCGTTTCGGGGATCGAAGCCGCCCGGCGGGCCGGCGCCGGATACATCGTGGCAATGGATTCCGGGGCGACGGACCCTGCGGTGCTGGCGCGACTGGACGGCGTCGCCCGGGTGATTCGCAGTTTCGACGATTTCGACCGAAATCTCTTAACGGTTGGCGCATAGGAAGCAGGCGGATTTCCGGCAGGAAATTTACCTGGGAATAAGCATGGTCTACCGCATGACTTTGTCGAAAGTGCGGTAGCCGAAGGCGTGCAGTAGGATGATGCTGTTGCGCAGGATACCGTGTGGGCGCGCGACGCGGTGCCGTTGGATCGCACGTCTTTTTTCGTGCAGCGATTTCCGCTGCCTGTGAAAATCGATGTGGGCCCGGAATACTTTTTTAAAGAAGTCGGGGTGGCCCTGAACGAGGAACACGAGCGCCGCCATACCGTCCAGTACCATCCGGGAGAACAGTACCGGCCAGAAAGTGCCGGGCGACAGATTCTTGAACAACATGCAGAGATTGTTACGGAAATTCAGGTAAATTTTCTGCGGACTGTTGTTCGGCAACGTTCCGCCGCCGACATGGAACACCGTGCTGCGCGGTTCGACCCGGATCCGGTATCCGGCCAGTTGCGCCCGCCAGCAGAAGTCGATCTCCTCCATGTGGGCGAAAAAATCGCCGTCGAAGCCGCCGAGTCGTCGGAATACTTCGCTGCGCACCAGCATACACGCTCCCGACGCCCAAAACACTTCGCGCGGGGCGTCGTATTGCCCCCGGTCGGACTCGATCGTGTCGAGGATTCGCCCGCGGCAGAACGGATAGCCCAAAAAATCGATGAAGCCGCCGGCGGCCCCGGCGTATTCGAATTTGCCGGGATTGGCGTAGGAACGGATCTTGGGAGCGACGGCCGCCGCCGCCGAGTCCCGTTCGAGCAGTTCCACCAGCGGAGCGAGCCATCCTTCGGTCACCTCGACGTCCGAATTGAGCAGGACGCAGTAGTCGGCTTCGATCCGGGCCAGGGCCCGGTTGTATCCTTCGGCAAAGCCGTAATTCCGATCCAGCAACAGCAGTTCAACCTGCGGAAACCGCGCCCGGATGAAATCCGCCGAATCGTCCGTCGATCCGTTGTCGGCGACGACGATGTCTGCGCCGGGGGTACGGGCGACCAGCACCGGCAGGAACCGTTCGAGGTGCGAACGGCCGTTCCAGTTTAGGATAACGACTTTGACCGGTTTCATAGGCGGGTTATCGGGCTTCGGTTTCTTTTTCGGAATGGGTGATGTCGTAATCCGCGGGTTTTTTATGCTTCCACCGCCGGTGCGACCACATCCACAATTCGGGCGTTTCCCGAATCATCGCCTCGAGCCGGCTGATGTAGCGTTCGGTGATTTCGTGCGGAGCGACCGCTTCTTCGCCGTCGTAGATTCGTTGCAGTTCCGCTTCGTAATGCTGCGGCGAGGTTTTGCGGACATACATGAAGTAGACCGGCATTTTCAACCGCAACGCCATTTTTTCCACGCCCGAAAAAAATGGCGTGTCCTGTCCCAGGAACCGGTACCAGTGCTTGATTTCGTGCCAAGGCGGCGTCTGGTCGGCGATCAGCGCGACACTGACCGGCCGGGCCCCTTTGCGTTTGGATTTCAGCGTTTCCTGCAGGATGTTGTTCATCGGAACCGGCTGCGTGCCGAAACGGGATCGGGCTTTGTGGTAGAAGAGGTCGAACGCCTCGCTGTGCAGCGGGCGGTAGACGGCCAGTACCCGGTGGTCGCTGTGGCAGGCGTAGTTGATCGTCAGTTCCCACGATCCGTAGTGGGACATCGCCGAGATCCAGTTGCGTCCGCGCATGGCCTCTTCCTGCGCTTCCACGTCGCGGTAAACCATCCGTTCGAGGATCTCCTTGCGCGAGATCGTCGCGAGTTTGATCGTGTCCACGAAGACTTCGGACAGGTGGCGGTAGAATTTCGTTTCGATCTCACGGAGTTCCGCTGCGCTTTTTTCCGGGAATGAGTTCGACAGGTTCGTGCGCACGACGGTCAGCCGGTAGCGGACGATCCGGTGCAGGACGAAACAGATGAAAGGGGCTAGCGCATGATACAACAGCCGGTTCGGGAACATGCCCGTTATCCGGCATGCGCCCATCAGCAACGCATATTGTATCCTGCCGCCCGTAGTCATCGTACTTTTTGCTTGAAGTCTTCGTAAATGTTCGGCGTGCAAGCGATAATCTGCCGTCCGAACAGATAGTCGTCTCCGCCTGCATAGTCGGTGATCCGCGCTCCGGCCTGCCGGGCAATCAGAACGCCTGCGGCTACGTCCCACGGGGAGAGTCCCGTATGGTAAAAAGCGTCGCAGCGTCCGCAGGCACATAAGCGAGGTCTGCGGCGGCCGATCCTACGCGTCGGATTCCATTAGTGGTGTTCTGAAAATGGACGAGGCTGTCCACGAACCCGTCGGTCTTGTTCAGCGCCGCGTAGGAGAATCCGATGGCGATCAGCGCGTTTTCGAGTTTGTCGGTCGCCGAAACCCGGATGCGCTGCCCGTTCAGATAGGCGTACGATCCGCGCCAGGCGTAAAACAGTTCGTCCCGGGTCACTTCGTAAATCACGCCCGCCGTCAGCTCGTCTTCGTCCATCAGCGCGATGCTGACGCAATACGGCGAGAAATCGTGCACGAAATTGGTCGTGCCGTCCAGCGGATCGACGATCCATTTGAGCGGCTGTCCTTCGACGGCGGCGGTCACGGTCCCTTCTTCGGTGATGAATCCTGCGTCGGGAGTCAGTTCGCGAAGCCGTTCGACGATCATCTTTTCGGTCTGCTTGTCGACATATGAGACCAGGTTCTGCGCGCCTTTGAACTCCACGTCCGCGAACGTGAAACTTTTGCGCTGTTCGGCGATGTAGGCGCCCGCTTCGCGCGCCAGGTCGCATGCGCTGAGGCATATTGCTCGGTAATCCAGCATTTTATTCCGTATATAGTTTTAAACTGTCCGTTTTGGTTCGTACCCGCAGCCATTGCTCGATCCGTTCCCGTTCTCCGGCTGCGAGTTTTTTTCCTTTGTTCAGATGCATGACGCAGAGCACCAGCGTGTCGGCCGGCGTTTTGTCCGTATTGTAACGCACCGCTTTCGAAAGCGTTACGTCGTGCAGATCGGGCACCAGCGTGCGCATTTCGACCGTGATGTCCCGGACGGCCAGCGTGTCGGTCGCAAAGGCCGACAGTTTCGTTTCCAGTTCCCTGATCCGAATGTTTTTTTCGGATAGCAGTTCCTGATAACCGGTTTGCAGCGTCGAAAAATTCAGGTTGTCCGTTTCGCCGCTTTGGCGGACGACCAGACGGACGTCCCGCAGGTTGTACTGCGGCATTTGCAGTCGTGCGTTTTCGATCATTTCGTCCGAGATCGGTTCGCCGATCAGGTAAATCTCCACGTAACTCTCCCCGTTGTCGGGCCGGTAAATGCCGGTATGTTCGATGACCTTCGTTTTCGGGAACTGGAATACCGTATTCACGTATCGTTTTACGTCGTTTTCGAAAAGGCTGCGTTTGACGATCCGGTAGCCGATCACTACGCTCGGGATGATCGTGACCAACACGATCAGCAGGATCGAGCGTCTGACCCGCATTTCGCGGTTTTTGTCGACGAACTCCTTTTTCGAGTAGTGCAGAAAGCGCACGACGATGAACGTGGCGATCGCGATGAAGACCGTATTGATAAAGAACAGATAGAACGCTCCGATGAAGTATTTGAATTGCAGGGTGGCTAATCCGAATCCGGCCGTACACAGCGGCGGCATCAGCGCCGTAGCGATGGCTACGCCGGGGATGACCGTAGACGTACGGTCCTTGCGCGATTGGGCGACGATTCCGGCCAGGCCGCCGAAAAAGGCGATCAGCACGTCGTAGGTCGTCGGTGTCGTGCGTGCCAACAGTTCGCTCTGGGCCCCGCTGAGCGGCGAAATGAAAAAGTAGAGCGTCGAGGTGAAAATGCTGGCCAGCACCATGAAACCGAAGTTGCGCAGCGAGCGTTTCAGCAACTCGAAATCGTTGATCCCGACGGACAGTCCCATGCCCATGATCGGCCCCATCAGCGGCGAGATCAGCATGGCTCCGATGATAACGGCCGTCGAGTTGACGTTGAGTCCCAGCGAAGCGACGAACGTGGCGAAAATCAGCACCCATAGGTTCGTGCCCTTGAACTCCACGCCCTTGCGGATGTTGTCGACCACCTCTTCCTCGGAAGCCTTGTCGGCGCTGAGATCGAACCGGCTGCGGAGAAAGCTGCGGAGGGCTTCGGACAAGTGGTGCGGGGAACGGTTGCTCATGGTTCTTTCCTAAGATATTTTATTCTGTCTCGTGATTGCTCCTGTCGTCCGTGCGTTCCCGGCGCGGCTTGCCGGCGACGATCAGGACGATTTCGCCTTTAGGCTCGCGTTCCGAAAAACGGCGGGTCAGTTCGGCGAGGGAGCCGCGTACGGTTTCTTCGAATTTTTTGGTTAGTTCGCGCGATACGGATGCGGGACGGTCGCCGCCGAACAGTTCCGCGAACTGCTCCAGCGTTTTTACCAGCCGGTAAGGCGATTCGTAGAAAATCATCGTGCGTTCTTCGGTCGCCAATTGTTGCAACCGTTTGGAGCGGCCTTTCTTAGGGGGCAGGAAGCCTTCGAAACAGAACCGGTCGCACGGGAATCCGCTGTCGATCAGCGCCGGAACGAATGCCGTAGCGCCGGGCAATGTTTCTACGTCGATGCCGTGTTCGATGCAGGTGCGTACCAGTAGGAAACCGGGATCGGAGATGCCGGGCGTGCCTGCGTCGGAGATCAGCGCTACGTTTTGTCCGCCGACGATCGTCTGCGCGACCGCTTCGACGGCGGCGTGTTCGTTGAACTTATGATGGCTCCACATCTTTTTCTCGATTCCCAGATGTTTTAGTAATACCTGGGAAGTTCGGGTGTCCTCGGCCAGGATCACATCGACCGACGAGAGGACTTTGACCGCCCGCAGCGTGATATCATCCATGTTTCCGATCGGGGTCGGGACGAGATACAGCCTGGCCATCGGCATCAACCCAGTTTACGTTCCAGCAGATCCACGAGCAGCCGCACTCCTTCGCTGTCCGGATCCCACTGATAGTTTTCCTGAATGTACAGCAGCGCGTCGTTCAGGTCGGTAAAGGCGTTCAGTTGCGCGATGGCCGCCGCATACTGGTCGGCATTCCCGTTGAACAGGCTGCGAATCAGCATGAAGCGGTCGTTGATCCCGATACATTGGCGCAGGTCGCCGCTGATGCTCTGCGATTGTAGTTTGGAAGCCACGTCGGCGTGTGCCGTTTGTTTTCCGAGCACTTCGTTCATCGCGACTCCATTTCCGTTGGCGAAAGTTTCGCCGAGCACTTTTTTGTGGGCGGCCGTATCGGAAGCCGGGCCGTTTTGTCCGGCCGGTTCCGGCGCAGCAACGGGCGGGGCCGGATGCGGAGCCTCGTAGGAGCGTGCCTGCGGCGTCGGGTTATGCGGGTGGGTCGGCTGCGTCGGAGCGTCCCCGTACAACGACAGGATCACCTGTTTGTCCATGCGCGGACGGACGGTCTGCTCGTCTCCGAAAAGCTGCTGTTCGACGGAGACCGTCGTTTCGATTTCCGCGATCGGCGGCGCGGTCGGTTCTACGATCGGCGGGACGTTTACCGTTTCCGGAACGATTTCGTTCTCGATGACGGGTTCCGCTGCCGGGATCGGCACTGCGGCGGGCGCTGCCGTGTCTTCCGCCGCGCGAATAGCACATTCTGTTTCCGCAACGGTCGGCGTCGGCTGCGGCAGCAGCAGTAGCATTTCGTAAAGTTTTTTCAGTTTATCGAGTACGATCCCTTTTTCGATTTCGGGCGTTTTGTCCGTTTCCTTCCACGTTTCGGCAATTTGCCGGATGCTGTCAATCTCTTCAATCAATTTCCGAATATCCATCTTTACAGTACTTTAGGCGATTCATTCCGTTGCCGACGGACTTGTCCGGGCCGGACGGGCCGCCGGATGTGCGTCCGTAGCGGACGGCGAAATTTTTTTCAAAGTTAAACTTTATACCGATTATTACAAACACCTGTATGCTTCATTTTGCAAAAAAGGAATTCGGTATGCGGACTGTGAAATGATAAAAAATGAATCGGAGATTGTATTTTCAATAAATTATTATAATTTTGAAAATCTTAATTCATACGCAATCCCGGTAATTTGCGTGTAAATAAATGGTTTTTACTGATTTATAGAACAAATATTGAGAAAAGATAAATGGTATGATATCACCTTTTGAATCCCGTAGGATCGGCATTTTTTACGACGGGAATTTTTTGTTGCACGCATCGAATTATTACAATTATATTCATCACATGAAACGGCGCCTTTCGTTGGGAGGATTGCACCGTTTTATCCAGCATCGCGTCGCCGAGGAGGAAGGGGTCGAACCGTTGCAGTGTCAGATTGCCGAAGCGCACTATTTCAGGGGGCGCCTGAACGCTGCGGATGCGGCTCAGCGCGGCAACCAATTGTACAATGACCGCGTTTTCGACGATATCCTGATGGCCGAGGGCATACATCCGCATTACCTGCCCCTGCGCAACCTGCTCGGAAAACGCGAGGAGCGAGGGATAGACGTATGGCTGTCGCTGGAGGCTTTCGAACTGGTGATGATGCGGCGGCTGGATATCGTCGTGTTGATCGTCGCCGATACGGATTATACGCCTCTGCTGCGCAAATTGATGTCCTTCGGCGTGCGGGTCATGCTGCTGAGCTGGGATTTCGAGTATACTACCGACGAAGGGGTGCGGATGATTACCAAAACTTCGCACGAACTGTTGTCGATGGCGACTTATCCGGTCGCGATGCACGACGTGATCGATTACGGGATCGAGCAGAACAATCCGCTGATTAACGACCTGTTTGTTCCGGTGGATCCTTCCCGACAGCAGACCGAGCGAACCAAATCGTACGAGGTCAGCGAAGTGCTGAGCCTGAAAAACGGGTTCGGGTTTATCAAGTATCCCAACAACAACCTGTTTTTCCATTATCAGGACGTGGTCGGCGAGTTCAGCGATCTCTCCGTCGGAGACAAGGTGGAATTTACCGTCGAGCAAAATCCCCAGAAGCAGGACGTTGCCAAGAACGTGCGAAAACTTACGCCCGAGGAGGTGGAGAATTTGGAGTCCGACGAGCAGCCCGATTTGTAGCAGAGATTTAACTCATACCTATAAATAGCCATGAATCTGAAAGTGTTGTCCATCGTGATGGGCCTGCTGTTGTCGTTGTGCGGATACCGTGCGACGGCGAAGAGTTCCGAACAGAATGTCGAATGGAAAGCCAAATGGATCAGTTCGGGGACTACCCGGGAGCAGCCGAACACCTGGCTTAATTTCCGCAAAGAGGTGAACCTGCCGAACGTACCGACTTCCGTGATCGCACGGATCGGGGCGGACAGCAAATACTGGCTATGGATCAACGGGAAGCCGGTGGTCTTCGAAGGCGGACTGAAACGGGGCCCCAATCCGCTCGATACCTATTACGATGAGGTGGAGATTGCTCCTTACCTAAAACGCGGCGAGAATACGATCGCCGTGTTGCTGTGGTACTTCGGCCGGCCGTCGTTTTCGCATAACGACAGCGGGAAAGCCGGGCTGTTGTTCGATTGCCAGACCCCTTCGTTCGATATCTTAAGCAACGATTCGTGGAAATGCGAGGCGAATCCGGCTTACGGAACCTGTCCGCCTCCCGATCCGAACATGCGGCTCGCCGAGTCCAATATCCGGTACGACGCCCGCAAGGCGGGACGGGCATGGCACCAGCCGGACTTCAATGCCGACGAGATGCCGCAGGCCGTCGAAAACGGAACCGCAGGCAGCCGGCCATGGAACAAGCTGGTGTTGCGGCCGATTCCGCTGTGGAAGGTGGGCGAGTTGCAGGACTACCCGTCTCAGGTTCGCAACGGCGATACGATCGTTTGTACGCTGCCTTACAATGCACAGATCACGCCTTATATCAAACTGAGGCCTCGTCCGGGGATAAAGTGCAGATATTTACCGATAACTATTTGAAATACAACGGTGGGGATAATTACCTGCGCTGCGAATACATCGCCCGCGACGGCGTGCAGGACTACGAGAACAAAGGGTGGACGAACGGACACCGGGTTTACTACGTAGTGCCTGCCGATGCGGAGGTGATGGAGCTGAAGTTCCGCGAGAGCGGTTACGATACCGAATTCGTCGGTACGTTCGAATGCTCCGATCCGGAGTTCAACCGTTTCCTGACCAAAGCCGTGCGCACGCTGTATATTACGATGCGCGATACCTACATGGATTGTCCCGACCGCGAGCGTTCGCAGTGGACGGGAGATGTGGTCAATGAATCCGGAGAGGCGTTTTACGCCCTGTCCGAGTCGGCCAACCGACTGACCCGCAAATGGCTCCATAATCTTGCCGGATGGCAGAAGCCCGACGGCGTGATTTATGCCCCCGTTCCGTCGTCGAATTGGGACAAGGAACTGCCGGGCCAGGTGATGGCTTCGCTGGGTTACTACGGGTTGTGGAACTACTATTGGTATACGGGCGATAAGGAGACGCTCGCCGAAGTGTATCCGGCCGTACAGCGTTACATCGCCCTATGGAAAAAGGGCCCCAAAGGAACCGTATTGCTGCGCGACGGCGGATGGAATTGGGGCGATTGGGGCGACAATATCGACATTCTGCCGTTGCAAAATGCGTGGTATTACTTGATGATCAAAGGGATGCGCAATGCGGCCGAAGTGCTCGGCCATGCGGCCGACGCCCGGTCGTATACCGAAGAGATGGCGGCGCTGAAGCAGGCGTTCAACAGTCATTTCTGGAACGGTAAGGAGTACCGCGATCCGGAGTACAAAAAAGCGACCGATGACCGCGTTCATGCGTTGGCGGTCGTATCCGGGCTGGCCGATCCGGACAAATATCCGGCTATCCTGAACGTATTTCGTTCGCAGGAGAACGCGAGCCCCTATATGGAAAAATACGTTTTCGAAGCCCTGATGCAGATGGGGAACGGCGACGAAGGTTTTGCGCGGCATAACCGCCGTTTCTCGAATATGGTGCGGAACGACTATTTCACCACGCTTTTCGAGGGGTGGGGGATCGGTAGCGAAGGATTCGGCGGCGGCAGCGTCAACCACGCGTGGAGCGGGGGAGGCCTGACGGTGGCCTACCGGTATGTTTGCGGTATCCGTCCGATGGACGTGGCTTACAACAAGGTCGGGGTGTTGCCGTTGCCGTCCGGCCTGTCGTGGGCGAAAGCTTCGGTGGTCACTCCGATCGGCCGGGTAACGTCGGCTTTCGAATCCAGTCCGAACGTATTTGTGTTGGATACGGAGTTTCCGAAAGAGTACGAAGGGGTGATCGGCGCTCCGAAACAGGGCGTGCGCGAAGTGAAGATCAACGGGACGACCGTCTGGAAGAACGGCAGTCCGGTACGCAATAAAGTGGCTCGTTTCATCAAAAAACAGCCCAGCGACCTGCACCTGAGTTTCGAAGTGAAGGGTGGCGCTTACAAGCTGATAGCCGTCCGTTGACCTTGGCTGTGCCGGAATATCGGTGGATGCTGTCGGGAGATTTCTTTCGAGGCGAACGGGACGGAGTCGGGAAGGGCGTCCGGAAAGCCGGAGAACGTTTCGGTTCGGAAATGAAATAAATCCGGTTAGAATATCGAAAAAGGAGGGAAATTTTCCCTCCTTTTTCGATACGGTACAGTTTGTCGTTTATTCCGTTTTCTGCAACGGGATCGAGAAACTGAACGTCGAGCCTTTGCCTTCTTCCGATTCGAACCAGAGGCGTCCTCCGTTCTTCGTCGCAAAATCCTGGCACAACAGCAGGCCGAGTCCCGATCCTTCTTCGTTTTTGGTGCCAAACGTGCTGAAATGAGTGCTCGGTTTCATCAGTTTGGCCTGATTCTCCTTGCTGATGCCGCATCCGCTGTCGGACACTTCGACGATCGCCGCCTGTGCATCATCCTGCCGGACGCGAATCGTGATGTCGCCCCCTTCTGGCGTGAATTTCATCGCGTTGCTGATCAGGTTCCGGATGACGGTTTTCATCATGTCGCAGTCGGCGTACACTTCCAGCGTGTCGGGAATTTCGACCCGGAGCCGGATGTTTTTCAGTTCGGCCGCGATCGAGAATATTTCGATGACCCCTTGTATGATCGGGACGAGGTCGAATTGCTGATAGACGACATTCAGCCGTCCGATCTGGCTTTTCGTCCATTTTAGCAGGTTGTCCAGCAACGAGAAGACCTCTTCGGTCATGCGGTTGGCCATGTTCAGCATTTCGTGCATATCCTTTCCGATCGACGAAGCCGGAAGGTTCAGCAGCAGCATGTTCAGAACCATTTTGATCGAACCGATCGGCGAGCGCAGGTCGTGCGCGATGACCGAGTACAGTTTATCCCGTCCCGATATCGTGCGCTGCAGCTCTTCGGTTTGCCGGATGATGATCCGCCTGGCGGCGATCAGCGAGATCTGATGGGATACCCGGATCAGCAGTTCCTCTTTGTGGAAAGGTTTCGATATGAAGTCGTTGGCCCCGGCTTTGAAACCCCGGACGACGTCGGACGTAGCGTTCAGCGCGGTCAGAAAGATGATCGGGATGTCTCTTGTTTCCGGATTCTCTTTCAACTTTTCGGCGACCTCGAATCCGTTCAGACCGGGCATCATGACATCCAGCAGGATCAGATCCGGCTTTTCCGTCTCTACGGCCGATAGCGCTTGCAGGCCGTCGTTCGCGGTGGCGATTTGGTAGTTCAGGTTCTTTAGGAGCACTTTCAGGAGCAACACGTTCGATACGACGTCGTCCACGATCAGAATTTTATATTCCGCAGCGTTGAAATCCAGGCTTGTATCCATTGAAAATCAGTTTAAGTAGGGCTTCCGGTCCGGTTATTTGATTTTCAATTCCTCTTTGAAATATTTCATCATTTTTACCAGTCCCTGTTCGAGGAGTATGGTGGGACTCCATCCGAGGTTTTCCTGCGCGGTCGTAATGTCCGGTTTTCTGCGCTGCGGGTCGTCGGCCGGCAGCGGTTTGAGGATGACGCTCGCCTTCGACCGCGTGATCTCCAGTACGAGCGTCGCCAGTTGGCGGATCGTGAATTCGCGCGGATTTCCCAGGTTGACCGGGCCTGTAAAATCATCGTCCGTCGCCATCGTGCGCACCAGGCCTTCGACGAGATCGTCGATATAGAGAAAACTGCGGGTTTGAGAGCCGTCTCCGTAGACCGTAATGTCCTGGTTCATCAGTGCCTGTATGGTGAAATTCGAGATTACGCGTCCGTCGTTGAGACACATGTTCGGGCCGTAGGTATTGAATATGCGAACGATTTTAATCGGAATCCGGTATTGCCGGTAGTAATCCATGCACAGCGTTTCCGCGCAACGCTTGCCTTCGTCGTAGCATGAACGCGGCCCGATCGGGTTGACATTCCCCCAGTACGTTTCGGGTTGGGGATGCACGGCCGGGTCTCCGTAGACTTCGCTGGTAGATGCTTGTAGCAGCTTCGAGCGTTTCTTAATGGCCAGATCCAGCATGTTGATCGCGCCGAGTACGTTCGTTTTCAGTGTCTTGATCGGATTGTACTGGTAATGTATAGGCGAAGCCGGGCAGGCCAGATTGTAGATCTCGTCGATCGGACCGTCCGGACAATAAGGGGTCGTAATATCCTGTTCCGCCATTTGGAAATTCGGATTGGCGGTCAGGTGTTGGATGTTCTTCGGCGATCCGGTGAGAAAATTATCCAGGCAGACAACCTGACAACCTTCGTTGAGCAGTCGAACGCACAAATGCGATCCGATAAAACCTGCGCCTCCCGTAACCAATATTCTTTTCATAAAAACAGAGCGAATTTAAATTGCCTAAAATCGTTACACTGCATGGTTGACCCGGATGGCGCCCCGGAGCAAGCAGGCCGGAATGGACGGATGAACGTCCGAATTGACGACAAAGTTATTATTTTTTCTTCTGTCTGAACGATTGTATTTTTTAAATGTTAATAAAATTATATGGAAAACGGCGTTTTCCGAAGGTCTGATATGACGATAAAAATTAAGGTGTTGAATGTGCGGGGATCGGTCATTTGGAATATTGAAAAAATGGGAATTGGGTTTTTTCAATTTCGTGTCATTATATTGCGATATTCTTTTATCTTTGCGAGGTCGGTATGGTGGCGAGGCTTAAAAGGTTGTCGATGGAAACGTTTAGATTTGAGATACAATGTCCGTCCAGGGATCGTGGATTGTGCTCGGGAAATTTATTGCTGGTCGATCGGGGCGGGATGTGTGTGCATGCCCAGCTCCAGACCGAAGACCGCTATCTGAGCAATCGGATGGTGGGGGAGAATATTTTCGACCTTTTTCCGGCTTCGGCTTCGGGCTCGTTGCGCGCCGGATTTTCAACCTTGTGGAGCGGACGGAAAGGATTTTGCGAAGATCTTTACGAATGTGCGGGGGAAACGGGGGAATTGTCCGTTTATTATGTGATTTCGATGAGCCGATACGACGACTTCCACGCTATGATCCGGCTGAGGAATATTTCCTATTATATCAATAAGCACGAGCGACTGCTGCGGCAGGAGGAACAAAAGGTGGAAGATCTGAAAAGGCTCGCCGGGATCGGCGTGTGGAAGTACGATTCGAAAAAGCAGCGGCTCGAATCGAAGGGGTATGCCGATCCTATGTTCCAACCGGGCGAATACCGGGAGATGGATATGGCCGAATATTTTTCTCGGATGTCTGTGACGGACGTGGAAAAGGTCAAGGAATATATCCGGGGGTTGGACGCCGGCCGTCGGCAAGAGAGTATCCAGTATATGATGCATTACCAGTACGGGGATGTGGTGCTGCGGGTCGAGCCGATCAGTTGCCGGCCTTCCGACGGAGGCTATCTGTGGGAAGGTTATGTGCAGAATGTTACGGATCTGATTACCGGACAGACGCGCATCGAGATGTTGCGGCAGGCTATCGATTCCGTTTCTGAGGATGTTTTCGCCGTCGAATCCGACGGTTCGTTGGCATTCGCCAATAAAACGTTTCTGGAACATAACGTGAGCGATCGCTCACGGGATGTCATCGGCGAGAAGGTGTTCGACCTGAATAAAACGCTGGTAGACAAGACGCAATGGGGCGATTGGCTCAGGAGTCTCCGGGAAAACGGCGGCAGTTGGAATTTTACGCAGGACAGGGTGTCGGACGGTCAGGGAGAGGCGATGACTTTCGAGAATTACTCTTACTTGATTGAGAATCAGTTGCACCAGGAATTGATCTGGGTGTTCGCCCGGGATATTTCCGAACGTCTGAAGCGGGAAGACGAGATCAACAGTCTGCAATACCTGACCAATTCGATTATCAATAATATTCCGGTCGGCCTGTATGTCAAGGACGTCGCCGATGATTTCAAGTACCTGTTCTGCAACCGGTCGGCATTCGATTTCCTGCGGTCCGGCCGCGAGGACGTGATCGGAAAGAACGATTTTGAGATATTCGGCCGCAGCAAAGCCGAAGCCATCCGAAATGAAGACCTGCAGCTTGTTTCCGACCGGACGAAGATCGAACGTACCGGGCAGGTCGGCGGAGCCTCCGGTTCTCCTGTCACGTACGAGGAGGTGCGTATCTATCAGAGAAGAAAGACGGCACGCCTTTGATTATCGGTGTGTTTTGGGATATTACTTCCCGTGTCGCTTTGGAGAAAGAACTCGTAGAGGCCAAAGAGAAAGCCGAAGAGTCGGGACGCCTGAAGTCGGCGTTCCTGGCCAATATGAGCCACGAGATCCGGACTCCGCTGAATGCGATCGTCGGATTTTCGAATATCATTGCGGAGACTCAGGATATGGAAGAACGCCGCGGAATGTATAAGATCGTAGAGACCAACAACGAACGGTTGTTGTCGCTGATCAATGAGATCCTGGACATGTCGAAGATCGAGGCGGGGATGCTGGAACTGTCGTCCAAGCCGGTCAATATGCGGGTGCTGTGCGGGGAGTTGCTCAATGCCAACCTGTTCCGTTGTCCGGGCAATGTGATTTTCTCGTTCGACGGATCGAGTCCGAATCTGGTGACCCGTACCGATCCGAACCGCCTGTTCCAGGTTTTTGCGAACCTGATTACCAATGCGTTCAAATTTACAGATTCCGGGCGTGTGACGTTCGGGTACCGGCTCGACGGACCGAATATCGTCTGTTATGTGGAAGATACGGGATCGGGGATCGAGACCGACAAGCAGGATAAGATTTTCGACCGGTTCGTCAAAGGAAACGATTTCGCTCAGGGAACGGGACTCGGCCTGCCTATCTGTAAAGTATTGATCGAAAAGATGGGCGGACGGATCGGCGTGGAGTCGGCGATAGGAAGAGGCACGAAGTTCGTATTTACGATTCCATATGTTCCGCCGGTGAACGAGCGTGTCGGTTCGGGAAATCCGGGCAGGCTGAAAACGTCTGTCCGGAAAGCCGGGGCACGGAAGGCTGTTTCCGGTACCGTGACGGTGCTGGTCGTGGAGAGCGAGCCGTCGGATTTCGATCTGCTGTGCGATACTTTCGGAGACGGGATCTTTTTCGTACGGGCCGACAGCGGCGTAGAGGCGGTTACGTTGTTCGAGCAGTACCGCCCCCAGTTGGTTTTGTTGAATGTCGCCGTGACGGATATAAACTGCGCCGAGGTCGCCGGAATCATTAAAGAGGTATCTCCCGGGGTTCCGGTCGTCGCATTCGGCAATTCTGCGCCGACGGACTGTTACGATGATTTCATGGCTGTTCCCTGGAGCCGGGAACAAGTCGAACGGTTGTTTAACAAGTATCTTTAAATTCGGATTGTAGGTTATTTCGCGCTATGGAATTGTCGGAAGATAATTTGGATATTCGGAAAATGCAGTGTCTGCTGGACGCGGCGCAGGTGGGATGGATCGAAAAAGAGTCCGGAGGAGGGCGTTGCCGTTTTTCTTCATTGCTGGGGGATGCTCTTGATCTATCGAATGATACGTTGAGCCAGAATGATTTTTTGCAGTTGGTCCGGACGGATTTCAGAAGCCGAGTGGACACCAGTGTGTTGCTGTCCGATCACGGCGATTCGAAAACGGCGATTGAATTTCCGATCGCCGTTTCGGCCGGGGAACAGTGGGTGAGGTGCGCGTATGCCGGGGAACACGGCGGAAAGGCGCTTTTCTCGGTGTTGTTGTTGCCGAAGGGAGGTGAAGCAAGCAGACGGCAGGTCAACGATATATTGCAGCAGCAGAAGCATATATCCCGTTTGTTGTTCTCTTTCCTCAAGACAAAGGATCTGAAACATGTATGCGAAAATATCCTGAAAGAGCTTTTGAAGCGTTTCCATGCCGACCGGGCCTATATTTTCGAACTGAACGAGTCGGAAAAATATCATAGTTGCGTTTACGAAGCAGTCGCCGAAGGCACTTCGCCGCAGATCGACATGTTGCAGAAGATGCCTTTGGAAGAGAGTCCGTGGTGGAGCGGGCAGATTCTGAACAAACGGCCGATTATTCTCAATACGCTGGACGATCTTCCGCCGCAGATCGTTCAGGAAAGAAATATTCTTGACGCACAGAACATTCGGTCGTTGATGGTGGTGCCTATGATGTCTACGGAATCCGTTTACGGATACATGGGGATCGATATGGTGCGGGAGTCCCGTAACTGGAGCCGGGAGGATTACCAGTGGTTCTCCTTTCTGGCCAACATCATTTCCATTTGCATAGGGCTTTATTACAGTCGAAAAAAGGCGGAACGGGAAAGTTTGTATTATAAGGAGCTGTACAGTCACATGCCGATCGGATTCTTGCGCAGCCGTTTGGTGCGCGACGGTTCCGGCAAAGTTACGGACTGCCGGTTCGAATACGCCAACCAGATGGCTGAAAAACTGATCGGTCTTGCCTGCGAGGAACTGGCCGGTCTCCGGGCTTCGGATATACTTTCTCAGGAGGAGGTGAACACCAGCCTGTCGATCATCCGGTCGACTTCTCCGGAGCAAAAATTACAGTACAAGCGCGATCGTTATATCGAACGGACGGGAGTGCACTGCAAGGAGATCGATTATTTATCCGGTCCCGACGAGGTGATTACCCTGCTGAAAGACGAGACGGAAACCGTAAAAGCCAATGAAGAATCCAAGCAGCACGAACGAATGCTCGATAACTTGTTCCGGAACATTCCGGTCGGGATTGAACTGTACGATCCGGAAGGCAGTCTGAGAAGTATCAATCCGAAAGATTGCGAGATTTTCGGCGTCCGGCCGGACGAGGTATTGGGAATCAATATTATGGACAACCCGCTGGTGCCGGAGCAGGTGAAAGAGAAGATTCGGAACAGGCAACCGGTCGATTTCCGGCTGGACTACCGGTTCGGTCTGCTCAGCGATTATTACAATACGTCTTTCGAAGACCGGGATACCCGTAAGGATATCGTCGCCAAGTATGTTCCGCTTTATGACGGCGGCAACCGCCTGCTTTACCATCTGTGCATCGTGATCGATAACACCGATACGGTCAATATCCAGAACCGGATCCACGATTTCGAGCATATCTTCTCGTTGGTCGCCGATTTTGCGAAAGTAGGATATGGGAAATACAATTTCGATACGCAGACTGGAACGGCCATTCCGCAGTGGTTCCGAAATCTGGGCGAGCCGGTCCATTCGAGCGTGCGGGAGGTGGCCGGCCGGGGATTCCGCTATGTGCACCGGGAGGATCGCAAACACATGTATGCGTTCTTCGCTGCGGCCCGGAACCGTAGAGTCGATTCTTACCAGCGGGAAGTCCGGGTCAAAGGGCCCGCCGACAGGAAATGGCGGTGGCTGCGCATCGACATGATCGTAAACTCCCTTGCCGACGGGTCGACCGAGGTGATCGGGGTGAATATCGACATTACCCAGATCAAGGAGACCCAGCAAAGCCTGATCGTGGCCAAAGAGAAAGCGGAAAAAATGGATCGGTTGAAATCCGCGTTCCTGGCGAACATGAGCCATGAGATCCGCACTCCGTTGAATGCGATCGTCGGTTTCTCCCAGATGTTACTGAGTCAGGAAGCTTTCGAGAAGGAAGACCGGGAGCATTATATGCAGATCGTGCAGGATAACAGCGATTTGTTGTTGCAGTTGGTCTCGGATATTCTCGATCTGTCGAAGATCGAAGCGGGCGTTTTCGAATTCAATTATGCGGACGTGCCGTGCAACAGGCTATGCCGTGAAATCGTTATGTCGCTACGGATGAAAACGCAGCCCGGCGTAGAGCTGATTTTCGACGAACCGGCGGCGGAATGCGTCGTACACAGCGACAAGAATCGGATTGCCCAGGTGCTGGTGAATTTTATCAACAATGCCGCCAAGTTTACTTCGAAGGGCAGTATTCATGCGGGACTCGTGCCGCATAAGAACGATGTGGTGTTTTATGTCCGCGATACCGGCGTCGGGATTTCCAAAGAGCAGCTCGGTCATGTTTTCGACCGGTTCGTGAAGTTGAACAGTTTTATTCAGGGAACCGGATTGGGACTGCCTATCTGTAAAAGTTTGATCGAGCAACTGGGCGGTCGCATCGGAGCCGAGTCGAAAACGGGCAAAGGTTCTTATTTTTGGTTTAAATTACCTTATAGGATTAAAAAAAGAACGATTATTAAATAATTTATTTACATTTGTCTGACGGATTCGGGTATGTTGCGCTCCGCCGGGAATATTGCGATTTTAAAATCGGAAGTTATGAAGAAAACGATTTTGCTTTTGGACGATAAGGAGTCCATAGCGAAAGTGGTGGCGGTTTATTTATCCGGCGAATACGATGTCGTTTATTTCGACAATGCATTGAAGGGGATTCAGTGGCTACAGGAGGGGAATAAGCCCGATCTGATAATTTCGGACATTCGGATGCCGGTTATGCGCGGCGATGAGTTTCTGGAATATGTCAAGAACAACGAGCTGTTCAAATCTTTCCCTGTGATTATTCTGTCGAGCGAGGAAAGCACCTCCGAACGGATACGCCTGCTGGAAGTGGGCGCTTCCGATTATATCGTCAAACCGTTTAATCCCATGGAGTTGAAAATCAGAATCCGGAAGATCATCGAAAATGAGTAAAGAGTTCGATCTGCTTTTTGTCGGACCGGATTCCGTATTGAAAGAGTATTTTCGCGATATTGCCGACGGGTATTCGTTTCGTGAAGCGGCCGACGGCAGTAATTCCCTGCAACAGGTCGGATCAGGCGATTCGAAAAGCGAAATCGTCGTTCTTTGGGAAAAAACGACGATAGACAGGGATTTGTCCGCGATCAGGGCTTTTCGGAAAACCCGCGGGAATGTTTACCTGATTCTGATAGGAAATGAACTGACGCCGGACGAGAGGAGCGGATACCTGAAAGCGGGCGTGAACGATACCATGCTCCGGCATATTCCGAAAGAACAGTTCGTAAGCCGGCTTTCGTTTATACAGCAGACCCGGGAGATGATTCTCGGAAAAAGGGAGAAAGCGTCGCAGGAAGCGATCTGCCATTTTCGCCTGCCTTTATGGAAAAGGCTTTTCGACATCTGTTTCTCGTCGGTCGCTTTGCTGTCGCTGTCGCCGTTGCTGCTGCTGACGATGCTGGCAATCCGACTGGAAAGCAAAGGCGCGGCGGTTTATCGTTCCAAGAGGGTGGGAAGCAACTACCGGGTATTCGATTTCCTGAAATTCCGGTCGATGTATGCGGGGGCTGAAAAGCAATTGAAGCATTACGAGCAGTTGAACCAGTATAAATTCGAGAAGACGACCGATGAGGACGGCGGAAAATTGAATATTTCCGGAGATTTTTTGGTCGGCGACGACGACGTGGTGTTGGTTTCCGATGACGAGGTGATTTTAGAAAAGGAATACATCGACCAGAAAAGCTATGAACAGGAAAATGCATTCGTGAAACTGGAAAACGATCCGCGGATTACGCGGGTCGGGCGGTTCATTCGCAAATACAGCATCGACGAACTTCCGCAATTGATCAATATCCTGAAAGGAGATATGTCCGTTGTGGGGAACCGTCCGCTGCCGTTGTACGAAGCCGAACGGCTGACCAGCGACGAATATATCGACCGTTTTATGGCTCCGGCCGGGCTGACCGGGTTATGGCAGGTAGAGAAGCGGGGCGATTCGGGCGGTATGTCCGCCGAAGAGCGGAAGAAACTGGACATCGAATATGCCCGGGATTTTTCGTTCGGGATGGATTTCCGGATAATCTTAAAAACGATATCAGCGTTCGTACAAAAAGAAAATGTATAGTATGTCGAAAAGAGTTTCGGGTTTGATCGCGCTGACCGCGATTTTGTGTTGCGGGGCGGTTACGGCCCAGCAACCTGATAGTTTGGATGGAGCGGTTCCGGCGAGCGCCGCCGCCACGGATACGATCGACGACCTGGCCGGTTTCGGGCCTCGGGCTATGAGTTGGGCAAGGTCGTTCTGCCGTCGCTGGAGCAGCTCTATGCCAATGCGGAGCAGAACCCCGGCGTGCTGGCGCTGGAAAAACAGAAAGAATTCGAGGAGTTGCAGTTGAAACGCGAGAAACGGAATTTCCTCTCTTTTCTGAACGTCAATGCCAATTATTATTACGGCAACGGGACGATGAGCAGTCATCTTTACGATGAGAGCGGTATGCCGATTCCGCAAAACTATTCCCGGCAGTCGCAGTCCAATTACAACCTGGGCGCATCGGTTTCGATTCCGCTGGAAAAGTTGTTCGATTTGCGGGGAAGCGTGAAACGTCAGCGCAAACAGGTGGAAAAGGTCGAATACGAACGGCAGAGCGCGATCGAGGAGCGGCGGGTAACCATCGCAACGATCTACTCGAAAGTGCTCAGTTACATGCCTATTCTGAAGGCGACGACCGAGAAAAGGGTATTTGCCGATGCTCAGTATGCCATCAGCCAGAACGATTTTATCAACAGTAAAATCGGAGCGTCGGAAATCAATGTCGAAAAGGAACGTCAGATTAAGGCCATCACCGAATACGAGAATGTGCGTTCAGAACTGTACGGTTTGCTGTTGCAACTGGAGATTCTGTCGAATACCGAAATCATTTCGAAAAAATAAATTATGAAATACGTGCTGTATATTCTCCGGTTCTTTTACCGGATTCGTTTCTGGCTGATCCTGCTGCCCGTGCTGGCGGCTTGCTATATGATCTGGAAGACCCGCGATATCGCCCGTTACTACGAGGTGCGTACGACCGTTTATACGGGCGTCGTGTCGGGGTACGATATCGAGCAGGCGTCAGTCCGCGAGGCCGACTGGAATACGAAAAACAGCACGATCGTTAATATGATGGATATCCTCAAGAGCGAGGCCACGTTGCGCCGGGTATCGATGCGGTTGTACGCCCGCTGCCTGATGAACGGCGATTCGATGAAAAACAATACGTACATCAATGCGGACACTTACCGCTGGTTGATGGACCGTACGCCCAAATATGTGTTGGATTTGATCGTAAAAGGCGACGAAGACAAGACGGTGGAGAATTTCTTCGACAACATGAAACCCGACAACCGAGATCATTTGTACGGCCTGTTCATGTGGGAAGCCAGCCGATATTTCGGATATAAGGATTTGGAACAGATCCGCGTCGACCGGATCGCTTCCAGCGACATGCTGAAACTTTCGTATCAGAACAGCGATCCGGGGATCACTTACAATACGGTACTGATCCTGGTCAAGGAGTTTTTCGATCAGTACCAGGCGTTGCGTTTCGGCGAAACGAACGATGCGATCGCTTATTTCCGCAGGGAGCTGGCCGAAGCCGGTACGAAGTTGAAAGCCGCCGAAGACGAGCTGACCAGTTACAATGTCGAAAAACGGGTAATCAATTATACCGACGAAACCAAAGAGGTCGCTTCGATCAACAAAGAGTTCGAGATCCAGTATCAGGACGTGCTGATGAACTATGCGAAGGCGGATGCGGCCGTTTCGCAGTTGGAAGGTCGGATTGATATGAATATCAATAATATGCGTAGTAATTCGGCGTTTATGGAGAAGTTGAAGCTCATCTCCGAGTTGCAGACGCAGATTACCAATATAGATGCTTTCGGGCAGAAAAACGAGGCTAATCTGGAGAAACTCGCTACACTGAAAAAAGCCCTGAAAGCCGAAGAGCGGAGCGTCTCCGAATTGACCAAAACCATCAATGAAAACAAGTATTCGAAAGAAGGCATCGTGAGCGATCGGTTCGTTCAGGATTGGCTGGCGCAGACGTTGGAATTATCCAAGGCGAAAGCGCAGAAGGAGGTGATGGAAAAATGGCGGCGGGAGTTGAACGAAAAATATACGTATTACGCTCCGATCGGTTCCACGATCAAATCGAAGGAGCGTGAAATCGACTTTACCGAAAGGACTTACCTTTCGTTGTTGGAAGGTTTGAATTCGGCCATCCTGCGGTTGAGGCAGTTGCAGATGACGACCAATACGCTGAAAGTGACCGATGAACCGTCTTATCCGATATCTCCGCTGCCGCACAAGCGGAAGATGATGGTGCTGCTGGCCTTTGTTTGCACGGCGATTTTCGTAGTGGCTTATTTTCTGTTTCTGGAGTTGGTCGACCGCACGCTGCGCGACCGCATCCGGGCGGAGCGTATTACCGGCCGTAAGGTGCTCGGCGTCATGCCGCGGAATTCACGGCGTTACCGTCCGTTCAATCAGCAGGCCAAAGAGATTGCCATGCATTGCTTGGCTAAAGCCTCGTACCCTATTTCGGACGGGAAAAACCGGTTGTTATCAATATACTGAGTACCGAAGAAGGCGACGGCAAGCATTTCGTAGCGCAATACCTGCGCGACTATTGGCAAAAGTCGGGTTTGAAGGTAGGCCTGCTGTCCTACCGCGAAGAATTCAATTGCCGGAGCGAATCTTACTTGTTGGCGAACAATTTGACGGATTACTGTCAGGCGGGCGACGCGATGATCGTGCTGGTCGTTCACCAGCCGCTGACCGAGGAGAGCGTGCCGTCCCCGTTGTTGGAAAGTGCGAACCTGAACCTGATGATCGCCCGTTCGGACAGGACGTGGACAACCATCGATCAGGAAGTCTTCGAGAAAGTGGGCGAGCAGAGCGGGGAACTCCGTTGTTCCTGGTGTTGAATCAGACGGCCTGGGACGTTACGGAAGATTTCACGGGGCTGTTGCCGCCTTATTCCCGTTTCCGTCGCTGGCTTTACCGGCTTTCCCAGCTCGGGCTTACCGCTCGGGATACGAAAAAGAACGAATCGGGAGTTTAAACAGAAAATGCCGCAATGAAATCGTCCGGTGCGATAAAAGAGCGTCCTCGCTTTTTCGTGATCGTCGTCCTGCTGCTTGGCGTACTGGTCGTAAACGAATTGCTGGTGCGTGCGGGAACGGTACAGGCGTTGCATTCATGCTGTTGCCGATTTTCGCGCTGCTGGGTTTCGCTTTCGCACTGAGACCGTATGCCACGCTGTGGCTTTATATCGCCGTCAATTATTACATCCTCGGTCTGACCCGTTACGTCGACCTGAAAGGCGGTATGCTGATGATGGAATTCTCCGTATTGTTGCTGGTGGTATTGTTCGTCAGCCAATGGCTCGGAAAGGTGGAGTGGCGCAGGGGATTCAATCAGCTTACCCTTTACTGGACGATTTGGTTCGTGTACTGTACGGTGCTCGCTTTCCTGCCGAGCGCTCATTTCGACGCTTGGATGATTGCGATCAACCTGTACGCTTTTATCCCTTTGCTGCTGGTATTCGCGGTGCCGATTATTTTCCGCAGGTACCGCGACCTGAAGATTTTCCTGTTCGTCTTTTCGTTGCTTACTCTGACGGCCGTATGCAAGGCGCTGTGGCAGAAAACGGTCGGATTCGATACCGCCGAGAAGATTTTTTTGTATCAGGAAGGCGGAGCCAGTACGCACATCATCTGGTCGGGAACCCGTTATTTTTCCTTTTTCACCGATGCGGCGAATTTCGGTTCGGGAATGGTGTTTTCGATGGTCGTATTTTCGATCGCCTCGGTTTACGTCCGGGGGTGGCTGCGGTTTTACTATCTGGCTGTCGCTGTCGCCGCCGCTTACGGTTTCGGACTGTCGGGTACCCGCAGCGCGGTGATCGTGCCGTTCGTAGGTTACGCGCTGTATATTCTGACCACGAAGAACAAACGGATCTTGTTGGCCGGTGTCGTGACGTTGGCCATCCTGTTCGGCTTCTTTAAATTTACGCATATCGGGGACGGCAATGTCATGATTTATCGGATACGTTCCGCATTCAATCCGACCGAAGACGCTTCTTTCCAGGTGCGGCTCGAAAATCAGGAAAGGCTGAGGAGGGTTATGGCCGATAAGCCTTTCGGGGTCGGGCTCGGGTTGGGCGGAGGCAAGGCGAGCCGTTTCGACGACACGGCCGTTACGTCGTGGATTGCGACCGACTCGTGGTATGTGATGGTATGGGTCGAAACCGGAGCCGTAGGCGCTGTGCTGTACTTGGTTCTGCATGCTTTGATTCTCGGGGTCGGGGCGTGGCGGATCATGTTCCGGATACGGGATCCGCAGTTGAAGGGGTTGCTGGGAGCCCTGCTGGCCGGGGCCGGGGGAATGATGGCGGGGTGTTATGCCAACGAGATCATGAATTTTCCGAACGGACCGATGGTCTATATCTGCGAAGCGTTCGTATTCGCCGGTTGCTGGTACGACCGGGAATTGGCCGCAAGGAAACAAAAGGAACTGTCGCATGGGGACGAAGCCTGAGCTGTCGGTCATTACCGTCAATTATAACGGATACGGGGATACGGTAGCGCTGATCGACTCCCTGAGAAAATATCTGGCGGATATTCCGTTCGAGGCGATCGTCGTCGACAACGCTTCGCGTACGGACGAAGCGGAAGCTATCCGCCGGCATTTTCCGGACGAGGAGCGGCTGGTGTTGATTCGTAGCGAGCGGAATCTCGGATTCGCCGGAGGAAATAACCTCGGGATCGGAGCGGCGAGGGGCGATTATCTGCTGTTGCTGAACAACGACGCCTTCGTCGAGGACGGTTCGCTGCGGGAGTTGATCGCCGTGTTGGAAAACGATTCCCGGATCGGATGCGTCTCCCCGAAGATCCGTTTTGCCGATTCTCCGCGCGATATTCAGTTCGCCGGGTATACTCCGCTCAGCCGCATTACGTTGCGAAATTCGCTGATCGGTTTTGGAGAACCCGATCGGGGACAATATCAGGCTTCGCATGTCACTCCGTATTGTCACGGCGCCGCCATGATGTTCCGCCGGGAGACGGTAGAACGGGTCGGACCGATGCCGGAGGCGTATTTCCTCTACTATGAAGAGCTGGACTGGTGCGTTCGGATCGCGCAGGCCGGATACCTGTTGTGGTACGAGCCGAAAGCCACCGTATTTCATCGCGAAAGCCGCTCCGCCGGACAGAACAGTCCGCTGCGGACTTATTACCTGACCCGCAACCGGCTGCTATTCGCGCGGCGAAACCTGAAGGGAGCGTACAGGTGGCTTTCGATCCTCTATCAGACGGCGGTGGCGGTTCCGAAAGCGTGCCTTGCGGCGACGTTGAAAGGCGACCGGCGGAACGTCTCGGCGGTGCTGAGGGGGTGGCGGGATTTTTGGAAAATCTTATAATTTTATGTCATGGCGGTTTTGTACGAAATAGCCGGTTGGGCCGATATCCTGTTGTGGATCGTGTTTGCAGTGCAGGTCGCGTATCTGTTGTTTTTCGCCTGGAAGGGCGGGATGCTGCGACCGTGGAGCGCCGTGCGGCGGCCAGTCCGCAGCAAGCGGCGTTTCGCCGTGTTTTTTCCGGCCTACAAGGAAGACCGTGTGATCGTAGAGACTGTGGAGTCTTTTTTGCGGCAGGATTATCCGGCCGATTCTTACGAAGTGGTCGTGATCTCGGATCGGATGCAGGATCGGACGAACGAACGATTGTCCGGATTGCCGGTAACGCTGCTCAGGGTAGATTTCGAAAACAGTTCGAAGGCCCGGGCGCTTATGTTCGCCGTCGATAAGCTGGATCGGAAACGGTACGACGTCGCGGTAGTGATGGATGCCGACAATACGGTGCAGCCCGATTTCCTGCGACGGCTGAACGAAACGTTCGAGACGGGTACGCGGGCCGTCCAAGCGCATCGTCAGGCCAAAAACCGCAATACGCCGACGGCCGTTCTCGACGCCGTCAGCGAGGAGATCAACAATGCGGTATTCCGGGCCGGGCATATCCGCAGCGGGCTTTCGTCGGCGCTGATCGGTTCGGGGATGGCTTTCGATTACGGATGGTTTCGCGATAATATCCGCAAAACGTGTACGGCCGGCGAGGACAAGGAGCTGGAAGCCCTGTTGTTGAAGCAGGGAATATATATTCATTACCTGCCGGACGTTCCGTCTACGACGAGAAAACCCAGCGCGGAGAGGCGTTCGGCAACCAGCGCAGGCGTTGGCTGGCGGCGCAGTTCGGCGCGTTGGCGAAAGGCCTTCGCGACCTGCCCGGGGCGATTGCCGGCGGTAATTTCGATTACGCCGACAAGTTGTTCCAGTGGATGCTGCTGCCGCGGGCGGTGCTGATTGCCGGCATTCTCTTTTTCGGGGTACTGTTTACGGCGGCCGATCCCGTTTGGGGGATTAAATGGGGATCCTGCTGTGGCTGCTCGGGTTGGCGGTGGCGATGGCGATCCCGGATTCCCATGCGGACAGGCAACTGAGCGGGGCGCTGCGGAAGGTGCCTGGCTTGGCCGCCGGGATGGTGCTGAACCTCTTCCGGTTGCGGGGCGTAAACAAGCGTTTTATTCATACCGAACACGGTGACGAATCTGTCGTAAACTGATTATTATGAGTTTGAAAGAGAAAATAAAGCAGAATCCGGAGCTTAAGCGCCGCCTGCTGAATGCGATGGTGCATCCGGTCAAAACTCGGCCGCGGGGATGGTTGCGCCTGTTCCGGCGGTTTTATACCGAACGCGGGAAAGGCTCGGTCGTCTGCCGCAACGCGCGGTTGGATATCGTTCCGTTCAATCCGTTTTCGCTCGGCGCGCGTTCGGTGATCGAGGATTTCAGTACGGTCAACAATGCGGTCGGCGCGGTGCGTATCGGCGACCGGAGCCGCATCGGACTGGGCAATACGATCATCGGGCCGGTGCGTATCGGCGACGACGTCAATCTGGCCCAAGGAATTACCGTGTCGGGGCTGAATCATAATTTCGAAAATATTTGCGCTCCGATTGCGGCGCAGGGCGTTTCGACGTCGGAAGTCGTGATCGCCGACGACGTATGGATCGGAGCCAACGCCGTGATTTTGGCCGGAGTCAGTATCGGTTCTCACAGCGTCGTTGCAGCCGGCGCCGTTGTGACGAAAAACGTCCCGGAGTGTTGTGTGGCGGCCGGAAACCCGGCGCGGATCGTAAAGTATTACGACCGGGAGGCCGGTTTGTGGAAAAAAAATTGACCGAAGGGCCTGTGGATCCGTTCGGAATGGAAAACGAAATGGAGAAAGGTAAGCCGAAAGTGAGCGTCGTGATTCCGGTTTATAATACGGAAAAGTATCTGGAGGCTACGTTGCAGAGCATCCGGAATCAAACTTGTTGCGAAATCGAGATCATCGTGATCGACGACGGTTCGACGGATTGCAGTGCGGAGATCGTCCGCCGGGCCGCGGACGAGGACGGCCGGATCGTTCTCGTTTCGCAACCGAACCGGGGATTGTCCCTGGCGCGGAATGCCGGGATCGCACGGGCCTCCGGCGAGTTCGTTTATTTTATGGACAGCGACGACCTGTTGGAGAAAGACGCTTTGGAGACATGTTATCGGAAATGTACGGAACAGCGTCTCGATTTCGTGATTTTCGACGCAGAGGCGTTTTCCGACGAAGGGACGGATATTCCGGGGATCCGGTACGAACGAACGCAGGGGATGCGGGATCGTGTCTACGATGGCCGGGAGCTGCTGGCTCTGTTGCTGCGCGAAGGGCGTTACCTGCCTTCGGCCTGTTTGAGTTTCGTTCGTCTCGGTCTGCTGCGGGAATCCGGACTCCGTTTTTACCCGGACATGCTGCACGAGGACGAACTTTATACGCCGATGCTGTATCTGTATGCCGCGCGAGTCGGCTGTATCGAGCGCGCTTTTTTCAAGCGCCGGGTCCGCGAGGGTTCGATTATGACGAACCGGATTTCCCGGCGCAATATGGAGGGGTATTTCACGGCGTTCCGTGAGATGCGCTTTTGGAAACGCTCGCATCCGGGCGACAAGCGGTTGGTCGGGCTGTGGTTCTCCTATATCGTCGATCCGGTGATCTGGAAAGCCCATGCGCTGCCGCTGCGTGACAAATGGCGGGTCGTCCGGGCCGGGTTTCTCTATTTCGGTTACGTGAAAGTGAGAACCTTATTCGTATTTTTGTTCAAACGCTGAAGGAACGGGGCATGTCGCTAAAGAAAGATTTGTTTTCGGGGGTATTCTATACGGCGGTCGCCCGGTATTCGGGCCTGATCGTCTCACTGGTGATCGCCGGCGTACTGGCGCGCCTGATTCCGCCGGAGGATTTCGGTGTCGTAGCGGTGGCGACCGTAATTATCAGTTTTTTCGGCATATTCAGCGATCTGGGAGTCGGGGCCGCCGTGATACAGAACAAGACCCTGACCGACGGAGATCTGTCGAAGATTTACTCGTTCACGGTGTGGACGGGCGTGTTGTTGGCCGTACTGTTTTTCGCCGCATCGTGGCCGATTGCCGCGTATTATGAAAAAAGTATCCTGAAAAGCCTGTGTCAGTGGCTGTCGGTCAACCTGCTGTTCGCTTCGGTCAATATCGTGCCGAACGCTCTGCTGCACAAGGCGAAACGTTTCCGTTTCCTGGCTGTGCGGAATCTGGTCGTTCAGGTTGGAGGCGGAGCGGTTTCGATCGTAGCGGCGCTGTGCGGAGCCGGTTTGTACGCGCTGATCGTCAATCCGATTCTGTCGAGCGTCCTGCTGTTCGTCCTTTCGTACCGGGCCTACCCGCAGCGGCTGCGGCCGACCTTCGGGCTGGATGCGATCCGGAAGATATTCAGTTTTTCGGCTTACCAGTTCCTGTTCAACGCGATCAACTATTTCAGCCGGAACCTGGACAAACTGTTGATCGGTAAGTATATGGGGATGACTGCGCTGGGTTATTACGAGAAATCGTACCGGCTGATGATGCTGCCGCTGCAAAACATCACGCATGTGATCAGTCCGGTCATGCATCCGGTATTTTCCGAGTTCCAGCACGATTTGCAGCGGGTGCGCACGTCGTATGAGAAGATTGTCCGTTTGCTGGCTTTCATCGGTTTCCCGCTGTCGGTTTTTCTGTGGTTCGCCGCTCAGGAAGTCGTGCTGATTATTTTCGGATCGCAGTGGACGCCGTCGGTGCCGGTCTTCCGGATCCTGTCCCTTTCGGTCGGCGTGCAGATCGTGCTGGCGTCGTCCGGCGGAATTTTCCAGGCGGCCAACGATACGCGGAGCCTTTTCGTATGCGGATTGTTTTCGGCAGCGCTCAACGTGACCGGCATTCTGGTCGGGATATTCGGTTTCCGGTCGTTGGAGGCGGTCGCATGGTGCATTTGCGTGACGTTTACGATCAATTTCGTGCAGTGTTACTGGATGATGTACCGGGTGACGTTCGCGAAAAGCCGCCTGTCGGGGTTCTGCCGACAGCTCGTTTCGCCGCTGGCGGTAAGCGGGATACTCGTGCTGTTGCTGGGAGCGACGACGGCCCTGACGAAAGATTCTCCGGAACTTGTCGGCATCCTGGCGAAAGGGGCCGTTTTTTTACTAACTTTGTTTGTATACCTGCAGGTTAGCGGGGAATATGATATTTTGGCCAAACTCAAACGTAAAGGTAATCCGTCATGAAAATCCTGTTCCTCGTATTCCACGGTTTCGATGCGTTCAACGGAATCAGTAAGAAGATCGGCTATCAGATCGAGGCGTTGCGGATACTCGGTCATCAGGTCGAGCTCGGTTCGCTCGCTGTGGACGAACGGGGACGCTGGAAACGCATGGGCGGCGACCGGGTCGTGGAGGATCTCGGCGCCGGGATCGTCGGGAAATTAAAAAAAAAGATGGCGTTACGGTTCGCTCGCCCGTTACATCGTAGAGGACGGTTTCGATTTCGTTTACATGCGTTCCGATCATAACGCCAATCCGTTTACGATTCGGATGGCCCGGCGTGTACGCCGGGCCGGCATCGCGATGGTGATGGAAATTCCGACTTATCCCTACGATCAGGAGTACCGGACGCTGGGGCTGAAAGAAAAAACGGAACTGGCGATCGACCGTATTTACCGGCGCGCGCTGGCCCGCCAATTACGCGCTGTGGTGACATTCAGTGATCTAAGCTCGATTTTCGGACAGCGGACGATCCGCATATCCAACGGGGTCAGTTTCGAACGCATTCCGGTCCGCCGGGAACACGATCCGGTTCGCGGCGAAGTGCATCTGATTGCAGTAGCCGATATCAGTTTCTGGCACGGGTTCGACCGTTTGGTACGGGGGATGGCGGCTTATTATGCTTGCAAACAGCGCCCGGCCGACGTGTACCTGAGCATTGTGGGCCGCGGCCGGGCTGAGACGCTCGACGAACTGCGCCGGACCGTTCGGCAGAACGGATTGGAACGATGGGTGCGTTTTACCGGCCCGCTGTTCGGAGAAGCGCTGGATCGGGAGTTCGACCGGGCCGATATGGCCGTCGGCAGTCTCGGGCGGCACCGTAGCGGAATCTCATATATCAAAACTTTGAAGAACAGGGAGTATGCGGTTCGGGGAATCCCGTTCGTTTATTCCGAGTGCGACAGCGATTTCGAGCGGATGCCTTATGTGTTGAAAGCGCCGGCCGACGAGTCGCCGCTGGACGTCGGCGCATTGGTGGCCTTTTGTTCCGGACGCCGTTTCTCTGCCGCGGAGATCCGGGAGTCCGTGCGGTTTCTTTCGTGGGAGAATCAGATGCGCAAAGTGCTCGACGAATCGTTAAAGACGGCGTAAATGGCAAAAAAAATCGTATATCTGATTCCCGGGCTCCATTTTCCGAGCGGCATGGAACGGGTACTGACGCTCAAGGCAAACTATCTGGCCGACGAGTTCGGTTACGACGTGACGGTGATCCTGACCGAAGAGAAGGACAAGCCGTTCTATTATCCGCTTTCGCCGAAGGTCAAAACGATCAATTTCGATTTGAACTTGACCGGATGTACGGTTTGCCGTTGCATCGGCGGCTGGTTTATTACCGGAAGCGACTGCGGAAGTTCAAAAAACTGCTGACCTCGACGTTATGCGAGTTGAAGCCGGATATTACGGTTTCGTTGTTACGCCGGGACATCAATTTCCTGAATACCGTTCCGGACGGCAGCGTGAAAATCGGGGAGATCCACTTCAACCGTTCCAATTACCGCGACTTTAACAACCGGATGCTTCCCTGTTTCGTTCGGGATGCGGTCAAAAAATACTGGAACGCGCAGTTGATCCGGGAGTTGAAAAAATTGAAAAAATTCGTGGTGTTGACCCGCGAAGACGAGGCGCTGTGGACGGAGTTGGATAATGTCACGACGATCCACAATCCGTTGCCGTTCTATCCGGGACCGGACCGTGTTTCTCCGTGTACGGCCAAACAGGCGATTGCCGTCGGCCGTTATACGTGGCAGAAGGGATTCGACCTTTTGATCGAAGCGTGGAAACGGGTGGCGGTCCGTCATCCGGACTGGACGTTGCGAATTTACGGGGGAGGGGATTCGACGATTTATGCGCGGATGGTCGAAGAGGCCGGATTACGGCGAACCTGCCGTTTGGAAGGCGTTACCGACGATGTGGTCGGTAGGTTTTGCGAAAGTTCCGTTTTTGTGCTTTCTTCGCGTTTCGAAGGGTTCGGGATGGTCGTGGCCGAAGCGATGGCCTGCGGAGTACCTCCGGTTGCGTTCGCCTGTCCCTGCGGGCCGAAGGATATTATCCGTGACGGCGAGGACGGACTGCTGGCGAAAAACGGGGATGTGGAGGACCTGGCCGAAAAGATATGCCTGTTGATCGAACGGGACGAACTGCGCAAACGGATGGGGAGCCGGGCGAGGGAACATGTGCGGCGGTTCGATATCGACACCATTATGCAGCAATGGAGACAGCTTTTCGATGAGGTGACTTCGTAAAGGATCATGCCGGAAATATGAAATGGTACGAAAAATATCTGTCCGTTTACGGAAAACCGTACGCGGATGTGTCTGCCGAGGTTATGGACGGAATCCGCAACCGGCTTCGGACATTGCAGAGCGACGAGCCGCTGGTTTCGGTCGTGGTGATCGCCTATAACGAAGAGAAGCACCTGCCGGCATGCCTGTGGTCGCTTTCGGAAAGCGTGTGCGAATATCCGATGGAGATCATCGGCGTGAACAACGATTCGGCCGACCGCACGGCGGATGTTTTCGAAGCATCCGGGATTCCGTATCATACCGAACTGCAACATAGTTGCGGATATGCCCGCCGGTGCGGACTACAATATGCCCAAGGGAAATATTACATTTGCATCGATTCCGACACGATGTATCCGCCGGGGTATGTGCAGGCGATGACGGATGCGTTGCAAAGACCGGGGATCGTCGCCGTTTCGTCGCTGTGGAGTTACATGCCGGACGAAGGTCACCCGTGGCTGGGCCTGAAAATTTACGAGTTTATGCGCGATACGCACCTGTGGATGCAGTCGTTCAAACGGCCGGAACTGAGCGTCCGGGGGTTGGTGTTCGCCTACAATGCCGACTACGGCCGGAAAGTGGGATACCGGGTGGATATTATCCGAGGCGAGGATGGGTCGATGGCATTGGGCTTAAAGCAATACGGCAGGATCGGTTTCGTACGCAGCCGGAAAGCCCGTGCGGTGACCGGTTACGGGACGGTCGGCGCCGACGGTTCGTTCCTGAACAGTTTCCGGGTGCGGATTGTCAAGTATCTCAAGGGTATGGGAAGTTATTTTACGAAAAAGGATCGTTACCGGGACGACGAGTCGAACCTTGTCCGCTGAAAGGCTGGATGGGAACCGAATTATAGTGGATTCGATAGGTTATGAGATCAGGTGAACCTTACGTGCGTTTTTCCTGAACAAACGGACGCCGGAAATGGTGCGGAAAGTGTTTCCTCCGCGGAGTGCCGGTTCGGAATTTAAATCCGTTTCGAAAGCGCTCGTTTACCTGTTCAGAAGAAAAATCCGCGACCGGCTCGTTCGCCACCGCTTATTGACGATGGATGAGTACCTGAAAATCGGGAACCGCTGACCGAACCCGTGCGGCGGCGCTATTCGGCGAGCGTAAATCCCATGAAAACGGGATTGTGGTCGCTCCATTCCTGCGGCAGCGAATAGTAGCTGACCGGATGGATTCCCTGAGAGTATAGGATGAAGTCGATGCGCAGCAGGTCGAAAAAGCCGTGGAACGTATATCCGTACCCGTTTCCGCAACTTTTGAAACCGTCTTTCAGCAGGTCTCCCCGGATTGTTTGGTAGGTATAGGATACCGGCGTGTCGTTGAAGTCGCCGCAGAGGATCAGCGGGGAGCGGGTCGATTGTACGATGGCATGTACCTGGCGGGCCTGCTCGGCTCGTTTCACGAAATTGCTTTGTATGGTGTTTTGCAGCTGGTTGACGCCGTGCAGGTCTCCGATGACGTAATTCTCCTTGATGCCCTCGATGAGCGCCCGGCTCTGCGTGATGCTGGTCGTCTGCATGTGCACGTTTACGATTCGGACGGGTCGGCCGTCGATCGAAAGGTCGCACCACAAGCCGTCGTTGCAGCTATTCTCGAACGGGATTATCTGCCAGTCCGTGATCGGATATTTGCTGAATACGGCCAGGAGCAGTTTACCGTCGCCTCTGTCCGGTTCGCTCCGGTACGGGTAAGCGCCGAACAGAGAATCCAGACCGGGCATCCCCCGGATGCCGTTGAATTCCTGAAAACAGATGATATCAACTTCCTCCTCGCGGGCATGCAACAGGATGTCGTCCAGAATCAGACGCACTTCTTGATGGACGGCTCCCGCATTCAGCGTCATAATTTTCATCGTTTTGCCTGCGGCGGACGCCGGGGGCGAGTACTGGAACATACCGTTCAGATACCGGTAGTTCGCTGCGATCGCCAGAATGGGGAACAGCAGCCATATGAATTGTCGTTTGAAGATCAGCCAGATAATGAACAGCGCGCAGAGGATCAGCAGGGCGGGGATCGCCAGACCCAAAAACGGCATCGACGGGTAAACGGCCGGGTCGGCGTACGGTACGAAATATCCGGCCATCGTAATCAGCGATACCAGGCAGATGACCAGATTGAAGGTCAGTTTCATAAATGTTCCGACGGCTTTTTTCCCCATGGCGCGGCGATGAATGAATCGCAAATATAGTGTTTTTAGCGATTTTCGGAGGGGGAGCGCGAAATTTAAGCCGGATTTATTCCGTTTCGGTCGCCGCGGTTTTCCGCACACGCGGTAAATAGGGTATTTCTGTTGCCGGATATTCGTACGCTCCGATAAATAAATGCTGCAAACGGCTTGGAATATCCGGGATAATGTGTTTATTTTGACAATCGGTTATCGGAGGGGTGCGTCGAGCGAAACCGGTGTCGTTAAATGCTGTCTGTCAGATATTTATGCAGAATAAAGGGAAACAGTCCATCCTGGAGAAAATCAAGCGCCCCGTCGATCCGAAATTGTTTATCAAGGAGATCGACGGTCTGCGTTTTCTGGCCATCCTGACGGTATTCATGCTGCATTTGAATAATTATGTCAGCCGGAGCGTCGGCCGGAACTTCAACGCCGGGATTTCGGACTTTTTTTCATGGGACTGGTTTATCAACCGGTTCGGGTTCGGGGTCGAGATCTTTTTTGCCATCAGCGGTTTCGTGATCTCCTTGCCTTTTCTGCGGCATTACATGTATCACGAAAAAAAAACGGAGCTAAAGGTTTATTACCGGCGTCGGTTTTCCCGGATCGGCTGGCCGTTCCTGCTCTCTTGCGTGATATTTTATACGCTTTATGTCGTAGCCAACCGTTTGTCGCTGGCCGGCGAATCCCCGCACCTGTTCAGCGCCGTGGCTTATGTGCATACGCTGATTTACGGGGCATGGGCTCCGTTCAATCCGGTCACCTGGAGCCTGGAGGCGGAAGTGCAGTTCTATCTGATCGCGCCTTTTCTGATCGGTTTTATATTTTCGAACCATTCGCTCATGCTGGTGAAACTGCTGGGACTCGCGGCGGCGGCCATCGTCGTACGGGCTTTGTTCCTGGACGATATCGCGCGGTTGCATCTCGACCGGACGGTGTTCGTATTCCTGCCGCTATTCCTTTCCGGGTTTCTGCTGGCTTTTATCTATTTGCGTCATAATGATTTCCTGCTTCGGAAGTCATACGTATGGGATGCGGTCGCTGCGGCCGTCTTTTTCGGTATGTTGTGGACGACCTACGCCCCGAACCGCACTGCCTTTACGGTCTGCTGTTTCGTTTTCCTGGTCGCCGTATTCAAAAGCCGTTTGCTGAACCGGATGCTGACCCATAAGGCCGTTTATGTCCTGGGCGGCATGAGCTATTCGTTCTATTTGTTGCACTATCCGATGTTCTACTTGTTCGGTAAAGTATTCGGACAGCATCTGATGTGGTCGGAAAGTTACGTGGCGAACTATTTTACGCATGCTCTGGTTTTCTTCCCGCTGACGATTCTGGTCGCTTCGGTGTTTTACTGGGTCGTGGAACGACCCTGTATCGCCAGGAAGCGGAACGTCCGGCTGAGAGCTGCAAACGGATTTGCAGGGGAACTGAATGTGAATTAATCGGTACAATACCATGAAAATAGCTATCGAAGCCCAGCGCATTTTCCGCGTGAATAAGCATGGGATGGATTTCGTCGCGCTGGAAGTGATCCGGGAATTGCAGAAGATAGATCGTGAAAACGAATATTTCATCCTCGTCAACGCGGGCGAAGACCGCTGCCTCGAGGAGAGCGAGAATATGCATATCGTGACGGTAAACGCTCCGCTCTATCCGCTTTGGGAACAGGTCTGCCTGCCGGAAACGGTGCGCCGGATCGGGCCCGACATCCTGCATTGTACCGGCAATACGGCGCCGCTGCGGTGCGACGTTCCGCTGGTGCTTACCCTGCACGATATTATTTTCTTGGAGAAACGTTCCGGTTCCAGTCCTTCGTGGTATCAGAACATGGGGTGGTATTACAGGCGCTTCGTCGTCCCGCGTGTTCTGCCGAAATGCCGCCGGATCATCACCGTGTCGAACTACGAGCGCGAGCGGATCGGGAGTGCACTGCAGATCGGCGGCGACCGGTTGGTTGCCGTTTACAACGGGTACGGAAGTCATTTTCGTCCGGTCGAATCTCCGTACGAGGTGACTCGCAAATACCTACCGGAGAAAGAATACCTGTTTTTTCTCGGCAATACCGATCCGAAGAAAAATACGGCGCGCACGCTCCGCGCCTATGCCCTGTATGCCCGGCAGACAGAGCGTCCGCTGCCGCTGCTGGTAGCGGATATTCCCGAAAACGTGATTGACGGAATATTGAAGGAGCAGCAGATTTCCGACGTCAAACCGCTGCTGCGCCTGCCCGGTTACATTCCCAACGGCGACCTGCCGTCGGTATATTGCGGAGCGAAGATTTTTCTTTATACGTCGTTGCGCGAGAGCTTCGGAATCCCGATGCTGGAGGCGATGGCCTGCGGAACGCCGGTCGTTACTTCCGACACTTCGGCGATGCCCGAGGTCGCTGGGAGCGGGGCCGTGCTGGTCGATCCGACGGACGAGACGCAGATCGCCGGAGCAGTGCGGCGGTTGCTGGACGATCCGCAACTGTACGAACGCCAGCGGGCTTACGGGTTGGAGCGGGTAAAACAATTTTCGTGGCGAAAGACGGCGGAACAGACGTTGGACGTTTATAAATCGGTCGGATTATGAAAGCATTGGAGATCGTATTCTGGATTTCGGTATTCGTCGTTTTTTATACTTATATCGGTTATGGCATCGTGTTGTGGGTGCTGGTAAAGGTTAAGGAGACGTTCCGTCCCCGGAAGGAGCCGCGGATGCCGGACGAATTGCCGGAAGTGACTCTGTTCGTTGCCGCTTACAACGAAGAACGGGTCGTGGACGAGAAGATGGCGAATACCCGGTCGTTAGATTACCCGGCCGATCGGTTGAAAGTGGTTTGGGTGACGGACGGAAGCGACGATTCGACGAACCGGAGACTGGAGGCCTACCCGGAGGTCGAGGTATTTTTTCAGCCCGAACGTCAGGGGAAAACGGCGGCGTTGAATCGCGGGATCGAATTCGTCGAAACGTCGCTGGTGGTGTTTACCGATGCCAATACGATGTTGAACCGGGAGGCGATACGTGAGATCGTGCGCTGCTTTTCCGACCCGACGGTGGGATGCGTGGCCGGCGAAAAGCGGATCGCCGTGCGGCGGCTCGACGGCGCGGCTGCCGGAGGCGAAGGCCTTTACTGGAAATACGAGTCGGCGCTGAAGCGGCTCGACTGGCGGCTGTACTCCGCGATGGGGGCGGCCGGCGAGTTGTTTGCCGTGCGGCGCGGCCTCTTCGAGCGGATGGAGAACGATACGCTGCTGGACGATTTCGTCCTCTCGCTGCGGATCGTGCAGAAAGGATACCGCATCGCTTATTGCGATACGGCCTATGCCATCGAAGGCGCTTCGTCCGACATGAAGGAAGAGCAGAAGCGCAAGGTGCGTATTTGCGCCGGCGGCCTGCAGTCGATCGGACGTCTGCGACCGCTGCTGAATGTCTTTCGTTACGGCGTGGTCAGTTTCATGTTCTTATCGCACCGGGTGCTGCGTTGGTCGCTCACTCCGCTGCTGCTTTTTTTGCTGTTGCCGGTCAATGCGGCGCTGGCCTTTAGCGGATCGCCGTTGTACATTACGTTCCTGGCGTTGCAACTGGCGTTTTACGCCGCCGCCCTCGGAGGATATTACCTGGCGACCCGGGCGATCCGCAACAAGTACTTGTTCGTGCCGTATTATTTCCTTTTTATGAACGTGAACGTGATCCGCGGCTTCTGCTACTTGCGGAAAAAACGGGGATCGGGTTCGGGCGCGTGGGAAAAAGCAAAGCGGGCCTGATCGCAGACCCGCCCGATGACGTCCGGAAAATCGGCTTAGATGTATTTTTTGATCATTGCGGTCAACTGTCCCACGACGATGGGCTTGGCCATGTAGTCGTTACAGCCTGCGTCGATCGCTTTTTGCTTGTCGCTGTCGAAAGCGTTGGCAGTAAGTGCGATGATCGGGATTTCCGGATCGATATCCCGGATTGCGCGGGATGCTTCCAGTCCGTCCATCTCCGGCATTTTGATGTCCATCAGGATCAGGTCGGGCTGCTCTTTTTTGTAAACGTCGATGGCTTCGATGCCGTTGTATGCCCGTAAAACGGTATACTCTTTCCTTAAGATGATGGACACCAGCAGAAAGTTACTGTCCGTATCTTCCGCAACCAATATTTTCTTGGGTCGATTGTCTGCCATTACTACCGATAGGATTAATTAAACGTTACAAAATAAGCCAATTTTTTCCATAAAAGCAATGATTTCCACGGAAATTGCTTTTTTTCTGGATTTTGCGCTTTTGGGGGATACAACACGTTCTGGACGAGCTATTTCCTTATTTTGAAATGCCGCTCCGATTTTTTGGGATAAATGTCGCTGATCGTAATCAGTATCCCGGTCTCCTCGACATTCCCGAAATCGGGGTTGACGACCGTTCCGAAAACGCGCATCGATGGCGAAAGGCTCATGTACGAGTTGATCAGCGGCGGGATGTTTTCACGGTAATTGCGGATCTCGCGGATCAACGTTTTGTAGTCTTCCGCATAGCTGCCGCCGCAGAACAGCGCTTCCATCTTTCGACGTCGAAATCGAGGACGATCGGGTGAATGGCCTCGACCAGGTTTTCGCGATCCGGGAAATGTTTGCGCAGGAAATAGAGCAGGATGTTGCGGGCTTCTTTGTCGTACGAGCCGTACATGGTGACTTTGCCGAAAAAGTAGCGCATGTCCGGATTGTTCACGACCAACGCTCCCAGTCCGTCCCACAGGTTGTCGAGCGAATAGAGCCCTTTCGGGTTGCTGCGCGAGCCCTGGTAATGAGGCTGTACGAACGACCGTCCCAGTTCGATCGTGTAGGGCAGGTATTCCTCGCGGAATTTGTCCGTGAAACGAAAATAGTGTTCCGTCGACATGCATTTCGGATGCGACGAATGCGAAATGATGAAGCGGTATCCGCCGACGATCTCCTTTTGTTTCGGATCCCAGACGATCAACTGCCGGTATCCTTCCGGATCGAGGTCGTATTCGTCGATGTCCGTGTCGGCTCCCGTGCCGCCTCCGCCGTCGCGGAACGACACTTCCCTGAGCCGTCCGATTTCCCGCATTACGTTCGGGCTGTCGCCGGCTGTGACGACGTATATTTCATTGTCTCCGTTATTGGTCGGGCGCAGAAAGCGTTCCCGGGTCAATTCTGCTTCTATCAAATCGGTCGGGACGGGGTCGATCAGTGGTTTCATCGGGTGTTTTGATTGGATGAGCAAAAATATAAAAACAAATCGACAAAGTAATATTTAGCCGTTTTTTTGTTCGTTTTTAAGTTTATATACGTATTCCCGGAGCCGTTCCGCCCATACTTTCGCGGGCTTCCCGTCGTCGAGCCGCTGCCACGGCACCGGTTTTCCGAAGCGGATGCGGAAATCTTTTCCTCGCTGGCGGAACATCTCGTCGGGCAGGTAGAGCATTTCGAGATTGGCCCGGATGCCCACGGCGGTGCGGAAGTTGGACAGGTTGTAAAAAAAAGACGACAGTTCCCCTTCGAAATAGACCGGAACGACGTCGCGGCGGCTTTCGATCGCGTTTTTGACGAAACTGGGTCGCCACGGGCAATCCCGCACGACGCCCCGGTGCCGGCGCGAGCAGAGCCCGGCCGGGAACGTGGCGACCTGCACGCCGCTTTGCAGGTTTTGCCGGAACAGTTCGGCGTACTGCGCCTTCTGCCGGCCGTGCTTGTTGACCGGGATGAAGAGCGGATTGAGCGGCGTGAGGTGCATCAACAGGTCGTTGACGATGATTTTGACCGATCCGAAATGGCGCTCCAGTTCGTCGCACAGCATCATGCCGTCCATGCCGCCGAACGGATGGTTCGAAGCGAACAGGTAGCGTCCTTCGCGCGGCAGCTTTTCGAGCCCGACCGCCCGGTAACGGATACCCATATCCGCCAGCGCCGCGCGGATGAACGGGATCGGTTCGAGGTGCGAATAAGCCTGCAAAATACGGTTGATTTCGTCCTGGTGGATCGTGCGTTTCAGATAGGCCACTACGAAGCGCGGTAACAAACGCGCCAGCGTCGGATTTTTATCCCGGATCACTTTCTCCAGATCGACGGTAAGCGTTTTCTCGTCGGACATCACGTTGGGTTGATTTTGCGCAAAATTAAGATATTCCCGGTTCATTGGAACGGTTTCGGGTAAATTTTGTACTTTTATCCGCGAAATTTTAACTTGTCGTTATGGAGTCCTACCATGTGCCGGTGCTGTTCGCCGAAAGTATCGATTTGCTAAACATACGTCCCGACGGAATGTATGTCGATCTGACTTTCGGCGGCGGCGGGCATTCGCGCGGGATTCTGGAGCGGCTTTCCGCAAAGGGGCGCCTGCTGGGGTTCGACCAGGATAGCGACGCCCGCCGCAACGTCCCCGACGACGCCCGCTTCACGTTCATAGAATCGAATTTCCGTTTCATGCGGGGGCAATTGCGCCTGCACGGATACGAACAGGTGGACGGGGTGCTGGCCGATCTGGGCGTGTCGTCGCACCATTTCGATACGCGGCAGCGCGGATTCTCGTTCCGTTTCGACGCTCCGCTCGACATGCGGATGAATCAGCGTGCCCGGCTTTCGGCTGCGGACGTAGTGAACCGTTACGAAACGGGAAAATTGATCCGGATTTTCCGGGATTACGGCGAACTGGACGCTCCGCACCGGATCGCAGGATGCATCGAGCGGGTGCGCCGCGAGCGGCCGCTCGCTTCGATCAGCGACCTGATCGAAGCGGTTGCGCCGGTAACCCCGCGCGGGGCGGACAGTAAGTTTCTGGCCAAGCTGTTCCAGGCGATCCGCATCGAGGTGAACGGCGAGATGGATGCGCTGGAGATGATGCTCGAACAGGCGCTCCGCGTACTGCGTCCCGGGGGACGGTTGGTGGTGATCACTTATCATTCGCTCGAAGACCGGCTCGTCAAAAATTTCATGCGTAGCGGAAATTTCACGGGCAAACCGGAGAAGGATTTTTACGGACGGCCCCGGACGCCCTGGGAACTGGTCGTACGCAAGGCGATCGTTCCGTCCGCCGAAGAGACCGAACGGAACCCGCGTTCGCGGAGCGCCAAACTGCGGGCCGCCGAAAAACGCTGATCGTCCGAAAGAACCGGATTCCGCACGATCGGCGATTTTACTGTATATTTTAGCCTGTCGCCGGGAAGGCTATTGATAAATTTTGTTAACTTTGCCGAGCTGATAACAAGAACCGATATGAGAAAAAAAATGTTGAGTTTCGGGGCCGCGCTGTTGTTGCTGGCGGCTCCTGTTTCTCAGATAGAAGCCGCGCCGCGCGAGGCGCAATCCCATTACGATAAGGGTATAGCCCTTTACGAAAAACAGAAATACTCCGCTGCGCAGACCGAGTTCGAGAAGGCGGCCCGCGGCGCAGGCGCCGACGATGTCGGGTTTTCGGAGCGGGCGGCTTATTACATAGCTTTGTGCGCCGCCGAGATGCGGCAGGGAAACGCCCGCGAGATGCTCGACCGTTTCATTCTGGAGTATCCGGGTTCGATCTATGCGAACGACATCCGGTTTTCGCTCGGCACGCTGTTGCACGAGGAGGGCGATTACCAGGCCGCCTATGCGCAGTACCAACAGGTCGATCCCTATGAGCTCGACTTTTCGCGTTTCGACGAATATAATTTCCGGACGGGATATGCCGCCTACATGTGCGGGGACACCGACAAGGCCTACGGCTATTTCAAGAACTGCAATACCGATCCGCAGTATAAGCCGCACGCCACGTATTACATCGCTTATATCGACTATTCCCGCGGCGATCTGCAGGCGGCCAAGCGGGAGTTCGCGTCGATCGCGGACAATCCGGCTTACGAACCGATCATTCCGTTTTACCTGTTGCAGATCGAGTTCCGGGAGAACAATTACGACTACGTGGTGGCTAACGGGATTCCGTTGCTGGCCAAGGCGACCGAAGCCCGTCAACAAGAGATTTCGCGGATCGTCAGCGAAGCTTATTTCCACCTGGGCGACTATCCGAAGGCGCTGGCCTATATGGACAATTACGCCAAACTGGGCGGTGAGATGGGGCGCGAGGAACTTTACCTGGCCGGTTACTGCAATTACGTCGACCGCGACTATCCGAAAGCGATCGACCGGCTCACGCAGGTCGCTTCGGGCGGCGACGAACTGGCTCAGAACGCCAGCTTCCACCTCGGCGACGCTTACCTGCAGATGGGGGACAAGAAAAAAGCGATGAGCGCTTTCGCGCTGGCCGCTTCGGACGATTTCGACCAGGCGATCCGCGAAGAGGCCATGTTCAACTACGGAAAGTTGCAGTACGAATTGGGCGGCGGTATTTTCAACGAAGCGATCACCACGTTGGATAATTATATCAAGGAGTTTCCCGATTCGCCTCGGATCAACGAGGCGCGCGAGATCCTGTTGGCTGCCTATTTCAATTCCCGCAACTACAATGCGGCTTACGAGGCGATCCGCCAGTTGCCCGATCCGGACAACAACGTGAAGATGGCGTTGCAGAAGATCGCTTATTTCCGTGCGCTGGAGTGTTTCGAGGCCGGCGACTACGACCGGACGCTCGAATTGCTCGATGTGGCCGACGCCAATAGATATACGGCCAAGTATACGGCGCTGACCAAATTCTGGCGGGCCGAAACCTATGTCCGCAAAGGGGATTACGCCAAAGCGCAGCCGCTCTACGAGGCTTATGTGGCGCTTTCTCCGAGTAACGAGCGAGAGAACCGGATGGCGCAATACAACTTGGGATACTGTTATTTCAATGCCAAGCAGTGGGACAAGGCCGCCGCGAGGTTCAATAGTTTCCTGAACGCTTATCCCGCCAAGGACGATTTGCGGGCGGACGCTTTCAACCGGTTGGGTGACATCGCTTTCGCCCAACGCGAGTACTACAAGGCGATCGAAAATTACGACAAGGCGATCAGCCTGTCCACGGTCGGGGCCGATTACGCCCGGTTCCAGCGGGCCGTGATGCTCGGTCTGGTCGACAAGTACGACCGCAAGGTCGAGTCGCTGATCGCGATTATCGGCGACGGCAAGAGCGACTACGTCGACGACGCGATGTTCGAGTTGGGGCGCACCTACGTGCGCCGTGAACGCTTCAACGACGGCGCCGCCGTACTGAAACGCCTGGTGGACGGTTATCCGCAGTCGCCGTTCGCCGTGAGCGCCCTGTCCGAGTTGGGACTGATTTACCAAAATCTCGGCAAAAACGACGAAGCGTTGAAATACTACAAGAAGGTGGTCGACAACTATCCCTCTTCGCCGCAGGTGAAAGATGCGATGATCGGTATCAAGAATATTTATGTCGACAAGAACGATGTCGATACCTATTTCGCTTTTGCCAAACAGAGCGGTATCGAGACGAACGTGACGGTCGTCGAGCGCGATTCGCTTTCGTTCATGGCGGCCAACCGGGTTTACCAGAGCCGGGATTATACGCGGGCGCTTCCGTTGATGGACAATTACCTGCGCCAGTATCCGCAAGGGGTTTATCGGGCGGATGCGCTGTATGCGCTCGGCGACTGTTCGCTGCAGGCTGGAAACCGTGCGGGGGCGTTGGCGGCTTTCGAGGAGGTCGGCAACATGCCGAGCAACCGTTACCAATCGCTGGCGCTGCAGAAAGCCGCAGCCATGCAGATGGAGGATAAAAATTATGCGGCCGCAGCCGAGTCGTACAAGCGGCTGAGCGTGATCGCGCCGCAGAAGAACGTGGCGTCCGAAGCGTTGGACGGCTACCTGAAAGCGGTCGTGGCGTCCGGGGATATGACTGCCGCGGGCAATGCCGCCGACGAAGTGCTGGTTTCTTCCCACCTGACCGACGATCTGGCGCATACGGCCAATTTCTTGAAAGGCCGCGCGCTACAAGCCGCCGGGGACGACAACGGGGCGCTGGCGCACTACCGCAAGATGATCGACGCCCGTACGCGGGATGCGGCCGAGGCGCGTTACCAGATCGTTTCGATCCTGTTCAAGCAGAACAAACTGAAAGAGGCCGAGAAGGAAGTGTTCGCGTTCTCCGAAAAGAACCTGCCGTACGAGTACTGGATGGGAAAGGCCTTTTTGATTCTCGGCGACATTTACGTCAAGCAGAACGACGCGTTCCAGGCCAAAGCCACCTATAAAAGTATCGTGGACGGCTATTCCGACAAGAATGACGGCGTCGTAGCCGAGGCGCAGCAGAAAATGGACGCATTGAAATAGATTTTAAAGTAACCGACAGAGAGTGATGAAAAAAACAATCATACTGATCGCAGCGGCGGTGGCCGCATGTCCCGCCTGGGCGCAGAAGCCCGAAGAAGGGGATCTGAACCGCCAGATGGAAGTGACGCGCGATTACGAACCGACCGTGAACGAAGCATCGAAACTGAATGTTAAACCCGATATGAACGATACGGTGGCGCTGCGTCCCGAGGTGACTTACAAGATTCATCCGAACCCGATCAGCTACGGGTTCGAAGTGACGCCGATTAAACCGGTGTCGGTCAGTCTGGACAACTACCGGCAGGATCGCCCGTTGTACCTGAAAGTCGGCGTCGGCGTTCCGTTCCAGAGCGTGGTGGACGCTTATTTTTCGTCTACGAAGAACGTCAACGGCAAGTGGGGCGTACTGGTCAACCATTACGGTAGCTGGAGCGACCGCAAGAACGACAACGGGATCAAGACTCCGGCCGGGCAGACGTTCAACCGGATCGGGGCGTACGGCGAGCGTCGTTTCGGCCGTTTCGGGATCGGCGGCGAACTGGGGTACGATTACGATAAGATCAGCCGCTACGGGTACGATACGACCTGGACGCTGGAAAACTTTACCGGACGGAATATCGATGCTTCGGCATCGGCCCTGCGGCAGAACTTTTCGACCGTGCACGGGAAAATCTATTTCGGACATGCGTTCGAAGACCTTTCCTATTTCAATATCCGTTTCGGCGCCGAGGGAGCTTATTTTCAGGATCGTTTCGACATGAAGGAGGCCGATGTGAAGACGTTTCTCGATCTGGGAAAACGTTTTGGGCAGCGGCATGGGGTGACTCTGCACGCCGGTTACGATGTTTATAAAGGCAGCGGCGAGTTGGACGGTTACAAGGATAATATCCTGACGGTACGGCCGATGTACCGTTTGCAGGGCGGAAAGCTGGAATTTGCGCTGGGGGCCAATTACGTGCTCGACAACGACGGGGATCGCAGCGAAAGCGCCTTCTTCCCGCTGTTCGAACTCAAATGGCGCGCTTCGGACGGTTTTACTCCTTATCTGAAGATCGACGGCGAGTACTTGAACTACGGTTACCGTAATACGGTGACTTGGAATCCTTACGTGTTGCAGGGCGTTACGGGGCGTAATACCAGCGAATACAACGGTCGGATCGGTATCCGGGGCGGCGTTTCGTCGTCGTTCGCGTACCATGTGTTCGGCGGCGTTTCGCGCTATCTGAACATGAATTACGGATTGAATGCCTACCTGATGTTGCTGGGGGACGGGGCGAATGTGTATCAGGCTCTTTACCAGGGAAACGTGTTCGGAGTGTCGCAGCGCGACGTGACGATGTGGACGATCGGGGCCGAGTTGGAAGGACGTATTTCCGGCGCGTTCGGCTTGCTGTTCAATTTGCAGTACCGGGGTTACGACGTGAAAAAAATCGAAGATCAGAGCGCCCATATCGGGTTGCCGAACCTGACGGCCGGACTCGCTCTGAAATACAATTACCGGGATAAATTGCTGCTCAAGGCCGGAGTGGACGTGTACGGACCGCGCGATTTCGACATCTTGTTTATGTATACGGACGGGGCGAGCGCGTCTGCCGGACTGGGCCGGACTCATGTGGATATGCAATTCGACGTATATTTCGGCGCCGATACAACATTTCGAAGAGGATCGGCGTGTTCCTCGAAGGGCGTAACCTGGCCAACCAGCGGATTTACCGTTACAATCAGTACCGCGATCTGGGCATCAATATGCTCGCCGGCGTGAAACTGCAGTTTTAGCGTGTGACGGGGAAACGAAAGAGCCCGGAAGCGATCGCTTCCGGGCTCTTTCGTTCATCGGTATCGTTATCGGATCTGATGCGCTCCCTGGGAAATGTTGACTTCGATAATGCGGGGCGCCTTGCCGAAGCGGTGCGTGAATTTGTCGGTGACTTCGGCCAGGTAATCGGCATAAGCGGCATCCCTCACCAGGTTGATCGTGCAGCCGCCGAAGCCGCCGCCCATCATCCGCGCGCCGAGCACGCCGCTGTTGCGGTGTCCGAGATCCGCCAGAAAATCGAGTTCCTCGCAGCTCACTTCGTACCATTTGCTCAGCCCGTCGTGCGAACCGTTCATTTTTTCGCCGAAAGTCGCGTAGTCCCCCTTTTCGAGTGCGTCGCAGGCGTCGAGCACCCGCTGGTTTTCGTTGATGACGAAGCTGCAGCGGCGGTAAACCACGTCGTCCATTTCGTTTTTGTAGGTGTTCAGCATTTCGAGCGTTACGTCGCGTAGCGACTCGATGCCGCCCACGTGTTTCAATATCACGGCGACGCCTGCCTCGCACTGTGCGCGGCGCACGTTGTATTCCGACGAGGCGAGCGAATGTTTTACCTGCGTATCGAACAGCACGACTTTGCAGCCTGTCGGATCGAACGGTTCGAGTTTGTATTCCAGCGAACGGCAGTCCAGCCGGATCACCTTCCCGTGATCGCCGAACAGCGAGGCGAACTGATCCATGATCCCGCAGCGCACGCCTACGTAGTTGTGTTCGGTCATCTGGCCGATTTTGGCCAGTTGTTCGCGCGAAAAACCGAGGTTGTAGACCGTGTTGAGCGCGAAGCCCACTGCGCTTTCGAGCGCGGCCGACGACGAAAGTCCCGCGCCGAGCGGGACGTCCCCGCCGAAAGTCATGTCGAACGGACGGATCAGCGCCCCGCGTTTCTCCATCTCCTGCACTACGCCGTAGATGTAGCGGGCCCACTGTTGTGCCGGTTTTTCGCCGTGCAGATCCATTTCGATCGACTGGTCGTAATCGACCGAATGGATCCGGCACTTCTGTCCGTCGTTGGGTTTGACGCCAACGTAGATTGCCTTGTCGATAGCACCGGGCAACACGAATCCCAGGTTGTAGTCGGTATGTTCGCCGATCAGGTTGACGCGTCCGGGCGAAGCGAAGAACGACGCTCCGTCGCCGTACATTTTTTTGAATAGTTCCTGAATTTTAGTTTTCATAGCGGTTATAAGATTAGTTCGTATCGTCTGAAATGTAGATCGTTTCCGGATAGGTCACCCGGCTCAGAAAAAGCCCCTGCGGCGGGGCCGAGCTGCTCGCCAGCGAGCGGTCGCGCCCGGCGATCACGCTGCGGAAATCTTCCGCAGTCAGCTTGCCTCGGCCGACGTCGAGCAGCGTGCCGACTACGGCGCGTACCATGTTGCGCAGGAAGCGGTCCGCCGCAATGGTGAATACCAGCAACCCGTCGTCCTGCCGCTGCCATCCGGCGCGGGCGATGCGGCACAGGTTCGTTTTATTGTCCGAGTGCAGCTTGCAAAAACTGGTGAAATCCTGTTCTCCCGGCAGCAGGGCTGCGGCTTCGTTCATGCGGCACAGATCGAGCGGCCAAGCCAATTGGTACGCGGTGTCGCGGTTGAACGGGTTTTTACGCGGTGAAATGTAATATTTGTACTCCCGTTCCAATGCGTCGAACCGGGCGTGTGCGTCGTTCCGCACCCGTCGCAGTCGTTGCACGGCGATGTCGTACGGCAACAGCGCATTCAGGTGGTAGCAGAAATCTTCCGGATCGGCGATCGGTGCTTCCGTGTCGAAATGGACGACGTAGAAAGAGGCGTGCACTCCCGTGTCGGTGCGCCCGGCGCCTACGGTTTCGACCGGGCGACGGAGCAGCGTGCCGAGGCTTTGTTGCAGGGTTTGCTGCACGGACGGGGCGTTGGGCTGGATCTGCCAGCCGTTGTATGCCTTGCCGAGGTAGGAGAGTTGTAGAAAGTAACGCACGGTTGTCGCTTTAGGTTTACAAAGATAGCATTTTCGGCGAAATGTAAAAATTTTGTCCGTTTGAAATACATAAATTTTCCTGCGCCGTTTTACGAAACAGAGTCGTTCGTCCGGTTGGTTCGACGCCTTTTTCAGAAAATGCAGAGCGGTTCGAAAAAACTTTATTACCTTTAAATCCGACTGAATCGACTAATTCTGACTCTATGAAAAAAAATCGTATGTTGCTTGCTGGATTGCTGCTGTTATTTACGGCGGCGAAACCCGCTTCTCCGGAAGTTTCGCTCGAAACTTTGCTGCGCGAAATGACCGACCGCGACGAGATCGCCCGGTGGCCGTATCCTGCGTTCGCCTGCCGTCAGGCCAGCAGCACCGATCCCGCCACGAAAACGCCGGATCAGCCGGGCTGGTTCGGCAACGGGGACTGCACCAATTTTATCCGGCAGGAGACGACCCCGCACGGAACGGAATACGTGATGCTCGACGCCGACGGTCCCGGTGCCGTCGTCCGTTTTTGGATGACTTTTTCGGGAGCGGGTTCCGGCGAAGGTATCCTGCGTATTTACCTGGACGGCGACAGCGAACCGGTCGTCGAGGGCCGGGCCCGCAGCCTGATCGGCGGCGCCGGCCTGGTCGGGCCCCGTTGTCGATGGGCGTGTCGACGCTTACCGACTCGATGCACCGGGGGTTGAACCTTTACCTCCCAATTCCGTTTGCCGAAGGCTGTAAAATCACTTACCAGAGCTCCATGATCGATTTTTCCGACAAAGGCGGTATTCAGCCCGGTCACGAAGGGGTTTTTTACAACATCAATTACCGGAGTTACGAGCCGGGAACGCGCGTTGTCAGTTTTTCCGCGGAGGAACTTCGTAGGAACCGGACGCTGCTATCGGAAGTCCGGCGGAAGCTGAGCGACCGGGATCGGGGATTGGACGAACTGAAACTGCGGGAAATCCCGCTGGACGGAACGCTGGCTCCCGGCGACCGTAAAACTTTCACGATAGAGGGCGAAAAGGCCGTCCGGCAACTGTCCGTGCGTCTCGATGCGGCCGCACGGCAGCAGGCGTTGCGTTCGACCGTGCTTGAGATCCGTTTCGACGGAGAACGAACGGTATGGTGTCCGGTCGGGGATTTCTACGGGATCGGTTATCTGCCGCTCTATACCAATACGTGGTACGCGTATGCGGAGCCGTCCGGACGGATGGACGCCTACTGGGTCATGCCTTTCCGACACAAGTGCGAGATTACGTTCCATAATCTGGGAACGCAGCCGGTGCGCCTATGCGACGGTCGGGTACGCTACGCTCCGTGGAAATGGGACGACCGGTCGATGCATTTCGGGGCTTCGTGGCATCAGTACGGAGCTGTTTCGACCGGACGGGACAAGCATCAGAATACGGACGATACCGGCGGTCCGTCCGATCTCCGCTTCGTCGCGCTGGACGGACAAGCGTTTATGTCGGCGACGGCCTGACGCTGTTCAATACCGAATACGCCTGGTGGGGCGAAGGCGACGAAAAAGTCTATGTGGACGGAGAGACGTTCCCGTCGCATTTGGGAACCGGAAGCGAGGACTATTACGGTTACGCCTGGGGACGGCGCGAGCGTATTACCGACCATCCGTTCATCGCTCAGCCGGAAGGCGCCGGCGCGGACAGCGCCGGATTCGTGCAGAATACCCGGCTGCGGGTGCTGGACGGGATTCCGTTCCGTACTTCGCTGCGGTTCGATATGGAGCTCTGGCATCACCTGCGGGCCGTCGTCGATTACGCTCCGACGACTTACTGGTACCTGCGTCCGGGCGGGCGCAGCTTGGTCGAACCGAACGAGAAGGAGGCCGCCCGCAAAGTATCGCTGCACAGGGAAGACCTCGTTTCGCAGAAAATGGAGATAACGGTCGAGGCCGAACATATGGCCGTCGTGAGCAAAAGTCCGGAAGATCTGCTGAATTACCATCATCACGGGATTCCGTACCGGGATATCTGGAGCAACAATGCCCAGCTTTACTGGCACTGCAATCGGCCGGGCAACCGGTTGACGCTCTCGTTCGAAAGCGTGTTGGACGGCGAGTTCGACCTCACGTTGATGTGTACGCTTCGCCGGGTTACGGAGTGGTCGGGATCGAGGTCAACGGTACGGCTGTTGTTCGGGAATTGGATCTCAATGCGCCGAAACCGCATGTCGTTCCGATTTCGCTCGGCCGGCAGGTTATTCGTAAGGGAATCAATACGCTCGCATTCGAAATGGTCCGTTACGGGGAACATATTCCCGCCGGAACCGTCGGATTCGACCGCCTCGTTTTCGAACCTTGATCGAAACGGTCCATTTCCCGCGGTTCTTTGTTTTCGGCAGGGGCGACCGTCCGCTCGGCGTCGCCTGCCGAAAGAAGTATTTTGCGTTTTATGCGGCGCCGGGTAAAGGATTATTTAAAAATTAGCGTAAATTTGCGAAAACATTCGTACGTATTATGAAGATTGCATTGATAGGCTACGGCAAGATGGGAAAGGAAATCGAACAGATCCTGATCTCCCGGGGCCATACCGTTACGCTGATTATCGACATCGACAACGCCGGCGATCTGAATGCCGAAAACCTTCGGAAAGCGGATGTCGCTATCGAATTCACCACTCCCCATACCGCTTTTCAGAACATCGTAACCTGCCTGGAAGCCGGCGTGCCGGTGGTGTGCGGTACGACCGGATGGCTCGACCGGTACGCCGAAGTCGAAAAGCTGTGCAACGAGCGGAAGGGCACGTTCTTCTACGCTTCGAATTACAGCGTCGGCGTCAACGTGTTTTTCGCGGTGAACCGCCGACTGGCCGAACTGATGGAGCGTTTTCCGGAATACGACGTGACGGTCGAAGAAACCCATCACACGCAGAAAAAGGATGCTCCGAGCGGAACGGCGATCACGCTGGCCGAAGGAATTCTCGGGAACCTGACCCGCAAAAAGAAATGGATATGCGGTACGACGACCGAGCCCGCCGAGTTGGAGATCACCTCCGTACGCCGCAGCGTCGTTCCCGGGATTCATACCGTTACCTACGAGTCGGATGCCGACCTGATCGCCATTACGCACAGTGCCAAGAGCCGCAAAGGATTGGCTACCGGAGCCGTGCTCGCCGCCGAATTCATCTGCGGCAAGCGGGGTATTTTCACCATGAAGGATCTAATGGGAATCGATTAACCGGCCGACTGTGAATAAATTTCTGAACAAACTGAAAACGATTTGGGGTAACCGCTGGGTAAAATTCGGCGTGGTATCGGTCATTTACCTGCTGTGGTTCGTGGTCTGGACGGGCAACCTGTGGTTGTTGCTGGGACTGGTCGTGATTTACGATATTTATATATCGAAGACGATGTACCGCTTGTTCTGGCGGAAGCACAAGGAACGCAAGCGAACCAACAAGACCTACCGCAAGACTTCCGAGTGGGTCGAAGCGATTCTGTTCGCGACGGTCGTGGCTACGCTGATCCGGATCTTCTTCTTCGAGATGTACGTGATTCCGACGCCGTCGATGGAAAAGAGTATGCTGGTCGGCGACTATCTCTGCGTCAGCAAGACGGCCTACGGTCCGCGCATCCCGAATACGCCGATTTCGATGCCGCTGGTGCACAATACGATGCCGTTTTCTCAGACCAAAAAGTCGTTCGTCGAATGGATCAAGTGGCCGTACCACCGACTGAAAGGATTCGGAAACGTAAAACGCAACGATCCGGTCGTATTCAACTTTCCGGAAGGAGATACGGTAAGTCTGGCTTATCCGTCGGACAGCTATTATAACGCTTTGCGGCAGTACCAACGTCGTTACGGCGACCGGCGCGGCCGCCAGATGCTGATGGACGAGGGGATCGTCGTCCGTCCGGTCGACAAGCGCGAAAACTATGTCAAACGGGCGGTCGGACTGCCCGGCGATACGATTTTTATCGAACACTCCGAAATGTGGATCAACGGACAGCCGCAGGCGGATATTCCGGGTAAACAGTACAATTATACGGTTGTAACGAACGGTACGCCGGTCAATCCCGACGTGTTCGAAGACATGGGCGTTGCCAAGGACGATATTCACTACGATGCGGCTAACTACGCGTATGTGGAATTGCCGCTGACCGCTGAAAATGCGCGGCGGATGCGTTCGATGGGGAACGTGACGGCGATAATCAAAAGGGAGGGCGAGGGGGCCGATCCCGATATTTTCCCACAGAGCGAAAACTATCCGTGGAACGTCGATAATTTCGGGCCGCTGTGGATTCCGAGCAAAGGCTCGACGGTCGATCTGACCGTCGAGAACCTGCCGCTGTACCGGCGGATCATCGAAACTTACGAAGGGAATAAGCTGGAAATCAAAGACGGGCGAATTTATATCAACGGTACGCCGGCCGACAAATACACGTTCGCGATGGACTACTACTTCATGATGGGGGACAATCGGCACAATTCGCTGGATTCCCGTTATTGGGGGTTCGTTCCGGAGGATCATATCGTCGGAAAACCGTCGTTCGTGTGGATGTCGCTCGATAAGGATAAAAGTTTTCCGGCCAATATCCGCTGGAACCGGATTTTTTCAAAAGTGAAATAGACCGACGATGGAACCCGCCGACGACAGCTATTATACGATCGCGGCCCCGGCCGAAGCCATCTATAAGGACAAGGGAAGCAAGTTTCTGGCCTATGCCTGGCCGGTGACCGACGAGCGGCAGATCCGCGATGCGCTGGACGGGTTGCGTAAGCGCTATTACGATGCGACGCACCATTGCTATGCATGGCGCCTGGGGCCGGAAGGCGAAAACGTGCGGATGAACGACGACGGGGAACCCTCTTCGACGGCTGGACGGCCGATTCTGGGGCAGTTGTTGTCGCGGCAGGTGACCGATGCGCTGGTGGTCGTGGTACGCTATTTCGGCGGAACCAAATTGGGCGTGCCCGGATTGATCGCCGCTTATAAGGAGTCGGCGGCGGCGGTTCTGGATGCGGCCGAAGTGGTGCAGCGTACGGTGAATACCGTGTTGCGGATCGGGTTCGGCTACCTGGCGATGAACGACGTGATGCGGATCGTCAAAGAGATGCAGCCGGAGGTGCTCGGCCAGCAGTTCGACAACGCGTGCACGATGACGCTTTCGATCCGTCGAAGCCGGTCGCAACAGTTGCTCGAACGATTGCGGAACGTGGAGAGTATGAGCATTGATTTAAAGTAAAAATAGAGTTCTATGGGAAAGAAAAGTCTTGTTTCGATCACCGATTTTTCGTGCGATGAAATTCTGAAGATTATGGATCTGGCCGCCCGTTTCGAGGCCGATCCGCACCGACAGGTGCTGGCCGGGAAGGTATTCGCGTCGCTGTTTTTCGAACCATCGACACGGACGCGGCTGAGTTTCGAAAGCGCGATCAATCGTCTCGGGGGCCGGGTGATCGGTTTTTCGGGGACTTCGAATACCAGCGTTTCGAAAGGCGAAACTTTCCACGATACGATCATGACGATCTCGAACTACTGCGATATGATCGTGATGCGTCATTCGATCGAAGGTGCGGCCCGTTATGCCAGCGAGATTTCGCGCGTGCCGGTGGTCAATGCCGGAGACGGGGCCAACCAGCATCCGAGTCAGACGCTGCTCGACCTTTATTCGATCAAGAAAACGCAGGGTACGCTCGAAAATATCAATATCGTGATGATCGGCGATCTGAAATACGGCCGGACGGTGCATTCGCTGCTCGAAGCGCTGTCGTTCTTCAACCCGACGTTCACGTTCGTCGCTCCGGACGAGCTGAAAATGCCCGACGAATACAAGCTGTTCTTACGCGGGAAAGGGATTCCTTACACCGAAACCCGCAGCATCGAAAAGGCGCTCGGCGACGCCGATATCGTCTACATGACCCGCGTGCAGCGCGAACGTTTCTCCGATCCGATGGAGTACGAACGCGTGAAGAACGTTTATATCCTCAAAAACAGTATGCTGGAAAATACCAAACCCAACATGCGCATCCTGCATCCGCTGCCGCGCGTCGGGGAGATCGACACCGACGTGGACGGCAATCCGAAAGCCTACTATTTCAAACAGACCGAGAACGGCGTCTATACCCGCATGGCTATCATCAGTTACCTGTTGGGCGCCGTCGAATAACCGTTTATTTTATAGTTTATCGCAATCATGAAAAATACGGGAGAAGGAAGGCTGGAAGTTACAGCTATCGAAAACGGAACGGTCATCGACCATATTCCGGCCAGCAATCTTTTTAAAATTATCAGAATACTGGGACTCGAAAACGAGAATCACCGGATTACGTTCGGAACGAACCTCGAAAGCAAACGCATGGGAACCAAGGCGATCATCAAAATCAACGACCGTTTCTGCAAACAGGAGGAGATCAACCGGATCGCGATCGTCGCGCCGATGGCGGTCGTCAATATCATCCGGGATTTCAAGGTGGTCGAAAAGCATGCCGTTACGATTCCGGAGACGATCCGGGGATTCGTGAAATGCGCCAATCCGAAGTGCGTCACCAACAACGAACCGGTCGAAACCTCGTTCCTGGTGATCCGCAACGGGGACGAAATCGCGCTCCGCTGCCGATACTGCGAAAAGATCACGCACCAGGAGCAAACCGAGATCGGAAAATAGAACGGATTGATTTTTTATGCGAACGCGGGAAGTGCTCCGCGTTTTTTTATTTTCCCGATCCGGTTTTGAAACGGATCAGCGTGTTTTTGATCGGCCATCCTTCGGTAGAAAAAAATCCGATGCTCAGCAAGTTTATTTGATATTCGAAATTTGGTTTTAGCGCGGTGTCGATAGTAATCGTTCGGTCGTTCGGATACCCGTTGACCTTTTTCAGCGGGAAATGTTCCTGTCCCAAAGGCCCGTATCCGAAACCATATCCTCCGGACATCGGCCGGTCGAAACGAATGGTCAGCGTTTTCAGATCGGGATCGACCTGATTGTCGCCGTTTTCGAACTCTTCGATCGAGACGAAACGGGGCCACCGGTCGATCTGATCGGCCGTGTTGTTGAAAAATTCCACGATGCGCGGCATGAAGCTTTCCATGGTCGGATAGGCGTTCCGTTGTTTTTCGTAGGTTGTCAGCAGACGCGACAATTTGGACATCCACAGAAACCCCTGCGCGATATCCTGCTTGACCTGTCGTGTCGCGGCCGTCGTATCCCCGTGATTGAGCAGGTAGCGGATGACGGAGACTCTGACCAGCGATTCGACGCGTTTGTCTACTTTGGCTGTCAAGGGCGTGTCGGCATAGACGGCCCGGAGTCCGGAAAGTAATATGGACAGGAAGAGCAGCAGGGGGATCTTCACGGATTCAGAAATGATTAGTTGGTCGTGTAAAGTTACAAAATATTGTTTTCAAATACTCTTCCGTCATTGTTTTTCCGAATACGGCGATGATAGAGTCCGGTGTCGTGTATCAATTTTTGCTGAAAAATCGTTATCTTTAGCGATTAATTTTTTTAGAATGCAGAATCCGAAAGAGGAAAAATATATTCATGTCAAAGGCGCGCGGGTGCACAATCTGAAGAATATCGAGGTTAAAATTCCGCACAATCAGTTGGTTGTCATTACGGGATTGTCGGGATCGGGCAAATCCACGCTCGCGTTCGACACCATTTTCGCCGAGGGGCAGCGGCGCTACGTCGAGAGCCTGTCGGCCTATGCGCGGCAGTTTCTGGGTAAGATCAACAAGCCGGACGTCGATTTCATTACGGGGATCGCGCCGGCCATCGCCATCGAGCAAAAGGTCAATACGCGCAATCCGCGATCGACGGTCGGTACGTCGACCGAAATTTACGACTACCTGAAACTGCTGTTCGGCCGTATCGGGCGTACCTATTCGCCGGTGTCGGGACGCGAGGTACGTTCGCATACGGTGGCCGACGTAGTCAACTACATCGCCGCGCTGCCGTCCGGAACCCGCGTGCTGGTCGCTGCTCCGCTGAAAACGGCCGAAGGACAGGGATTGATCGAGAAACTGACGCTGTTGGTCAAGGAGGGCTTGCAACGGCTTTATATCGACGGACAGTCGCTTTTTATCGAGGATATTATCGCGCAGGCGGACGATTACGCCGGACGCGCCGACTTGCGGATCGTGGTCGACCGGGCGAAAGCTACCGATGACGAGGAGACGCTCAGTCGCTTGGGCGATTCGGTGGCTACCGCATTTTTGCAGGGCGACGGCGTGTGCGACGTGATCGTTCAGCAAGCGGACGGCGACCGTGTCGAGTCGTTTTCGTCCCGTTTCGAGTTGGACGGCATCGTTTTCGAGCATCCGTCGGAACATATGTTCAGTTTTAATAATCCGATCGGCGCCTGTCCGCGCTGCGAGGGATACGGCAAGGTAATCGGGATCGACGAGGATCTGGTCGTGCCGGACAAGAACAAAAGCATTTATCAGGATGCGATCGCATGTTGGCGCGGCGAGACGATGAAGTGGTGGCGCGACCAGTTGGTAATCAATGCCCCGAAATTCGACTTTCCGATCCACCGTCCGTTCCACGAACTTACGCGCGAAGAGAAGAGGCTGCTATGGAAAGGCAATGAGTTTTTCCACGGACTTGACGAATTTTTCAAATTCTTGGAGGGAGAACGTTACAAGATCCAGTACCGGGTGATGCTTTCTCGCTATACCGGCAAGACCGTTTGTCCCGACTGCGGCGGCGGGCGGTTGCGTAAGGAGGCGTTCTACGTGCAGGTTGGCGGAAAGCATATCGGCGAGCTGGTGACGATGCCGGTCGACGAACTGCAACGTTTTTTCGACGGTTTGCGGCTCGACGACCGCGACGGGAAAACCGCTGCGCGGGTGCTGACCGAAATCCGCAACCGGCTCGAATACCTCAATGAGGTCGGTCTCGGCTACCTGACCCTCGACCGGCTGTCGTCGACGCTGTCCGGCGGCGAGAGCCAGCGGATCAATCTGGCTACTTCGCTTGGCAGCAGTCTGGTAGGATCGTTGTATATCCTCGACGAACCGAGTATCGGTCTGCATCCGCGCGATACGAACCGGCTGATCGCCGTGCTGAAAAAACTGCGCGATTTGGGTAATACGGTGATCGTCGTCGAGCACGAGGAAGAGATTATCCGGGCGGCCGATACGATTATCGATATCGGACCGCTGGCCGGTTACCAGGGCGGCGAGGTGATGTTTCAGGGCGGTATCGACCGACTGGCTTCTGCGAAGGACAGTCTGACGGCGAAATACCTGACCGGCGTCGAACGGATCGAACCGCCTGCGAACAAGCGTCGCTGGAATAGCTACGTCGAGGTGATCGGAGCCCGGGAAAACAACCTGAAAGGGATCGACGTGAAATTCCCGCTCGGCGTGATGACCTGCGTAACCGGGGTTAGCGGCAGCGGTAAATCGTCGCTCGTTCGCGAAATCCTTTATCCGGCGATCCGTCGGGAACTTTATGAAACGGGGATGAAGCCGGGCGATTTCGAGCGGCTCGGCGGCGATCTGAAGCGATTGAAAGGAGTCGAGATCATCGACCAGAACCCGATCGGGAAATCGCTTAGATCGAATCCGGTCACCTATTTAAAAGCTTACGATGATATTCGTAAACTGTTTGCCGATCAGCCTTATGCGAAGCATAACGGACTGACTCCGTCGCACTTTTCGTTCAACATGGCGGGAGGCCGGTGCGAGGAGTGTCAAGGCGAAGGCGTCATCAAGGTCGGTATGCAGTTTATGGCCGACGTCGAACTGGTGTGCGAAAGCTGCGGCGGCAAACGGTTCAAAGACGAGGTGCTGGAGGTGAAGTATCACGGTCATTCGATTTACGATATTCTCGAACTGACGGTCGATGCTGCCGTAGACCTGTTCGCAGCCTATCAGGACAAGGATGCGATCAATAAAAAGATTATCGAGAAACTGAAGACGTTGCAGGATGTGGGACTGGGCTATGTCAAACTCGGGCAGTCGTCGTCGACGCTGTCCGGCGGGGAGAGCCAGCGCGTCAAACTGGCGTCGTTCCTGATCAAGGAAAATGCCGGAGGCCCGATCCTGTTCATTTTCGACGAGCCGACCACCGGGCTGCATTTCCACGATATCCGCAAGCTGCTGGGGGCTTTCGACGCCCTGCTGGCCCGGGGACATACGGTGGTGATCGTCGAGCATAACATGGACGTGATTCGATCGGCCGACTGGGTGATCGACCTCGGGCCCGAGGCCGGCGAGCGCGGCGGCAGGGTGGTTTTCGAAGGAACGCCCGCCGATCTGATGACGTGCCGCGAAAGTTATACCGGAAAATTCCTATCTTTGGCCGAAAATTCGCGGCGGGGGGCTGCGAAGACAAAAAAATGACGATGGAATTTACCTGCTATACCCTGCCTAACGGGATTCGCTGCATTCATAAACAGGTGCGTTCGGCGGTCGTCAACTGTGCGCTGACGGTCAATACTGGCAGTCGGGACGAAGAAATGTCCGAACAGGGGCTTGCCCATCTGCTCGAACATGCGTTTTTCAAAGGAACGACCCACCGCAAGGCGTTCCATATCAATTGTCGGCTCGAGAATCTCGGCGGCGAATTGAATGCCTATACGACGAAGGAGGAGACGGTGGTGCACGCTACCACGCTGCGCGGCGATTTTGCCAAGGCGGCGGAGCTGATCGCCGATATCGTTTTTCATTCGACTTTCCCGCAGCGCGAGTTGGAGAAGGAGAAGGAGGTGATCGTCGATGAAATCAACTCGTACAAAGATTCGCCTTCCGACCGGATTTTCGACGATTTCGAGGATATGATCTTCGTCGGTTCGTCGCTCGGCCACAATATCCTGGGATGTAAAAGCGCGTTGATGAAGTATACGCGGGACGATTTGCTGCGTTTCGTGGCGCGTACTTACAATACCGATCAGATGGTTTTTTCGGTGATCGGCAATGTCTCGGCAAAGCGTTTCAAGGATACGTGCGACCGTTATTTCGGCGGGATGGGGGAGTCGCTGCGCGGTTTTACGCGCGATGCGGTCGTTTCGGTCGCATCCTTTTCGAAAGAGCTCCACCGGAAATGCTATCAGGCTCATTGCATTCTCGGCGGCCGGGCCTACAACCTGAACGACGAACGGCGCGTGGTGCTGTCGCTACTGACGAACCTACTCGGCGGCCCGTCGGCCAATTCGCTGCTGAACCTGGCCGTAAGGGAGCGCAACGGCTTGGCTTATAATATCGAAGCGGGGTTCACCCCGTTCAGCGATACGGGTCTTGCGACGATCTATTTCGGAACCGACAAGGAACGGGCCGACGAATGCCTCGAACTGATCGACCTCGAACTGACGAAAATCCGCAGCGGAAAGTTGAGCGACCGCCTGTTGCATATCGCCAAAAAACAGTACCTCGGCCAGATTACGATCGCGATGGAGAACAACGAGAGCTATATGTTGAGCGCCGCGCGCAGTTTTCTGGTTTACAATAATATCGATGCGATGGAGACGATCCGCGAGAAGATCGGCACCGTCACGCGGGACGAAATCGTCGCGGTGGCCAACGAGATTTACGGGACGCAGAACCTTTCGATGCTCATGTACCGGTAGATATGGACGATCTGGAACGATATATCGAGCGGCACGTTACCCCCGAAGATCCGCTGCTGGCCGAACTCGACCGGGAGACCCACCTGCGCGTGGTGCAACCCCGGATGATTTCGGGTCATTTGCAGGGGCGGTTGCTGGAGATGGTCGTGCGGATGATCTGTCCGCAGCGGATCCTGGAGATCGGTACTTTTACCGGCTATTCGGCGATCTGCATGGCGCGCGGGCTCGGCGAAGGCGGCGAGCTGCATACGATCGAAGCGAACGACGAACTGGAACCGATCGCATCGAAATATTTCATCCGCAGCGGGCTTTCCGGCCGCATTACGCTGCACATCGGTTCCGCGCTCGATATCGCTCCGTCGCTCGGCGTATTCGATCTGATTTTTATCGACGGCGATAAACGCGAATACCCGCAGTATTACGATATGGCTCTGTCGCATCTGGTGCGCAGCGGCAGCTATCTTCTGGCCGACAACATCCTCTGGTACGGGAAAGTGGCCGAAACCGTACCTGTCGGCGACCGGCATACATGGGCGATCCGAGAGTTCAACGACCGGGTATTGCAGGACGACCGCGTGGAAAACGTGATCCTGCCGATCCGCGACGGGTTGAATCTGATCCGGGTAAAATAGCGAAACGAACGGGGCCGTAAAAAAGAGTCCGCCGGTTGGGATCGTGCGGATTTTGTCCTATCTTTGTTCTGCTAAGTTCAAGAAGCAGATTGCGATGAAAATACGTGTGGATTGTTTTCTGCCCGGTATGGGTACGGAGCAGGCGAAAAGCGTAACGGACGGGTTGCGCCGGGAAGAGGCGGTAGACAAAATTTTCTGGGTGGACGGGTCGGAGAACGATCCGGCCGATGAGTGCGAAAACCGGATCGGCGGGCCGTTGTGCGCTTCGGCGACGCTCCGGAAGATCGCCGAAGCGTCCTCTGGGGATTATACGTTGATCTATACCGGCAATGCCGTATTGCGGATGGGAATGTTCGCTCTCGACCGGATGCTGCAAGTTGCGCGGGATACGAATGCCGGGCTGGTTTACGCCGATTATTACGAAGTGCGGAACGGTCGCCGCAGCGAACACCCGGTGATCGATTGTCAGGCGGGCAGCCTGCGCGACGATTTCGATTTCGGGCCGGTTTTGCTGTACCGGACGGACGCGCTGAAACGAGCCGTAGGACAGATGGAACGCGATTACCGTTTCGCCGGGCTTTACGACTTGCGTCTGAGGGTTTCCTGTCGGGACTTGTTGGTGCATATTAACGAATGTCTATATTCTGATTTAAAGGATGATGAGTCGGGTGATGTGAATACTTTATTTAGCTATGTCGATCCGAAAAACCGGGACGCGCAGATGGAAATGGAACAGGCGTGTACCGACCATCTGAAACGGGTGGGGGCTTATCTGGAGCCGACGTTCCGGGAACCTGCGTTCGCCGGGGACGGTTTCGGGTGCGAGGCTTCGGTAATCATTCCGGTACGCAACCGGGTACGGACGATCGCCGATGCGATCGCTTCGGTGCTGAAGCAGCAGGCCGGATTTAAATTCAATCTGATCGTGATCGACAATCATTCGACCGACGGCACGACCGAAGCGATCGACCGCTTTGCAGCGGACGGGCGGCTGATCCATATCGTTCCGCAACGGGACGACCTCGGGATCGGCGGTTGTTGGAATGTCGGGGTGAATCATCCCGGATGCGGCCGGTTTGCCGTGCAGCTCGACAGCGACGACGTATATGCCGACGAACATACGTTGCAGAAAATCGTCGAGGCTTTTTACAGTCAACGGTGTGCCATGGTCGTGGGGACTTATATGCTGACCGATTTCGAGATGAAGCCGATCCCGCCGGGGGTGATCGACCACCGGGAGTGGACGCTTGAGAACGGGCGGAACAATGCGTTACGGATCAATGGTCTGGGAGCTCCGCGCGCGTTTTATACGCCGCTGTTGCGCGAACTGAAAGTGCCGAATACCAGTTATGGGGAGGATTATGCGCTCGGGCTGCGCTTTTCGCGCGAATACCGGATCGGCCGGATATACGACGTGCTTTATCTGTGCCGTCGCTGGGACGATAATTCCGACGCTTCGCTCGACATCGTCCGGACGAACCGGAACAATGTTTACAAGGACCGCTTGCGGACGTGGGAACTGCGGGCCCGCATCGCCTTGAATATGAATAAGCAAGTGAAATAACGGATTGTAACCGATTGTATAAAAATGAATTGTCCTGGAGCCGATGAATTGAACGCGTTTTTCGAAAGTCAACTCGCGGAATGGGAGTTTGCCCGGCGGAATTTCGAAGCGCTGCGGCGGATTGAAACCAAGACGTTCGATCTGGACGGTTTTTTGATTCGGGTGCAGTTCAATCCGGCGCGGATCGTTTCGTCGGCCGCAAAGGTCGATGCGGCGTCCGTCGTTGCCCGAAAATGTTTTTTATGTTCGGAAAATCAACCGCCCGAACAGCGGGGATTACCCTGGGGGGACGGTTATCGGGTATTGGTAAATCCGTATCCGATTTTCGCCCGACATTTTACGATTCCTGCGGCGGAACACGTGCCGCAGTCGATCGCGGATCGTTATGGGGATATGCTGGCTTTGGCGCGCTGCTTCGACCGGGAGGTCGTCTTTTACAACGGCCCGCGGTGCGGAGCCTCGGCTCCAGACCATGCTCATTTTCAGGCGGTAGGCAAAGGCGCGATGCCGTTGGAGGCCGAAGTCGGACGTTTTGCGACCGAAAAGGTTCTCGAAGCGTCCGGGGCAGCAGCGTATGCGATCCGCGATTACCTGCGCGGCGGATTCGTGATCCGTTCCGCCGACGCGTCGGCTGCGGCCGCCTGCTTCGGGAAATTGTACGAGGCATTGGAGGTATTGCCGGCGGATGCGGAACCGATGATGAACGTGCTGACGTGGTACGACAGCGACGGATGGACGAGTTGCGTTTTTCCGCGTACGAAGCACCGGCCAGCCTGCTTTTACGGCGAAGGAGCGACCGATCTGTTGGTCAGTCCGGCTTCGGTCGATCTGGCCGGCGTGATGATCGTTCCGCGCAAGGATGATTTCGTGAAGATTACGGCGGAGAATATCCGTGCGATTTTTAATGAAGTATGTATCGACGACAGTGCGTTGCAGCGGATTGTCGGTAAATTGAATATCGGATGAATCGGCAACCGCAGGTAAGCGTCGGGGTACTGACGGCGCAACGGATCGATTTCGTGCTGCATGGCGACTATACGGCGGCGGGGAAGACGGTTGCGGGAGAAAACCGGGTTTCGGCCGACGGCGACCGGGTGCGATGGGACGGAGCGTCTTACGGGCGTTTGCGGTTCGAACCGTGCGGGGCAGACGCTTCTTTTACGCTGAAAGAGGTGGTGATCGGGATTGGTTTTCACTGGCAGCGGACCGAAGACCAGGTATTCCGTGGCGCATTGGAACTGATCGCGGACGACGGACGGGTTACGGCCGTCAACCGTATCGGCGTAGAAGAGTATCTCGTAAGCGTGATTGCGTCGGAGATGAACGCTTCCGCATCGCCCGAACTTCTGAAAGCCCATGCGGTGATTTCGCGCAGTTGGTTGCTGGCGCAGATCGTTCGGCGGCAGGCGAAGCCTGCTGTGGCGGAGTCCAAGTGCATTGTCCGTTCCGACGATGAAGAACGAATCCGCTGGTACGACCGGGAGGATCATTCGCTTTTCGATGTTTGCGCCGACGATCACTGTCAGCGTTATCAGGGGATTACCCGTACTTACGAACATGCGGCCGCGGTACGTCGGGCGGTCGCCGATACCTGCGGCGAAGTGCTGACCTACGGAGGGGAAATTTGCGACGCCCGTTTTTCGAAGTGTTGCGGCGGGGTTACCGAAGAGTTCCGCAATTGTTGGGAGGAGCGCGATTATCCGTACCTGTCGAGAGTGCGGGATTGCGACGGCGATCCTTCGGCGCCCGACCTGACGCGGGAGGACGAAGCTGCGCGGTGGGTCGGGGCGTCTGCCGAGGCTTTTTGTAATACGTCCGATCCGGGGATTCTCGGACAGGTATTGAACGGGTACGACTGCGAAACTTCGGATTTCTACCGATGGCGGGTAGAATATACGCCGTGGAAACTGTCCGATCTGGTGCGCCGCCGGTTGGGGATCGACCTGGGGGCGATTCGGGAACTGATTCCCGTGCAGCGCGGCGCTTCGGGCCGGCTGGTGAAGCTTCGGATCGTCGGTACGCAGGGAGCCGTGACTATCGGTAAAGAGCTCGAAATACGGCGCGTCCTTTCGGAGTCGCACCTGTACAGTTCGGCTTTCGTCGTGGAGAAAACGGCGGAAGGTTTTATATTGCGCGGAGCCGGTTGGGGGCACGGCGTAGGGCTGTGTCAGATCGGCGCGGCGGTGATGGGACACCGGGGATTCGCTTACGACCGGATTCTGCTGCACTATTACCGAGGCGCCGCTGTTGAAAAATATTATTGATTCGGAGCGGCCTCGGGGCGCCGTCCGTTGATCGAAAAGAGATGAAGAACCTGAAAAGATCGCCGTGGGCATGGATTCCCACGCTGTACCTCGCCGAGGGGTTGCCGTACGTGGCGGTGATGACCATTTCGGTAATCCTGTACAAGCGGATGGGGGTATCCAATACCGATATCGCGCTGTACACCAGTTGGCTTTACCTGCCTTGGGTCATAAAACCGTTCTGGAGTCCGTTTGTCGATTTGCTGAAAACCAAGCGCTGGTGGATCGTTACGATGCAATTGCTGCTGGGGGCGGGGTTTGCCGGGATTGCGTTCACGATTCCCGCTCCGTTCTTTTTCCAGGTCACGCTGGCTTTTTTCTGGCTGATGGCGTTCAGCTCGGCGACGCATGACATTGCCGCCGACGGTTTCTACATGCTGGCGCTGGATACGAACCGGCAGGCGTTGTATGTCGGGGTGCGCAGTACGTTTTACCGGGTAGCGACCATCATGGGGCAGGGGCTGCTGATTATTCTGGCCGGACTGATCGAAAGCGCGACCGGGACGGAGCCGCTGAGAATCGATGTGAAAGTCCAACCCGGACAGTCGCGGACGGAGTTTCGTTTGCCCGAGACGGCTGCCGTGCCGTCCGGACACTCCGGAGAGCTGCATTTTTTGACGGCGCCCGGGCCGGTGACGATGAGTACGGCCGGAATCCCGCAGGATAGCCTTAAGCGTTGGTTGCAACTGGTCGAAGCGCAAAATCGCGCCAACGGATTCCTGACTTCCGGAGAGCAGCCGGGTACGGCGGTGCGAAACGTCGCGGAGGCCGGATGGTGGACCGTTCACGTTTCGGAACCGCTGGGCGGCTGGATCCGGCGTCGTTTCGGCGAACGGCGCGAGGCGGCGGTCGTCGGCGGCTTCTCCGGCGACATCGCGGTTGCGGCGGTTTCGCTTTCCGGCTGTCCGGAGCCGGGACGGGAGGTTGTGCTGAACACGTCGATGAACCGGGGGGACAGGAGCGTTTCGCTCGTCCACGGCGACCGGCTGACATTCGACGAAACCAACTGGAACCGACCGGCCTACATCGTTTTCCAAGCCGATCCGAAACTGGAACAACCCAGTTCGGCCGAATATAAAGGGCTTTCGGGCAATATCCCGTTCGCCTGGTCGGTCACTTTTTTCGTATTGGCGGGCCTGTTCGTGCTGTTCGGCCTGTGGCATCGCTTCGCTTTGCCGAGACCCGGTTCCGACCGGGCTTCCGCCCGATCGACGCCGCGCGATATCCTGCGGCAGTTTTCGGCCACTTTCGTATCGTTCTTTAAAAAGCCGCAGGCTGCGGCCGCGATCTTTTTTATGCTGACGTTCCGTTTTTCGGAAGCCCAACTGTTGAAACTGATCAACCCGTTCCTACTCGACCCGAAAGAGGCCGGCGGGCTGGGGCTTACCACCGGCGAAGTCGGACTGGTATATGGTACGATCGGGATTATCGGACTGACGCTCGGCGGGATTATCGGCGGTGTGGCGGCGGCCCGCGGCGGCCTGAAAAAATGGATATGGCCGATGACGTTCAGTATGTTGCTGACCTGCGTCACGTTCGTCTACCTGAGCTTCTCGCAAACGTCGAACCTGCTGGCGATCAACGCCTGCGTTTTTATCGAACAGTTCGGCTACGGGTTCGGCTTTACGGCTTATATGCTCTACCTGATGTACTATGCCGACGGACCGCAGAAGACGGCGCATTATGCGATCTGCACCGGTTTTATGGCGCTGGGGATGATGATTCCCGGTATGTTCGCCGGCTGGCTGCAAGAACAGCTCGGCTACAATCACTTCTTCGTATGGGTCATGCTGTGCAGCGTCGTGCCGGTCGTTGCGGTGTCGCTGCTGAAGATCGATCCGGATTACGGAAGGAAAAAAGAAAACGATAACGGATGAAAAAGAGTTTGTTGATCGGCCTGGCGCTGTTGCTGGCCGGAACGGGCGTCGCTCGCCCGATCGTCGTCAAGACGGGAATAGAGGTGTTGAAAGCGCAGCGGTTCGAACTGCTCGAGGGCAAGCGCGTCGGGTTGATTACGAATCCTACCGGAGTCGACGACGGATTGCGGTCGACGGTCGATATTTTGAACGAAGCGCCGAATGTCGAGTTGGTGGCCCTGTTCGGGCCGGAGCACGGCGTGCGCGGCGATGCGCATGCCGGCGATCACGTCGGCAACCAGACCGATCCCGTGACCGGACTGCCTGTCTATTCGCTGTACGGCAAGACGCGGAAACCGACGTCGGAGATGCTGCGGGGGATCGACGTGCTGGTGTACGACATCCAGGACATCGGCTGCCGGTCGTTCACCTACATCAGCACGATGGGCGAAGCGATGGCCGCCGCCGCCGAGAACGGTATCGAATTCGTCGTGCTCGACCGGCCCAATCCGCTCGGAGGACGGAAGGTTGAAGGGCCGCTGGTGCAAGACGGTTTTTTCAGCTTCGTCAGCCAGTACCGCATCCCGTATGTTTATGGGTTGACCTGCGGCGAATTGGCGATGCTGCTCAACGGCGAAGGGATGATCGGTAAGCCGTGCAACCTGCACGTTGTCGCGATGGAGGGCTGGAAGCGGGATATGGTGTACGAGGACACCGGGTTGCAGTGGATTCCGTCGTCGCCGCATATTCCGCAGGCGGAAACGGCCTTTTTTTATCCGGCTTCCGGAATTGTGGGCGATTTCGGCTACCTGTCGATCGGGGTCGGGTACACGATTCCGTTCCAGATGTTCGCCGCCGAATGGATCGATGCCGAGCAGTTTGCCGACAGCCTGAACGCACTGAAGTTACCAGGGGTGATTTTCAGACCGATCCATGTCAAACCGTTTTACTCGGTCGGACAGGGAAAGCAGTTGCATGGCGTGCAGGTACATCTTACGAAGTACCCCGATGCGCCGCTGACCGATATTCAGTTTTACGTGATGCAGGAGATCGCCCGGCTCTATCCCGATCGCGCAGTGCTGGCCAATGCCGATACGGCGCGTTTTCGGATGATGGACCAGGTGACCGGCAGCGATTACGTGCGCAAGACTTTTGCGGCGCGCAACCGTTTCGAAGATATCCGGGCCTATTGGTACAAGGATGTCGCTCCGTTCAGGACGTTGTCGCGGAAATACTATTTGTACGGGGAGTGAAAGAACGACAATATCCGGCGGAACGTGTCGTGTAATTAAAGAAACAGGAAGATGACGAAAGAAGATTTTATGCGGGAGGCTATCAGCCTGTCCTGCGAAAGCGTTCGGCAAGGCGGCGGGCCTTTCGGCGCAGTGATCGTGAAAGACGGAAAGATCGTTGCTCGGGGTTCCAATTCAGTGACTCTGCTGAACGATCCGACGGCGCATGCCGAAATGACGGCTATCCGCGCGGCCTGTTCCGCGATGAAGGTGTTCCGGCTCGAAGGTTGCGAACTCTATACCTCCTGCGAACCGTGCCCGATGTGCCTGAGCGCTGCTTACTGGGCCGGGATATCCCGGATTTATTACGGCAACAACCGGAAGGATGCCGCAGAGATCGGTTTCGGGGATGCGTTTATCTACGACGAAGTCGTCCTCGCCCCGTCGCGGCGCAGCATTCCGGGCGAGAGTCTGTTGCGCCGCGAAGCGCTCGAGGCATTCCGCCTGTGGCGGGAAAAGCCCGATAAGGTCGAATATTGAATGTTTTCGGGGGGAGTTTATGGATCGGTTTAAAGCAATCCCGCTTCGTACAGCATGATCAGCTCTTCGATGATCTGGTCGTCGCCTTCGGCGTCATAGGTGTCTTTCAGGTTCGCGCCGAACAGGCGCGCGATGCTTTGCCAGAAAAATGCGCGGAATCCGCCGCGCAGTTGTTTGACCAGGTCGTAGGAGGTCTGGTCGGTCTCCCGGTCGATCAGTTTGATCAGCAGCTTTCCTTGCGATAGGGTCATGTTTTTCAGAACGGGAGTGTATTTCCTTTTCAGCGCGCGTTCCATCGCTTTGACGAATTCCTGTTTTTCGCGCTTCGTTTTCATGCTGTCCATGCGCTGTTCCATGGCGTGCAACGTCGCATTGGCTTCGAGCGCGATCGGGTAGACGACCTTCAGATTGTAGATTAGTCGCGACCACCGTCTCTCGTCGGCCGCGCGTTTGAAGACGAACGCCGGTTTCAGGTAAACCGTCGTGATCGTATCCCCGTCCACGACTTTCGTTTGCACCGGGCCGTACTCGGTCATTACCTGTGCCGGGGCTTTCAGGTTCGTCAACAGCAGAATGGCCGCAAGCACCGGGAACAGACAGCGGTTCATGTTTTCGATTTCTAAATAATTTTTACCTTTGCAAAGGTAATTAAAATAAAATTCGGGCGCTGCCCGCTCGGGTATAAAACGTGCATGGAGGACGGATTGTTGTGTTTCCCCGGACGGAACGCGGGCGCGCTGCCCGCAGACTGTATTACGAAACGTTTACGGACAAGATAAAAGAGGAGAGTTAGATTATGAATTGTAAACAACGCATCGGCGAACGGATTTATTGGACGAGCGTCAACGATCGCCGCAAACAACTTTTTGAAAATATCTGGCCATTGCCCAACGGAGTGTCCTACAATTCGTACCTGATTCGGGACGAAAAGTGCGCGCTGATGGATACCGTCGAGAGCGGCAGCGACCGTTCGTATGCGGACTGGGTGTCCGAGTCGCTCGATGGGCGTCCGCTCGATTACCTGATCATCCACCATATGGAACTCGATCATTCGGGCGAGATCGAAAACCTGGTGCAGCGTTACCCGGATGTGAAAATCGTCGGTAACTGTAAAACTTTCCGGGTGTTGGAAGCCTATTTCGGCAAACGGGACAACCTGATCGAGGTGAAGGACGGCGACACGCTGTCGCTCGGATATCACAACCTGAAGTTCGTGTTTACGCCGTGGGTGCACTGGCCCGAAACGATGATGACGTTCGACCAGACCGACGGCGTGCTTTTTTCGGGCGATGCGTTCGGTATGTTCGGGGCGCTCGACGGAGGGGTGTACGACGACCAGACCGATTTCGCTTTCTACGAGGACGAGATGCGCCGCTATTATTCGAACATCGTCGGTAAGTACAGCCCGATGGTGCAAAAGGCGCTCGCCAAATTGCGCGACTATCCGATCCGTACGATCTGCCCGCTGCACGGATTGGTGTGGCGTACCGATCCGTGCAAGGTGATCGGCCTGTACGATCGCTGGAGCAGCTATCAGGGCGAGGACGGCGTCGTGGTCATCTATGCGTCGATGTATGGCAATACGGCGCAAATGGCCGATTACATCGCCCGTCGGATCGCCGAAGCCGGCGTGAAAAAGGTCCGCGTCCACGATGTGTCGAAAACGCATATTTCATACCTTATCAACGATATCTGGCGCTATAAGGGGGTGGTGCTCGGAAGCTGCGCCTACAACCTGCAGATGTTTCCGCTGATGGAGAACCTGACGCGCGAGTTGCTGCATATGGGCGTTAAGGAGAGATTGCTCGGTATTTTCGGTACGTACAGTTGGAACGGAGGGGGCGTCAAAAATCTGAATGCTTTCGCCGAAGAGATCGGGTGGGAGGTGGTCGCGCCCGCCGCGGAGATCATGGGGCATCCCGAGCCCGGAAAAGAGGCGGCCTGCGATGCGTTGGCTGCGGCGATGGCCGCCCGGTTGCTCGGGTAGGGTGTGGTACTGCCGTAGCGTCGTGTTAAAAAAGCGGTAAATGCGGTAATAAATCTCAAAAATTGTTAAAAAATATTAAAAATAAATTGTATTTTTGGATCGCTCAAACGAAAAAACATCCGGCGCAAGGGCCGGAACCGATAGAACTTAAACTTTAAAATAAAAGAAATGGATGCAATTGCAATTTTGACGGGCGGGGGGCCTGCTCCCGGAATGAACACTGTGGTCGGTAGCGTGGCAAAAACGTTTTTACAGAAAGGATACCGGGTGCTCGGACTGCACGGCGGATATTCCGCTCTGTTCACCGACACGCCGAAAATCACCGAGATCGACTTCCTGCTGGCCGACGACATCTTCAACCGCGGCGGATCGTTCCTGACGATGAGTCGTTTCAAACCGTCGGACAAAAACTTCGAAGAAGATTTCAACCTCGACCTGTTCGTCAAAAACAACGTTAAGTTGCTGGTGACCGTCGGAGGCGACGATACGGCTTCGACTGCGAACCGCATCGCCAAATTCTTGGCAGCCAAAAAGTATCCGATCGCCAACATCCATGTTCCGAAAACGATCGACAACGACCTGCCGCTGCCGGCCGGCTCGCCGACGTTCGGCTACCAGTCGGCCAAGGACATGGGCTCGATCATCGGCCGCACGGTCTATACCGACGCGCGCACCAGCGGAAACTGGTTCGTCGTGGCTGCTATGGGACGTTCCGCCGGACACCTGGCGTTCGGTATCGGCACGGCCTGCCACTATCCGATGATCGTGATCCCCGAAATGTTCAACAAAACCGAGATCACCGTCGAAAAGATCGTGAACCTCGTCGTTTCGTCGATTATCAAGCGCAAGATCATGGGTCTCGATTACGGCGTGGCGATGATCTCGGAGGGCGTGTTCCACTCGCTGAGCGATGCCGAAATCAAAAAATCGGGGATTCATTTTTCGTATGACGACCACGGGCATCCCGAACTCGGCAAAGTGTCGAAAGCTCACATATTCAATGAAATGCTCGAAAAGAAATTGGGCGAACTGAAAATTAAGGTGAAATCCCGTCCGGTCGAAATCGGTTACGAGGTGCGCTGCCAGACTCCGGTCGCTTACGACCTGGTTTACTGTTCGCTGCTGGGTATGGGGACTTATAAGTTGTTCAGCGAAGGCAAGACCGGCTGTATGGTGTATGCCGATCCCGCCGGACAGATTTCTCCGCTGTACCTGAAAGACCTGCAGGATCCCGAAACCGGCAAGATTCCGCCGCGTTTGGTCGATATCAATTCGGACAAGTTTACGATGGTCATCAAAAACATCCTGAACTACGTCACGCCGGCCGATTACGAAGCCGCCAAAAAATACGTGCCGAATCCGGAAGCTTTCGATTTCTACAAGATTCTGGAGTGGAACGAATAATCCGTTCCGCCGGATAAAAAATAGATCAGGGCTGCATCCTTCCGGTGCAGCCCTGATTGTTTAAGTTTTATTTAGATAAGCGCTTACTCTTCGTCGTCCATATCCGCCATATCGGTGTCGATGATTTCGTCGTCGTCCTTAATCTCGTCATCCCCGAAGAAGTCTTTGTCGTCCTCTTCGACCTGATCGTCCACTTTGACGTCCACTTTGATCAGGTAAGAAGTGTCTTCGGTTTCCAATACGATCGCGTAGAAAAAATCCCCGGGGCCTTTGTCGATGCGGATCATGTGATCGGTATATCCGTTCGGATATTGCTTCTTCACCTCATCCCGCAATTCAGGCGAAAGGTTCTTGTAACTGATAGCAACTCGCTTCTTTTGTTTCTTTTCCGTCATTGTTTCCCAAAAATTTTCTGCAAGTATAAGCAAAATTTGTAAATCAAAACACGAACATCCCAAAAAAACTGCAAATTGTCCGTATGGCCTGTTTTTTACTCCGAAACGTTGCCGTTTGGGGTCTGGTTTTTGTGTTTGTTTTTTATTAGTTTTGTCACGGCTTTCTCGTAGGCGGCACAAAAGTAATGCCTTTTATATTAAATCGGTACTATTATGCGGCAGAAAATCGAACAACTTCGCGAACAAATCAATGATCACAATTACCGGTATTACGTACTGAATGATCCGCTGATCGGCGATTACGAATTCGACGCCCTGTTACGCGAGTTGCAGGAGCTCGAAAAAGCCTACCCGGAGTTCGACGATCCCAATTCGCCGACGCATCGCGTCGGCAGCGATGCGACCAATGAGTTTCGCACCGTGGAACACCGTTATCCGATGTTGTCGCTGTCGAATACCTATTCGCTCGACGAGCTGCACGAATTCGATGTTCGCATCCGCAAGGAGGTGGAACCTGTGGAATACGTATGCGAGCTGAAATTCGACGGCACGGCGATCAGCCTGACTTATCAGGACGGTCGCTTGTCGCAGGCCGTGACGCGCGGCGACGGGACGCGCGGCGACGACGTGACGGCGAACGTAAGGACGATCCGCACCGTGCCGCTGCGGCTTGCCGGGGACGATTACCCGTCCTTTTTCGAAATTCGCGGCGAGGTGCTGATGCCGTTCCGCTCGTTCGAACGACTGAACCGGGAGCGGGAAGACATCGGGGAGACGCCGTTCGCCAATCCGCGCAATGCCGCCGCCGGGTCGCTCAAACAACAGAGCTCGGCCGAAACCGCCCGCCGCGAGCTCGACTGCACGCTGTATGCGCTGGTCGGCGACAAGCTGCCGTTCGAAACCCATTACGAAAGTTTGCAGGCGGCCCGACGTTGGGGATTTAAGGTATCCGATCAGATCAGCCTGTGCCGTTCGATCGACGAGATAGACGCTTTTATCCGTCATTGGGATAAGGCGCGTTACGACCTGCCGTTCGCTACGGACGGCGTGGTAATCAAAGTGAACCGTTTCGCCGATCAGAATCGGCTCGGTTATACCGCCAAGGCTCCGCGCTGGGCCGTAGCCTATAAATTCAAAGCGGAGCAGGCCCGCACCCGGCTGTTGTCGGTCGATTTTCAGGTCGGGCGTACCGGGGCGGTGACGCCGGTCGCCAACCTCGATCCGGTGCCGCTGGCCGGCACAACCGTCAAACGGGCTTCGCTGCACAATGCCGAACAGATCGCGCTGCTCGATATCCGGCTCGGCGATATGGTCTATGTGGAAAAGGGCGGCGAAATTATTCCGAAAATTACCGGCGTTGATCTGTCCGAACGTCCGGCCGGCAGCGAGCCGTTCAAGTTCATCACGCACTGTCCGGAATGCGGAACGGAATTGGTCAAATACGAAGGCGAGGCGCGCCATTACTGTCCGAACCCAAGCCATTGTCCGCCGCAGATCGTCGGCCGTATCGTGCATTTCATTTCGCGTAAGGCGATGAATATCGACGGTCTCGGCGAGGAGACGGTGCAACTGTTGTACGATTCGGGGCTGGTCGCCGATATCGCCGATCTGTACCGGCTGAAACGCGAGGACCTGGTCGATTTGCCGCGTCTGGGCGAAAAATCCGCCGACAATATTTTAAACAGTATCCGGGAGTCGTTGAACGTTCCCTTTCATCGGGTGTTGTTCGCGATCGGGATTCGCTTTGTCGGCGAGACGACCGCCAAAACGCTTGCCGCGCAGTTCAAGAGCCTCGATGCGCTTGCCGCGGCTACGCCCGAGGAGCTGGCTACGGCGGAGGATATCGGCGAGCGGATCGCTGTCAGCGTGCGGGATTACTTTCTCGATCCGGCGAACCTGGATATTTTGGAGCGGCTGAAGGCGAGCGGCCTGCATTTCGAAGCCGGGGAATCGGCGCGTCTTTCGGATCGTCTCGACGGTAAAAAGATCGTCATTTCGGGGACGTTCGAAAGACATTCGCGCGATCAGTTGAAACAACTGATCGAGGCGCACGGCGGCAAGAATCAGGGAGCTGTTTCGTCCAATACCGATTATCTGTTGGCCGGCAATAATATCGGCCCGGCGAAATTGACCAAAGCCAATAAGCTGGGCGTCAAAATTATCGGCGAGGCCGATTTCGAACGGATTATTGCCGGAGAAGCCGTCGGGGAGAAGGAACACGATGAAATTCCCGTTGCGGAACAATCGTCGTCCGAGAAAAAAGAAGAACCCTCGGAAAATAATTCGAAGCAGCGCACCTTGTTCGGGTAAAAAATATTAAATTTGTCCGAAAATTAACATTTCACGATGAAACCTAACATGAGAGGCGTGGGGATCGCCCTGATAACCCCGTTTTCGGAAGACGGATCAGTCGATTTCGGCGCATTGGAAGCGCTGGTTGAACGGGTGACTGCCGGCGGGGCCGATTACCTGGTCGTGCTCGGAACGACGGCCGAAACGCCTACGCTGACTGCTGACGAGAAAGAGGCGGTCGTCAGTTGCGTGGTTCGGAAGAATAACGGACGCCTGCCGGTCGTGCTCGGAATGGGCGGCAACAATACGGTCGAAGTGGTGGCTTCGATCCGCAAAACCGATTTTACCGGGATCGATGCGATCCTTACGGTCACTCCTTATTATAATAAGCCTTCGCAGGAGGGTATTTATCAGCATTACAAGGCGGTTGCCGCTGCGGCTCCGTGCGGAGTGGTGCTGTACAACGTGCCGGGACGTACCGGCGTCAACATGAAAGCCGAAACCGTGCTGCGCCTGGCGCACGATTGTCCGAACGTCGTCGCGGTCAAGGAGGCCAGCGGATGCCTGTCGCAGGCGGCTTATATCCTGCGCGACCGGCCGGAGGGATTCGCCGTGGTTTCCGGCGACGATAACCTGACCCTGCCGATGGTGGCGCTGGGCGGGGACGGGATCATCTCCGTCGCAGCTCAGGCTTTCCCTGAGAAATTCTGCCGGATGGCGCATTTGGCTCTCGACGGCCGCGTGAAAGAAGCGGCTTCGCTGCACCTTCAGATGATGGAGGCGGTCGATTCCCTGTTCGAAGAGGGGAATCCGACCGGCATCAAAGCTGCGCTGAGTTGTCTGGGCGTGATCGGCAATTATTTGCGCCTGCCGCTGGTGCCTGCCAGCGACCGGTTGGTCTCCAAGATCGACGGCCTGCTGAAAGCGTACGAACTCCGTTGACCGCTTCGCGGGCCGACCGAATAAGCCCTAAATTTCGTCCGCGTCAAATATTTTTATATTTTTAGCGTTTATTAAGGGTGAAATATAAAGATATGAGACGAATTGTTTTCTCTTTGGCGGTGTTGATGTTTGCAGGGGTTTTGTCCGCTGCGGCGCAGCAGGATACGGTGCGGACACAGGCCCCGGATAACGACGCGATCCTCCGGGAAACGATCAACAGCGCTTCCCCTTACTATTACCCGACGCTTTTCACCCGTTATCTGACCGGCGATACGACTCTGACGGATACCGACTACCGTTATTTGTACTACGGTTTCGTATGGCGTCCGGAATACAAGCCGTTCGAGACGCCGGCGGCCCGCGACAAGATCCTGCAAATTCTGGAGGCCGATTCGCTGAACGAGGCGGACTACCGGCGGGTTATCGCCTACGGGAACGAGGTGTTGAAAAAAGAGCCGTTCGATCCGGGAGCGATCAATTTCCTGATTTACGCTTACGGCGGGATCGGAGATACGCTGAACGAGCGGATCAACTATTACCGGTTGCAGGGGGTGCTGAATGCGATCAAGTCTTCGGGAACCGGACTGAGCGAGGAGTCGCCGTGGCACATCATCTATTTTTCGCATGTGCGCGATTTTCTGGCCAGCGAGAATATCATTTGCGGCAAGGAGCGCGTGATCAGTCGGACGGTGGCTTATACGCCGCTGCTGGTGAAGGAGAAAGGAGTTAAAGGATATTATTTCGATTTCGGGCGGATCTATTGGCAGCGGCCCGACAAGGAGCCCGAAAAGCGCAGTAGCGGATGGGAATTCAACGGACTGCCGTTGAAAAGGCGGGCGGCGCCCAGTGTGGAGAAGGTTGAGTAAACAGTTATTAAGAAGACAGAGAATGAAACGTAAAGGATGGATTATTTTGGCGGTCGTGGCAGTCGTTGTGCTGGGCGCTTATTCATGGTTGAAAGGAAGTTACAACGATATGGTCAGCCGCAGCGAAGCCGCTACGGCGCAGTTGGGCAACATTGAGAATCAGTATCAGCGTCGCGCCGACCTGATTCCGAATTTGGTGAGCACCGTAAAGGGTTACGCCGCCCACGAACAGAATACGCTGGAACAGGTAGTCGAAGCGCGTGCGAAAGCGACGCAGACCCGGATCGACGTGAACGATGCCGCCGCTATGGCCCGTTTCGATCAGGCGCAAGGCGAGCTTTCGTCGGCGCTCAGTCGGTTGATGGCTATCTCCGAGAGTTATCCCGACCTGAAAGCCAACCAGAACTTCCTGGATTTGCAGACGCAGCTCGAAGGGACGGAAAACCGGATTGCCGTCGAACGGCGCAAATTCAACGATGCCGCGCAGCAGTTCAACACCTATATCAAAATGTTTCCGCGCAACCTGCTGGCCGGGATGTTCGGATTCGCCCCGATCGGTTATTTCGAAGCGCAACCCGGCTCGGAAGTCGCTCCTAAAGTCGAATTTTAACGGGTCGCATATCGATGAGATCGCTGTTAAGGATCTTTGCCTGCTGGTGCGGCGCGGCTTTGCTTTCGCTGCCGCTCGTCGCGCAGCAGTTGCCCGATCAGATGTCGCCGCCGCGCTTGGTCAACGATTTCGCCGGATTGCTCGACGAGGCGCAGCGCCGGTCGCTGGAACAAAAGCTGGCGGATTTCGACCGCGAGACTTCGACGCAGATTACCGTCGTTACGGTGGACGATCTGGACGGTTACGCTCCGGCCGACTATGCGCAGCGGCTGCACGACAAGTGGGGAGTCGGACGCAAAGGCAAGGATAACGGGATTCTGATTCTGGTCAAGCCGTCGCAACCCGATTCCCGGGGCGAAGCCTACATTTCGGTGGGATACGGCCTGGAAGGGGTGATCCCGGATATTACCGCCGGGCGGATTTTGGATCAGGAGATGATCCCGGAGTTTCGCCGGGGAAGCGTTTATGACGGGTTGGACAAGGCGACGAACGTACTGATGCAACTTTCCCGCGGGGAATTCACGGCCGATCAGTATGCCGGTCGAGACGAAGGCGGCGGAGTCGCCGTCGGGCTGGTAGCGATTCTGGTGCTTTTCTTTTTGTTTGCCGCCGGCCGCAAGGGAGGAGGGCATGGAGGCAACGGCAGCCGCGGCGGGGGAGGGTGGTTCCCCCCGATTTTCCTGGGCGGCGGGTCGCGTGGCGGAGGCAGTTTCGGAGGCGGAGGTTTCGGCGGTTTCGGAGGCGGAATGTCGGGCGGCGGCGGAGCCGGACGTTCCTGGTAGGTTTGATAACGAACAATAATACGGATTCGATGGGAAAATTTTACTTTTCGGTTTTAGGGCTGATAGCCTGTCTGTTTTTCTCCTGCGGAAAGAATGAAGATGGAGGAAAAATCGATCCGCCGCCTGTAAAGAGCGGGCGGACGATCCTGGTCTATATGGCCGCCGATAATAATTTGGTGAACTCCGCCTGGCAAAATGTCGATCAGATGCTTGTCGGAATGGAGTCGATCGACGGGAACCTGATCGTCTATATCGATCCGCAGGGAGGTACTCCCCAATTGTTGAAGATCGAGTCGGGAGGCAAAAAGACGGTCGTCGAGGAGTATGCGAAAGAGAATTCCGCATCGACGTCGGTGCTGAGCCGGGTGATCGCGCGTACCAAAGCGCTGTATCCGGCCGAATCCTACGGGCTGGTGCTGTGGTCGCACGGATTGGGCTGGGCGCCTGCCGGAGTGATTCCGAAAAGCTATTCGGCGGACGATCTGTGGCGGAAAGATCCGAATGCGCCCCTTACCAAATGGTTCGCTCAGGACGGCGCCAATTATATCGACATTTCCGATCTGGCCGGGGCGTTGCCCCGGGATCGGGAATTCGACTTCCTGCTGTTCGACGCCTGCTTTATGGGGAGTGTCGAGGCGTTGTACGAACTGCGGAATGCCGCCAAATACATCATCGCTTCTCCGACGGAGATCCTTTCGTCCGGTTTTTCGTACGATGCGATTTTGCCGGAACTGTTCGCGGATACGCCGCGGTTCGAAGAGGTCTGCCGACTGTTCGTCGATTACTACCGGCAATCGTCGTCTACGTGGCCCTATGCCTCGGTCGGTCTGATTAAAACCGACGAACTGGACGCGCTGGCTGCGGCTGCCAAAGCGTTTTACGCCTCCGCTTCGCCCGCTTCGGCGGATGTGTCGCAGGTTCAGTATTTGGAGCGGATGCAGACCCACGTTTTTCACGATCTGCTGGACTATTATTCCAAAATCGGCGGAGATGCCGCTCTTTATGCCGCGTTCGCCGGGCAACTTCGCAAAACGGTGGTTTACGAAGATCATACCGAGTACGTTTTCAGCGCCTATTCCGGTCCGGGAGTAGGACCCTTTAATATGTGCGTCAAGCTGAATACTTTCTGCGGACTTTCCACGTACGTTCCGCGCGACCTGTCCGCGTTGCAACTTCTGCAAGAATCCTATAAGGAAACCCCGTGGGCGAAAGCGGTCGGGATCGCTTACTGAGTTGCGGCGCTCTTTTCTGCCGATTCTTCCGGCGACATGATGCCGCCTCCGAGCGCTTTGTAAAGCGTGGCGTAGCTGCTCATCGTTGCGCTGAGCGTCTCCGCGTAATCGGATTGCGCGTCGAATAATGTTCGTTGCGTTTCCAGAACGTCCAAGTAACTGATCTGTCCGGCGGCGTACTGCTGCTGCGACAGCCGGTCGGCTTTTTCGGCAGCCGTTACCAATGTCAGCATCGATTCGAGTTGGGTACGGTAAGTGCGGACGGCTGTCAGCGCGTCTTCGACCTCCCGGAGCGCCTGCAGAAAACATTGCTCGTAATTCATAATTGCCTCGCGGTGTTTCTCGCGCATGATCTGTACCCTGCGTTTGTTGGCTCCGAAATTGAAAACCGGCCCCGTAATCCCTCCTGCCGCCGACCACATCCAAGCATTGTGATCGAACAGCTTTTTGAATTCCTCGCTGAATACGCCGCCGTTTCCGGTCAGCGCGATGCTCGGAAAACGCATCGCCTGCGCCACGCCGATCTGAGCGTTGGCAGCCATCACCTGATAGTAAGCTTCGACCATGTCGGGCCGACGGGCGAGCAGGTCGGACGGCAAACCGGCGGGCACTTCGGCCGGAATGCGGAGGTCGACCAGCGGAGTGTGTTTGCCGACGACCTGCGAGGGATTTTGTCCCAGCAACAGGCTGAGGGCGTGTAACGCCTGCTCGCTGGCGCGTTCGTACTGGGCATTCGCCGCGGCGGCCGTGGCATAGGCCGCTTCTCCCTGGCGCAGTTGCAGCTCGTCGATCGAGCCGATCGCATAGCTTTGTTGCTGCAGCGCGTAGGTCGCTTCGCGGGAAATGCTGGTCTGTCGGGCGGTTTTACCGGCATATTCGTACTGCAGGTAGGAAAAATAGGTCGATGCCACCTCGGCTACCAGCGAAACCAACACGCCTTGCGCCGCCCGGTCGGTCGCCAGCAGTTGCGCGCGGTCGGCTTCGCTCATCCGCCTGATTTTGCCGAACAGATCCAGTTCCCAGGAGATGCTCGGTTTGATGATATAGGTTTCCACCGGTTTGTCGCTTTTCAGTCCGATGAAGGACTCCGTGCCGTACTGTCCGGTGACGCCGTAGCTTACCGACGGCCACAGACCGGCGCGGGTCTCCTTCAGCGTCAGCCGCGCCTGTTCGACCCGGGAGAAGGCGATTTCGACGTTGCGGTTGTTCTCGATTGCCGTCGCGATCAGCCTCGTCAGCGTCGTGTCGTCGAACAGTTGCCACCAGTAGAGATCCGTTGCGGCGGTGCCGGCCGCTCCCATGTATCTCGGCGGGGTTTCGACGACCGGCGCTTTGAATTTCGGACCGACCGTGCAACTGCCCGCAAAAAGGACGATCAGCGGGAATATCCGGATAAAATATCGTTTGTTCATATCGAATCGCATCATGATTTATTTTACGGCCGGACTGTTTTCCGTCGCGGCTTTTTGATTTCGTTTTTCTTCGTAACGTCCCCATTTTCCGATCAGCACGAACAACCCGGGGTAAGCGAACAGTCCGATCAGCGTGGCGATCAGCATACCGCCGAACAGCGCCAGCCCCATGATGTTGCGCGCGACGGCATTGCTGCCGGTCGCGAAGATCAGCGGCAGTACGCCCATCAGGAACGCTACGGCGGTCATGATGACCGGCCGCACCCGCAGTTTGGCTCCTTCGAGAGCCGCCTGTTGCAGGTTCATGCCTTCGCTGAATTTGTCGCGGGCGTATTCCACGATCAGGATCGCGTTTTTGGCCGCCAGTCCGATCAGCATGATCAGCGACACCTGCATGAAGATGTCGTTGACGTATATCGGGTCGAACAGGTGCGCCAGGTAAGTGAAGCCCATCGCTCCGAGCAGCGCGAACGGGATGCCGAGCAGGATGCTCAACGGCAGGCTCCAGCTTTCGTACAGCGCGGCGAGAATCAAAAAAACGAAGATCACCGCATAGAGGAATACGATTCCCGCGCCGCTGTTGTGGGCTTCCTGGTACGACATGTTGCTCCATGCGTAGCCCATGTCGTCCGGAAGCACCTCGTCGGCGACTTCCGCGAGGGCGGTCATCGCTTCGTCGGTCGAGTATTTCGTCGAAGGCAGTCCCGTCACTCCGGCCGAGCGGTAGAGGTTGAAGCGGTTCGTGAACTGCGGCCCGGTCGTGTCGCGCACCGTGATGAAGGCCGACAGCGGGACGCTTTCACCCCGGTTGTTCGTCAGATAGAACTGGCTGATCTTCGATTCGTTCAGCCGGTACTCGCTTTCGGCCTGGATATAGGTTTGGTACATCCGGCCGAAACGGTTGAAGTTGTTGACGTACATGCCGCCGAGATAGGCCGACACCTGCGTATGCAGTTCGTCCAGCGAAACTCCCGCGCTCAGTACTTTGTCGTTGTCGATCGAGATCGCCTTTTGAGGCACGTCGGCCTGGAACATCGTGCTGATGCTGGCGATTTCGGGGCGCTTCTTGGCCTCTTCGATGAATTTTCCGGTGTATTCGGCCAGGTATTGCGGCGTGTTGCCGCCCTTGTCCTGGATCATGATCGTAAAGCCCGAACTCGGTCCCAGGCCGGGAATCGACGGCGGTCCGAACGTAAAGACTTCGGCAGCGTCGATCTCTTCGTAAAGTTCCATGTTCAACGCTTCGGTGATTTGCGCTGCGGTCATCTTGCGTTTGTTCCAGTCTTTCAACCGGATAAATATCAGACCACTATTCGGCGATTGCGTGCCGGCCAGCAGGCTGAATCCGGCGGCCGAGGTGACCGACTGGACATTGTCGTTTTTGTCGAGAACGTCGTTGATCTGCTTGATGACCGCTTCGGTGCGCGTCAGCGAAGCGGCGTTGGGCAGTTGGATGTTGGTAATCAGGTAGCCCTGGTCTTCGTCCGGTAGGAATCCGGTCGGGATCTGCTTCATCAGGATGACGACGGCCGCCGCCGAAATGCCGATGAACAGCAGCGTTCGCGCGCTGTGTCGGACGATCACGCCGCTGGTTTTCAGATAGCCGTCGACGCCGCTGGTAAAACGGCGGTTGAACCACCGGAAAAACCGGTTGTCCGTCTGGCCCTCTTTCTTGGGACGCAGCAGCAGCGAACAGAGCGCCGGACTCAGCGACAGCGCGTTGATCCCCGACAGGCAAACGCTGATGGCGATCGTGATGGCGAATTGTCCGTAGAGTTTCCCGGCTGCGCCCGGCATCAGTCCGACCGGCAGGAATACGGCCATCAACACCGACGTCGTCGCGATGATCGGCGAAGCGACGGTCTTCATCGCCGCGATCGTGGCGTCCCGGCCGTTCATGCCCTTTTCGATATTCACCTGGACGGCTTCGACGACTACGATGGCGTCGTCGACTACCAGCCCGATCGCGAGTACCAGTCCGAGCAGCGAAAAGACGTTGATTGAGAATCCGAACAGCGGGAAGACCATAAAGGCTCCGATCAGCGAGACCGGAATCGCAATCAGCGGCACGATCGTGGCCCGGATGTTTTGCAGAAAAAGATAGATGACCAGCACGACGAGCAGCAGCGCCAACAGCAGCGTCGTGACGATATCCTGGATGCCGAGCACGATCGTATGCGTCGAGTCGACTACCGTGTTGTACTGTACGCCGTCCGGGAACGATTTCGCGAGGTCTTTCATCAGCGAGTTGACCTGCCTGCCGACCTCGACGGCATTGCTGCCCGGCGACTGGTTGATCAGCAGCAAACAGGCCGGATGTTCCTGGAAGGAGGCCGTCGTGCTGTAAGATTGTACGCCGAGTTCTACCCGCGCGACGTCCCGGAGTCGCACCAGCGAACCGTCCGGATTGGCCCGCAGCACGATCCGTTCGAACTCTTCGGCCGTACTGTACTGGCCCGGCATCCGTACCGTATAGGTGAATTCCGGAGAGCCGTCGTTCGGCTCGGCGCCGAGCTGGCCGCCGGGAACGATCTGGCTTTGCTGGCCGATTGCCGCCGAGATGTCGCCGACCGTGATGCCGAGGTAATCCATCTTGTCCGGTTTGATCCATATTCGCATCGCGTAAGGGCCGCCGCCGAGCACCTGTACGCTGCCGACGCCGTTGATCCGCGAGATCGGGTCTTTCATGTTGATGATCGCGTAATTGGCCAGGAAATTCTCGTCGTACCGGCCGTCGGAGAACAACGACAGTACCATGATGAAGCTCGTCATGGTTTTTTGCGTGGTGACGCCCTGTTGGATCACCGGCTGCGGTAGCATCGGCGTGGCCGACGAGACGCGGTTCTGAGTGAATACGGTGCTCATGTCCGGGTTGCTTCCTACGCCGAAGGACACCTGTAACGACATGCTGCCGTCGTTCGAGTTGGTCGACTGCATGTAGATCATGTCGCTCACTCCGTTAACGCTCTCTTCGATCGGCGTGGCAACGCTCTGCTCGACCGTGAGCGCGTCGGCTCCCTGATACTGAGCCGTCACTTCGACCACGGGCGGCGTGATGTCGGGGTATTGCTCGATCGGCATGCTTTTGATGGCGATCAGTCCCAGCACTACGATCATGATGGCGATGACCATGGCGAATATCGGACGTCTTACGAAAAAGTTTCCCATAGTTTTCTATTTTTGGAGTGAATCGGCGACGGTCATCGGCTCTACGACCGCTCCTTCACGAACTTTGTGGAAACCCGAAGTGACGACGCGCGCTCCGGAGTCGAGTCCGGAGTTGACTACCCACATATTATTATAGGTATTGCCGAGGGATACGATGCGCTGTTTCGCCCGTCCGGCCGAATCGAGCGCATAGACGCTGCTGATGCCCTGCGTGCGCATTACCGCTTGTTGCGGGATCAGCAGCGCCGACCGCAGCGTGTCGACGACGGTGCGGATGCGGGCGAACTGCCCGGGGCGCAACAGCGTATCCGGATTCGGGAACGAAACCTGTGCGTTCAGCGATCCGGTGCCCTGCTCGACGGCCCGTCCGATAAAATCGAAGTGCCCCCGGTGCGGATAGGCGATGTTGTCCGAGATCGTCAGCATGATTTCGCTGAAATCGGCCCTGCCCCGACGTATCAGATCGAAATAGGTGTCTTCCGGGATGAAGAATACCACGCGTATCGTATCGACCTGCGAGACGGTGTTCAGTACCGCATATTGCGATCCGGGGCCTACGTAGTCTCCGGTGCGGGCTTTTGTCTGTCCGATAATGCCGTTTACGGGGGAGAGTACCTGCGTGTAACTTTGTTCGATTTCGGTGTATTTCAATGCAGCCTGAGCTGCTTTCAGAGCCGCCTGGGCTGCCGATAGCCGCGAGACGGCGGCGTCTAGGTCGCTTTTGCTGGCGGCGTTGATGGTTGCGAGCGGTTTCACGCGTTCGTAATTCTGCCGGGCATTGGTCAGTTCCGCTTCGGCCTGGCTGACCGAGGCCTGCCGCTGAGCCGTTTGCGCGGCGTAAGGGGCCGGTTCGATCACGTAGAGCAAGTCTCCCTTGTGTACGAATGTCCCTTCTCTGAAATAGATTCCGCGCAAAAATCCGCTTACGCGCGCCTGTATCGTGATGTCCGATTTTCCGTAGGTCTGGCCTACGAAGTCCATCCATATCGGAATATCGCTCGTCGTCGCTTCGGCTACCGGCAGTTCGAGCGGCGGCGCCTGCGTCTCTCGCTTTCGTTTGCAACCCAACAACAGGGCTCCGGATAAAATCAGAATCAGAAAGGTAGATTTATTCGCTTTCATACGTTTAGAGTTTACCGTTATTCTGTCAAAAAACATACCGCTTATTGACGGTAGTATTGTTTTGTAGGAAGGGGTACTCTTTTTAAGTCCCTTTTTTTTCTTATTATGTCCTTTTTGAAGTTACAGGGTTGTGAATTTTGACGCTTGGCGGTTCAAAAACGATTTTGTGGAAATAATCCCCCGAAATGTGAGGGGGTGTCCGAAAAAGATCGAATTTATGCCGAGTCGTAATTTTAGGTTACTGTTTTTTATTAAATCCGGATTTCAGACAGGAATATTGCGTGTTTTTACCGGATTTTGACGAGATAATTACGCGTTTAATAGAATTATTGTTTTAAATTGTAATTTAAATTATTTATGACTTGTATGTATATTTGTGGGGGTATTGTTTTAAAATAAGTATTTATATTAAAATATACCCCATAAAATTTGCATTATAGAATTCAAAAATACTATATTTGCATCAGATGATTGAATTTATGGTTATGAAGCCTGAGGATTTTACTTATTATTTTTCGTTAGCAGAAAATCCCCGTATGGGGATTGAACGGAAAATCTGACAAAACGGTCCGATTCGTCGAAACGGATCGGAGTCCGGGAAAAGAAATGAGTTGTTGATCCATTTAAATGAAAGGCTATGAAAAAGAATTTATCCATTGTACGTATGATGTTGGCGGCGATAGTGTTTTCGACTTGCGCGCCGTCTTTAAAAGCCCAGTCCGGAGTGGTGGTGAACGTGGGAGCGGACCTCGTGAGCGGATATGTGTGGAGGGGGGTCTATCAGATAGGATCGGGGGCGAGTGTTCAGCCTTCGCTCGGATTGGCTTATAAAGGATTTTCCATCGGAGCCTGGGGCTCGACCAGCTTGCGGGAAGGTTTCAAGGAGCTGGATCTTTCGGCCGGTTATTCGGTCGGCGGTTTTTCGGTCGGAGTCACCGATTACTGGTGGGCCGGACAGGGCGCTCCTTTCTATTCCGATTATCTGAATACGCACCTGTTTGAGGGGACGCTGGGCTATCATTTCGGCAAAAAGTTTCCGTTGCACGTCTCCTGGAGCACGATGTTCGCCGGGAATCTCGACAAAGTGGACGGCGAGCGGAAGTTTTCGACCTATATCGAACTCGGTTACGATTTCCGGATCAAAGGCGTCGATCTGACCTGTGCAGTCGGCGTGGCGCCGTGGGACGCTCCGGCATGGCTGACTCCGCGATGGGGCGACAAAGGGTTTCAGGTTTCGAATATTTCGCTGAAAGCCTCCAAAACGGTCCGGATTACGGATTCTTATTCGCTGCCGGTCTTCGTGCAGGCCGTCGCTTCGCCGGCTACCGATGATGCGAGTCTCGTATTCGGGATATCTTTTTAGTTCATTCACCATAAAATCCAAGCAAAATGAAAAAGATCGAGGCAATTATTCGTAAGACCAAGTTCGAGGAAGTGAAGGAAGCTTTGCTCGCAGCAGACATCGAGTGGTTCTCTTATTACGACGTTCGAGGGATCGGAAAGTCCCGCCAGGCCCGTATCTACCGCGGAGTGGTGTATGATACCAGTTCCATCGAGCGGATACTGATATCGATTGTTCTGCGCGATAAGAATGTGGAAAAGACGGTGCAGGCCCTTCTTAAATCGGCTTTTACCGGCGAGATCGGCGACGGGCGCATATTCGTCATTCCCATCGACGACGCCATCCGCATCCGTACCGGTGAAAGGGGCGATATCGCCCTTTACAATGCGGAGCTGGAGAAATAGTTTTTTCGAGGGCTTGTTATTGAACGAACACGAAGTATAACGACAAAGAATTTTGAGTCATGGATTATATAGAAGATATTACACAAGTCGCCGTCCCTGCGGTGGACAGCGGCAACACGGCGTGGATGATCGTCGCTACCATTCTCGTCCTGTTAATGACCATTCCCGGTATCGCCCTGTTTTACGGCGGGCTGGTGCGCCAGAAAAACGTACTGAGCATCATTATGCAGTGCTTGCTTATCGTCGGCGTAATTAGTATTCTGTGGGTGGCATTCGGTTACAGTTTCGTATTCGGAACCTCTCTTTGCGGGACTGCCGCAGGCAGCGTGATCGGCGGTTTCGATAAAGTGATGCTGAACGGCGTAACGCCGTCGGCGCTGACTACGGGCAACATTCCCGAAATCATTTTCGTGGTTTTCCAGTGTATGTTTGCCGTGATCACGCCGGCTTTGATACTGGGCGCTTTTGCCGAACGGATCAAATTTTCGGGCTTTATGCTCTTCACGATCCTGTGGAGCATCTTGGTGTACAACCCGATGGCGCACTGGGTATGGGGCGGCGGATGGCTGCAGGAAATGGGGGCCATCGACTTTGCGGGCGGAACGGTCGTGCATATCAATGCCGGTATTTCCGCACTGGTAATGGCCGTGCTGCTCGGTAAGAGAAGAGGCTACCGGGTCGGACAGCCGATGAGCCCGCACAACGTTACTTTCGTATTCATGGGAACGGCTTTTCTGTGGCTCGGCTGGTTCGGTTTCAATGCCGGAAGCGGTCTGCAGGCCGACGGTATCGCGGCCAACGCTTTTCTGGTGACGCACTTGGCCACTTGCGTGGCGGCGATGACGTGGATGCTGATCGACTGGGTGCACAACAAAAAGCCGACGACGGTCGGCGTGTGTACCGGAGCGGTGGCCGGACTGGTTGCCATTACGCCTGCCGCAGGCACCGTAAGCGTTCTTGGAGCCGTTTGCATCGGGCTTCTTTCCTCGGTCGTTTGCTTTTTCATGGTGGCCGTCGTCAAACCGAAATTCAAATACGACGACGCCCTCGACGCATTCGGCGTACACGGCATGGGCGGTATCGTGGGTTCTATTCTTACCGGAGTTTTCGCTACGCGGTATATCAGCGGCGAAGGCGGTGTGGAAGGAGCGCTTTACGGCGACTGGCATCAGTTGTGGGTGCAGGTAGTGGCTACGGCGGTATCCGTCGTTTTCAGCGCCGCAATGACCTATATTCTGTTCAAGATCGTCGACAAATTGGTCGGTCTGCGTGTTGACGCCCGCGTGGAAGAGGAGGGACTCGATATCTACGAACACGGCGAGAGTGCTTACAACAGTTAGACATCGTTGGATGTAGCGTAATAGAGGTTTAAGTTTAAGTTGGTTGCAAGATGCCCCGGCGGCGAACCGGCCGCCGGGATATCGAAAAAAGAAAAAACGTTAAAATTCAAGCATATGTCACTTTACATGGTAAAACAGTACAAGGCCAAACTCGTTCCGGAGATGATGGAACAGGCCATCAAGACGATTAAAACCCGCTTTCAGAAATCGCTGGCGGCCGAACTGGATTTGCGCCGGGTCACCGCGCCGCTTTTCGTGCTGTCCGGGACGGGAATCAACGACGACCTGAACGGCGTCGAACGGCCGGTTTCGTTCCCGATCAAAGATATGGGTGAACGCCGCGCCGAGGTGGTGCATTCGCTGGCCAAGTGGAAACGAATGAAACTCGGAGCTTACGGCATCGCTCCCGGTTACGGTCTTTATACCGACATGAACGCCATCCGCGCCGACGAAGAGCTGGATAACTTGCATTCGATCTACGTGGATCAGTGGGATTGGGAACGCACCGTGACGGCAGAACAGCGCAACCTCGATTTCCTGAAAGAGATCGTTACTAAAATTTACGGTGTAGTTCGCCGCATGGAACGCGAAGTGTATGAGATCTATCCGCACATCACGCCGATCCTTCCGGAGACCATCCGGTTCATCCAAAGCGAAGACCTGTTGAAAATGTATCCGTCGCTGTCTCCTCGGGAACGCGAGACGGAAGCGGCCCGCAAATACGGGGCGATCTTCGTGATCGGCATCGGCGGCAAACTGTCCGACGGCAAAAAACACGACGGCCGGGCTCCGGATTACGACGACTGGACAACCCCGTCCGACGGAGGGTATAAAGGGTTGAACGGCGACATTATCCTGTGGAACCCGGTGCTCGAATCCGCTTTCGAAGTTTCAAGCATGGGTATCCGGGTCGACAAAACGGCTTTATTGCGTCAGTTGGAACTCGAGGGGTGTCCCGAGCGCGCCGATTTGGAATTTCACAAAGCGCTGCTCGAAGACCGTATTCCGTTGTCGATTGGCGGAGGGATCGGCCAGTCGCGGTTATGCATGTTCCTGCTGCGCTGCGCGCATATCGGCGAAGTGCAGGCCAGTATCTGGCCCGAAGAGATGGTAGAGACGTGCCGCAAGCACAATATCTATCTGAAGTAAAAAATGATTTGAGAGACGGAAAAGTTTCTAATACTTAAATTTATAAAGCCATGTCAGAACTTAGATTTAAAGTAGTGGAAGAGGCGATCAAACGCAAGGCCGTTTGTATGCCCGCGCCGGCGGAACGGGCTTCCGAATATTTCGGAATGTATGTTTTCAATGAAGACAAAATGCGCAAGTACCTGCCGAAAAAAACATACGAGGCGCTGTTCGAGACGATGAAGCACGGTAAAGCGCTGAGCCGCGAAATTGCAGACAGCGTCGCATCGGGTATGAAACAGTGGGCGATGGACATGGGCGCCACGCACTATACGCACTGGTTTCAGCCGCTTACGGGCGGTACGGCCGAAAAACACGACGCTTTTGTCGAGTACGACGGCAAGGGCGGGGTGATCGAGGAGTTTTCCGGGAAGCTGCTGATTCAGCAGGAGCCCGATGCATCGAGCTTTCCGAGCGGCGGTATCCGCAATACGTTCGAAGCGCGCGGTTATTCGGCTTGGGATGCGACTTCGCCGGCTTTCATCGTCGATACGACGCTCTGTATCCCGACGATTTTTATCGCCTATACCGGGGAAGCGCTCGACTACAAGGTACCCTTGCTTCGGTCGCTGCAGGCCGTCGATAGAGCCGCTACAGAGGTGTGCCGCTACTTCGATCCGACGGTGTCGAAAGTGTACTCCTACCTGGGATGGGAGCAGGAGTACTTTCTCGTCGACGAGGGCCTTTATGCGGCTCGTCCGGACATGGTGCTGACCGGTCGTACGCTGATGGGGCACGAGAGCGCCAAAAACCAGCAGTTGGAAGACCATTATTTCGGAGCCATTCCGACCCGGGTGATGGCGTTTATGAAAGATCTCGAATACGAGTGCTGGAAACTCGGCATTCCGGCCAAAACGCGTCACAACGAGGTGGCTCCGAACCAGTTCGAGCTTGCCCCGATTTTCGAAGAGACCAACCTGGCCAACGACCATAACCTGCTGCTGATGTCGATTATGAAAAAGGTGGCGCGCCGCCACTGTTTCCGGGTGATCCTGCACGAAAAGCCGTTTAAAGGAATCAACGGTTCGGGCAAACACAACAACTGGTCGCTCGGAACCGATACCGGCGTCAACCTGCTCTCCCCGGGCAAAACGCCGCAGGATAACCTGCAGTTCATCACGTTTCTGGTCAATGTGATGATGGCCGTTTACAAGCGGAACGGATTACTGAGGCCAGTATCGCGAGCGCGACGAATGCCCACCGGCTGGGTGCGAACGAAGCGCCCCCGGCGATCATTTCGGTGTTCCTCGGCCGCCAGATTTCGGCGGTGCTTGACAAACTGGCCTCCAGTTCGTGCGACGATACGATCGAATTCGACGACAAGTGCGGTTTCCGGATGGGAGGAATCGATCATATTCCGGAATTGCTGATCGACAATACCGACCGCAACCGGACGTCTCCGTTCGCCTTTACGGGCAACCGTTTCGAGTTCCGCGCCGTAGGCTCTTCGGATAACTGCGGCGGCGCGATGACCGTATTGAATACCGCCGTAGCCGATCAGTTGGCCGAATTCAAGGAGGCCGTCGACACCCGTGTCGGCAAAGGCGAACCCAAAGAGCAGGCGATTCTGTCCGTGCTGAAGGCTTACGTCAGGGAGTCCGCCGCGGTTCATTTCGACGGCAACGGTTATACCGACGAGTGGAAAGAGGAAGCTCTGAGGCGCGGTCTGGACTGCGCGGTTTCCGTTCCGGAGATCATCGACCAGTTCGTTGCGCCGACCCATGCCGAGATGTTCGTTCGGATGGGGGTGCTTTCGTCGAAAGAGTTGCATGCGCGCGCCGAGGTGAAGTGGGAGACCTATACGAAAAAGATCCAGATCGAAGCCCGCGTGTTGGGCGATCTGGTGATGAATCATATTCTGCCGGTCGCTTCGCGCTACCAGGGAATGCTGCTGGACAAGGCTTTTAAAATGAAAGAGTTGTTCGGCGCCGATAAATTCGGAAGCGTGGCCGGCCAGGACATGGCGCTGATCGAGAAGATCTCCGTTCACATGGAGAAGATCCAGACGTTAACCGAAAAGATGATCGAAGCTCGCAAAGTGGCCAACAAAATCGCCAGCGAACGGAAAAAGGCGATTGCCTATCACGATACGGTGGCTGTGGCATTCGATGAGATCCGTTACCACGCTGACAAACTCGAAGAGGTGGTCGACAACGAAATGTGGCCGCTGCCGAAATACAGGGAGTTGCTATTCGTACGCTAGTGGTTTTTAATCCGCGCTGCGGTGGTTGCGAAAAAACGCTGCGGCGCAATTACAGACAAAAGGCATGAAACAGAATCGAAAAATAAACGTTGCGCCCCGCCGACAGGGGTTATACGATCCCGATAACGAACGCGACGCGTGCGGCGTCGGACTGGTTGTCAATATCAAGGGGAATAAGACCCACGACATTGTCGAAAACGGTCTCCAGGTACTCGAACACATGATGCACCGCGGAGCCGAAGGGGCCGATAACAAAACCGGCGACGGAGCCGGCATCCTGGTGCAGATTCCCCATGAATTTATTCTCTTGCAGGGCATTCCGGTTCCCGAAAAGGGGCATTACGGAACCGGACTCGTTTTCTTACCGCGCGACAAAGCCGGTCAGACGGCGGCTCTGGGGATCGTCAAACGAAACGTACAGGCCGAGGGACTTAACCTGATGCACGTGCGCGACGTTCCGGTGAACGACGACGTGCTGGGCCGGGCGGCCCGCGACACGGAACCTGTGATTAAACAGATCTTCGTAACGGGCGATCCGGGCGCGTCGACCCTGGAGCGCAAGCTCTATATCGTCCGCAAAAAGATCGAGAAAGAGTGGCTCGAAAGCGACCTGGAACAGAAGGAGGCGTGCTATGTGGTCAGCCTGTCTACCCGTACGCTGGTCTACAAAGGGATGTTGTCGTCGGTACAGTTACGCTATTATTTCCCCGATCTGGTCAATCCGTATTTTACCAGCGGCCTGGCTTTGGTGCATTCGCGTTTTTCGACCAATACGTTTCCGACCTGGAGTCTCGCGCAGCCGTTTCGCCTGTTGGGGCACAACGGCGAGATCAATACGATCCGCGGTAACCGGAGCTGGATGGAGAGCCGCGAGGGCGTGCTGCATCCCGACCTGCTCTGTCCGCTCGAAGAGCTGGGGCCCGTCGTGCAGCGGGGAATGAGCGACAGCGCTTCGTTGGACAACGTACTGGAATTTTTCGTTCAGAGCGGCATGACGTTACCCCATGCGCTGGCGATGTTGATTCCGGAAAGCTATAACGATAAAAATCCGATATCCGCCGAACTGAAGGCTTTTTACGAATACCACAGTATTTTCATGGAGCCTTGGGACGGCCCGGCGACGTTGCTTTTTTCGGACGGCCGTTATGCCGGCGGTATGCTCGACCGTAACGGCCTGCGCCCGGCCCGTTACTTTATTACCAAGAACGACATGATGGTGGTCGCCTCGGAGACCGGGACGTTTGCCGTCGAAGCTTCGGAGATCCGCGAAAAGGGTCGTTTGCGTCCCGGTAAAATCCTGATGATCGACACCGAGAAGGGCGAAATCCGCTACGATCCGGAAATCAAGGAACAGCTCGCCGCCGAACATCCGTACAAAGAGTGGCTCGGACGGAACCGGGTCGTGCTGAACCAGATTACTTCGGGCCGGCAGGTGAAACATTCGGTCGAACAGTACGACCGGATGCTGCGCGTGTTCGGGTACAACCGGGAGGACGTCGAGAAGCTTATCAAGCCGATGGGCGAAAACGGTTTCGAACCGCTCGGTTCGATGGGCAACGACACGCCGCTGGCCATTCTGTCGGCCAAACCGCAGCGGTTGTTCAACTATTTCCGGCAGCAGTTCGCGCAGGTGACCAATCCGCCGATCGATCCGATCCGCGAAGAACTGGTCATGTCGATCGCCAGTTACATCGGCGCGGTCGGCGGAAATATCTTGCACCCGTCGGCCGAACACTGCAAAGTGGTCAAACTGCCGAGTCCGATCCTGACCAATGCCGAACTGGATATTTTGAATAATCTGCGTTACAAAGGATTTCGGACGCTGACCTTGCCGATGCTGTTCGGCCCGGCAGACGGCGGACAGGGGCTTGCGGACGCGGTTGACCGACTTTGCGGAATGGCGGAAAAAGCGGTCGACGACGGTTACAATTATGTGATTCTGAGCGATCGGGGCGTCGACGTCGAACATGCTCCGATCCCGTCGCTGCTGGCTCTGTCGGCCGTGCACCACTACCTGAACGACCGGCGCAAGCGGGCTCAGATCGCGCTGATCGTCGAAACCGCCGAGGCGCGCGAAGTGATGCATATGGCGTTGCTGATCGGATTCGGGGCCAGCGCCGTCAATCCGTATATGGCTTTCGCCGTGCTCGACCGGCTGGTTGCCCAAGGCGATATTCAGTTGGACTACGAAACGGCCGAAAAACATTACGTCAAAGCGTTAAATAAAGGATTACTGAAAATTATCTCCAAGATGGGGATTTCGACGATCCGCAGTTACCGCGGCGCGGAGATCTTCGAAGCGGTGGGACTGTCGGACGGATTGCTGAAACGGTATTTCCGGGGGATGACTTCGAAGATCGGCGGGGCCGATTTGGAAGACCTCGCTGTCGATACGCTGGCCGCTCATGCGCACGGTTTCGGGGAGCTGTACGACGAGGATGCGCCGCTGGAGAATTTCGGCAATTACGCCTATCGTAAGGACGGCGAGCGGCATGCGTGGAATCCGGAGACGATCTCTACGCTGCAACTGGCCACGCGGCTGGGCAGTTACAAGAAATTCAAGGAGTATACGCGACTTGTCAACGAAAAACCGTCGCCGATGTTTCTGCGCGATTTGATGGAATTGAAACGCAATCCGATCGACCTGTCGCTCGTGGAGCCGGCGACGGAGATCATGAAGCGTTTCGTAACCGGTGCGATGTCGTTCGGTTCGCTCAGCCGCGAGGCGCACGAGGCGATCGCGATCGCGATGAATAAGATCGGAGGCAAAAGCAATACCGGCGAAGGCGGCGAGGACGCGCGGCGTTACCGTCCCAATACGGACGGTACGATCGCCCGCAGCGCGATCAAACAGGTGGCTTCGGGACGTTTCGGCGTCCATGCCGAATACCTGGTCAATGCCGACGAGATCCAGATCAAGGTCGCCCAGGGGGCCAAGCCCGGCGAGGGCGGACAACTCCCCGGTTACAAAGTCGACGAGATGATCGCCCGGACGCGGCATTCGATCCCCGGCATTTCGCTGATCTCGCCGCCTCCGCACCACGATATTTATTCGATCGAGGACCTGGCGCAATTGATTTTCGACCTGAAGAATGTCAATCCGCGCGCGCGAATCAGCGTGAAATTGGTTTCCGAAAGCGGAATCGGCACCATTGCGGCCGGAGTCGCTAAAGCGAAAGCCGATATGATCCTGGTCAGCGGCGGCGAAGGCGGTACCGGAGCCAGTCCGGTCAGCTCGGTGAAACATGCCGGCCTGCCGACCGAAATCGGCTTGGCCGACGTACAGCAAACCCTCGTGCTGAACGGTCTGCGCGGTAAAGTCACGCTGCAGACCGACGGCCAGTTGAAAACCGGCCGCGACGTGGTGATCGCCGCGCTGCTCGGGGCCGAGGAGTTCGGATTCGCTACGAGCGCGTTGATCGTACTGGGGTGCGTGATGATGCGCAAGTGCCATATGAACACTTGTCCGGTCGGCGTGGCTACGCAGGACGAACGGCTGCGGGAACATTTCCGCGGGCGTTACGAGTACCTGGTCAATTTCTTTAACTTTCTGGCCGAAGATGTCCGCGAAACGTTGGCCGAACTCGGATACGCGCGGTTGGACGACATTATCGGTCGCACCGACCTGATCGAGCCGAAAAAGTTCGAACCGGGAACCAAAATTTCGAAAGTGGATCTGTCGAGGATCCTGTACCGTCCGGCCGAAGCCGGAACGAACGACGTCCGCCGGACGACCGTGCAGGATCATAAGATCGAAAAGGTCAAGGACCGTTCGATCATCGGGATGGCGTCTCCGGCCATCGATTCGAAAATGCCGGTGCACCTGAGTTTCCCGATTTACAATACGGACCGTTCGGTCGGAGCGATGCTTTCGGGACAGATCACTTCGAAATACGGCAGCGAAGCGTTGCCCGAGAATACGGTCAGCGTGACTTTCCGCGGTTCTGCCGGGCAGAGTTTCGGAGCGTTCCTGTGCCGGGGCGTGACGTTTCGCTTGGAGGGAGACGCCAACGACTACCTCGGCAAAGGGCTTTCCGGCGGAAAAATCGTTTTGGTGCCGCCGAAAAACTCGACTTTCCTGCCCCACGAGAACATCATTGCCGGCAATACGCTGCTCTACGGCGCGACGGCGGGCGAAGTGTATATCAACGGGCAGGTCGGCGAGCGTTTCTGCGTCCGTAACAGCGGCGCGACGGCCGTTGTCGAAGGGGTGGGAGATCACTGTTGCGAATACATGACCGGCGGCCGCGCCGTAGTGCTCGGTACGACCGGACGAAACTTTGCGGCGGGCATGAGCGGCGGAATCGCCTACGTGTGGAACCGTCTCGGCAATTTCGATTTCTTCTGCAACATGGAGATGGTCGAATTGTCGTTGATCGAAGAGACGGCCGACAGCAAGGAGTTGCATGCGCTGATCAGTTCGCACTATTACCATACGGGCAGCCCGCTCGCCAAAACGATGATCGACGACTGGAGCGAATACGTCGGCCAGTTTATCAAGGTGATGCCGATCGAATACAAAAAAGTGCTCCATGCGCAGCGCATGGCCGCGCTCGACCGCAAGATCGCCGAGATGGAAAAAGATTATTAAACCGCTGAAAAACGAACAATCATGGGAAATCCGAAAGCATTTTTGACCATAGGTCGTAAAGAGGCGGGGTACCGCCCGTTGCACGACCGGATATACGATTATGCCGAAGTCGAGCAGACGCTCAATATCGAAGACCGCCGCCTGCAGGCTTCGCGCTGCATGGACTGCGGGGTGCCGTTTTGCCACTGGGCCTGTCCGCTGGGTAACCGCCAGGGCGAATGGCAGGATCTGGCCTGGCGCGGTCGCTGGGAGGAGGCTTACCGTTCGCTGGCCGAGACGGACGACTTCCCTGAGTTTACCGGGCGCGTGTGTCCGGCGTTGTGCGAAAAATCCTGCGTACTGAAACTGCACGACGCACCGGTGACTATCCGGGAAAATGAAGTGTCGATCGTGGAACGTGCTTTTGCCGAAGGGTACGTTACGGCGCGCCCGCCGCGCAGGCGTACCGGAAAGCGGGTGGCGGTCGTCGGATCGGGACCTCGGGACTGGCTTGCGCGAACAGGCTGAACCGGCGCGGGCATCGTGTAACGGTGTTCGAAAAAAATGAGTTTATCGGCGGACTGTTGCGGTTGGGGATTCCGGACTTCAAACTCGGTAAGAAAATTATCGACCGGAGATTGAAGCTGCTGGCTGAGGAGGGGATCGAGTTTAAACCTTCTGTTTGTGTAGGTAAAGATTTTAAAACTAAAGAATTACTCGAAAAGTTCGATGCCGTTTGCGTGACGATCGGCGCCGGGGTGCCGCGAGATCTTCCGGTGGAGGGGCGCGACCTGAAAGGGGTGTATTTCGCGCTGGAGCTGTTGCAACAGCAAAATCGGGTGAATGCCGGCGCACAGATTCCGCAGAACGAGCGGATTTCCGCACAGGGAAAACGGGTATTGGTGATCGGCGGCGGCGATACCGGATCGGATTGTGTCGGCACGTCCATCCGTCAAGGCGCCGTCGGGGTTACCCAGATCGAGATCATGCCCAAGCCGCCGGTAGGCAGCAATCCGGATACTCCGTGGCCGATGTATCCGCAGGTGTTGAAAACCTCCTCGTCGCATGAGGAAGGCTGCGAACGCCGTTGGAACCTCGCAACGAACCGCTTTATCGGGAAAGACGGCGTGCTGATCGGCGTCGAGACCGAACGCGTCGAATGGGAAAAGGACGATGCGGGAAAGATGACGCTGAAACATACCGGGGAAACGGAGGTCATAGAGGCCGATATCGTATTGCTGGCGATGGGATTCGTTCATCCCGAACTCGACGGGCTGGTCGGCGATCTGGGAGTCGGGCTCGATGCGCGCAAGAACATTGCGGTCGACGATGCGAACAGAACTACGGTCGGAAAAGTTTTTGCCGCCGGGGATGCCTCTATGGGCGCATCGTTGGTTGTCCGCGCGATCGCGTCGGGGCGCAGGGCCGCCGAAAACATCGACCGATTCCTGAAAGGACAGTAATCTTGTGCAGTGTCCGCAATAAAAAACCGGCCGGGATACGGTCGGTTTTTTATTTTCGGTTGACGGGACTCCGGTCGTAGCGAAGTCTCCTGCAGTCAAAAGCGCGGCCGAAGGGTTTACTGTTGCGGAGCCAGAATGACGTTATACGTTTTTTTCAGCCATACGCGGTAACGAATCCGTCTGTCCCAGGTGTTGCCGGCCGAAGCGAAATCGCAGAACCGGATCTGCCTGGGTTTATAAAAATCGCCTTCCAGGTCGGTACCCAGCACCAGCGGGGCCGTATAGACCATCCACATCTTTTCGGGTTTGTCCGCTTCCGTTACGGGCATCAGTTCCACATAGCCGTCTGCATTGGCTTGGATGACGGAGGCTTCGTCCACGAATCCGTCGTCGAACCGGGAATCCCGCGCCAGAACGATCGGCCCGCGCTCGATAGCCTGGTAACCGTTCAGTTCGACGAGCCGTCCGCGCATATCCAGATTTACGGAAATCTTGTCGCCCGGTTCCCAGCGTCTTCTGACGGTGACGTAGGTTCCGGGCCGGACGTCTCCGATCGATTCGCCGTTCACGGCGACCCGGCTGACCTTGCTCCAGGCGGGAATTCGCACGGCGACTGCGAATTCGAGGTTCCTCGGCGCGTTCACGGCGATTTCGATGTCGCCATCTTCGGGATAGGCGGTCGTCTGTTCCAGCGAGATTTCGTTTTTACCCAACGAAGCTTTGGTGGTCGACGGACCGTACAGGTTGACGAACAGACTGTCGTTGCTGGAAAGGACGGCAGCGGTCGGGATCATCGCGAATGCCCGCGGACCGTTCGAATTGCAGCAGTTCACATGCATGCCGCACTGATGTTCGCCGGCCGAACGCACGCCTTCGAGCGGACTGTATTTGGCGATTTGCCCGGCGTCCTCTTTCAGCGCTGCGAGCAGCGCGTTGTACGTCGTTTTTTCGATTTGGTCGGCATAAAGCGGATTTTTGGTCAAATCGAGCAGGTTTTGGCAGAGCTTCATCCATGTCATCGTAACGCAGGTTCCATCGTATGGTAAGCCGGGTCGGTCTGCAGCCGTTTCCCGTGATAGAAACATTCGAATGCGCTGCCCGAGCCGGCGATATTGATCTCCTCGTCGATGATGTTCCGCACGGTCGCCTCGACGGCCTTCAGGTAGTCGGGATTTTTCGTGATCTTGTACAGTTCGAGCAGACCGTCGTAACAAGACATCATTTCATAGGCTTTTTGCCCGTTGTCCCACGAACACCAGGTTTCCCAGCCGCTTTTGAACGGGAAGCGCTCCGCCACCGGAACCCCGGCCAGCGCTTTGCCGATCAACTGCGGACCTTTGTCGGTTTCCCAACGGCCGACGATGTATTTGGCGAAGTCGAGGTACTTGCCGTTCCCCGTACGGTTATATAGATAGACGATCGGTTCGAGGATCGAGCTGGGCGGCAGTCCCCGGTAGATGCCGGCCATCTCGATCTCTTTTTTCGCCGGAATCACGGTCATCAGGCGGTCGGCCAGCTTGCAGGCTCCTTCGATCGCTTTTTTGTCTCCGGTCAGGTCGTAATAGGCAAGCAGACCGAGCAACGTGTATTTCTGCCCCCATACGTCCCAGTTGGTCAGTTGCGCTTCCGGCGCGTAATTGCCGATGTATCCGTCCTCGGACTGGGTCGAGAGCAGACCGCTCACGCCGTTGCCGATCTTCTGCAACAACTGCGGGTCGCGGTTGTATCGGTAGGCTCCGATGGCGCCGAGCGTCCATTTGCCCCAGAATTCGGATTGCCAGCGGTTAGTCTCGTTCCGTTGCCGGAACGGGGCGACCAGTAGGTTTTCGTCCTCGCTCATCACGCGGACGCGGATGCAGGCGTCGATGCGTCCGCCGAGGTAGCCGTCGACGTGGGTCTGAACGGTCGGCTCCGGCGCTCTTTTGAAAGTCGCGGAGGGCTTGCGCGCCGCAGCGGTTTCCCCGACGATCAGCAGGGATAATAGCGCGGCGGATATCACTTTACGTTTCATATCGTTAAGTTTTGGGTTTGAATTGATTTGATAAAGGTATGAAAAAAAAACGATACCGGACGGTGCCGGTATCGTTTTCGGGTATATGCGCGGCGTTTCGTACCGGATTTATCGAAGGTGCGGGTTGAGATTTCCCCATTCGGATACCGGCGGCAGAATACCCATGCCGATCACCTCGTCGCGCAGCTTGACCAAGTGCAGATAGCTGGCGTGCAGCGATTCGGTCTCCCCGGCTGTGCCGTGCGGGACTTTATAGCGCACGCCGTCGCGGTCGATCGTGGTCTCCATCGCCATCATGACCGGCCCCTGATCGCCGTCCGGGACGTAGACGCCGGCCGGCCAACGGAACGGAGTTCCGCCCATGGCCGCGCGGATCATTTCGATCGACAGGTAGGCGGGACTTTGGAACGAAGAACGTCCGCGCAGTTCGATGATACGCTTGCCGCCCTGAATCACGTGCTGCCGCAGGGCGGCCCATTGTTCGTCGGTCAGCGCCGCCGTGCCGATCAGTTCGGTCAGCGGTTTGCCGTCCACTTTCGCGGTGGAAGCGAATACGGCCATCTGTTCGCCGTGTCCTCCGTAAGTGCGCGAACCGGTTACCCGGTCTTGCGCGATGCCGAAATGCTGCGCCAGCGCGATTTGCAGCCGCGTGCTGTCCAGTGCGGCCAGCGTGCTGACCTGCGAAGGCTTCAAGCCGGAGTAGAGCAGCGTAATCAGTCCGGTAATGTCGGCCGGATTAAACACCACGACCACATGCTTCACGTCGGGACAATAGTTGCGGAGGTCTTTGCCGAACTGCGCGGCGATCTCGGCGTTGCCTTTCAGCAGGTCTTCGCGCGTCATGCCCGCTTTGCGGGCGGCCCCGCCCGAAGAAACGACGTATCCCGCTCCGTCGAGCGCTTTGCGGATATCGCTGGTATAGGTTAGGTTGACGCCCTCGAATCCGCAGTGGTACATCTCTTCGGCGACTCCTTCCAATGCCGGGGCATAGGGGTCGTAGGCGCAGATGTTCGGGGTCAGTCCCATCATGATCGCGGTTTGCACCATGTTCGAGCCGATCATCCCGGCCGCTCCGACGATGGTCAGTTTTTCGTTTGTCAGAAATTTCATATCGATTCGGTTTTAGAGTTTCATAACATAAAAGTAGTTTTTTCAGCGGATCAATAGTCATGCAAAATTCTTATTTCCGATAACGAATCGGAATGATTATTATGTAAGTATTTGCATTTTAAAGTGTTGTATGACGAAAAAAGTTGCCGAACCATGTCGGCAACTTCGCTTATTATCTAACCGGAACGGTCGTTTTGCCTGCGGAGGGATTACAGGAAGGCTTTCACGTCGGTTACGATCTCGCCGTCGAACAGGTCGATCGTGCGCGATGCGTAGGAGGAGTCGTGCTGCGAGTGGGTTACCATTACGACGGTCGTGCCCTCCTTGTTCAGTTCGGTCAGCAGATCCATGACCTCTTTGCCGTTCTTCGAGTCGAGGTTGCCGGTGGGCTCATCGGCGAGGATCAGCTTCGGGTTCGAAACGACGGCGCGGGCGATGGCGACGCGCTGCTGCTGACCTCCGGAAAGCTGTTGGGGAAAGTGGCGGGCGCGGTGGCTGATATTCATCCGGTCGAGGATCTCGTTGACCATTTTTTTGCGCTGGGCGGCTTTGACGCGCAGGTAGATCAAAGGCAGCTCGACGTTCTCGTAGACGTTCAGTTCGTCGATCAGGTTGAAACTTTGGAAAACGAAACCGATTTTGCCTTTGCGGTACAGCGTGCGATCTTTTTCCTTCAGGGTTCCGACTTCCTTTCCGAGCAGGTAGTATTTGCCCGACGTAGGGTTGTCCAGCAGCCCGAGGATGTTCAACAGCGTCGATTTGCCGCAACCGGACGGCCCCATGACCGCAATGAATTCGCCTTCGGTGACTTCGAACGAAACCTTGTTCAGAGCGATGGTTTCGATCTCTTCCGTACGGAAGCTCTTGCTCAGTTCTTCAACTTTCAACATAGCAGTAATTTTTAAAAAGAATGAATGATTATGAATGTTCGGAAAATAATTAATGTTTTTTCAACGACCGGGCGGGATTGTCCGTGGCGGCCCGGTACGTCTGGATCAGTACGGTGGCGACGGTGGTTCCCAGCACGATCGCCAGCGCCGCGAGATAAATCCAGATTTCGACCGGAGCTTTGTAGGCGAAGTTTTCGAGCCACCGGTCGACGATGCAGTAAGCTATCGGTACGGCGACAACGAAACACGCCAGTACGATGCGCACGTAAATTTTGTTGAACATCCGGAGGATCTCGCCGACAGTCGCGCCGTGGATCTTCCGAATCCCGATCTCTTTGCGACGGTACTGGGTTTCGAACAGCACGAGGCCGAATACCCCTACGATCGAGATCAAGATCGACAGCAGGCTGAACAAGGTGAGTAAATTCGACAGTTTTTGTTCTTTGTAGTATTGATTTCCGATCTCTTCGTCCATGAATCTAATGTCGAGCTGGCTGTCCGGAACCAGCTCTTTGACGGATTTCCTGATGAAATCCGCGACGGCGGGAATATCCGTTCCGTTGGTCTTGACGAACAGATAGCGCAGCGGAGTCCACGCGCCCCATTCGGTTGTCCCGAACGCGACGAATGCGAACGGATTGATGCCGTATTGCAGCGGTTGAAAATTGAATCTCTGGCGATGCCTACGATATTTGTTCCGTCCTCCATCTTTTCGCCGACTGTGATGCTGTCTTTCCGCTGAGACGTTTCGTTGAATATTTGAGATATTTCCGGTTTTAAATCATCGTTTTCGTTGAAATCGCGTCCGTCCGTAATCCGGATTCCCATGAAACGTAAAAAATTCGAAGCTACCGGATAGGCGTCATAAGTAATGCCTTTTCCTTTGTAACTACGTCCCCAGCGCATCCGTCCTTTTGCGACAAACGGTCCGGCGGCGAAAGTCACGTCCGTGATGGCGGGATTGCTCGTCAGCTTGTCGGCCAGGGTTTTTCTTTTGTCGGCTATTTCACGGGGCACCCATGTGGTCAGGATATTTTCACGTTGGAACCCTATATCGGATTTTTGCATGTAACGGTTTTGTCTGTGTATCGACAGTGTGACGATGATCAATGTGATCGATATCGCGTACTGTACCGATATCAGTACCGTGCGCAAACGGCGTCCTTTCGGGGTAAGCCCGAAAACGCCTTTCACTACGAGCGCCGGAGCGAACGAGGTGCTGTAAAAAGCCGGGTATATTCCGGACAGGATTCCGGTCGCGACGGCGATAAGCGCCGTGCCCCACAGAATCGGCATATCGGCTCCGACGTCGCACGGGGCGCTGATGTCGGATGCCAGCGGCGTTCCGGAGAATGCATGAACGATCAGCAGCGCAACGAAAAACGAGACGACCGCGAGTCCCGCCGATTCCGCAATCATGTTCCGTCGGATGGCGGCGTTCGATCCGCCCAGCACTTTCTGGACGTTGATGCTGCGGATACGGGTCGGAATAAGCGAAGTGGAGAAATTGACGAAGTTGATCATAGCGATCAGGATAATCAGAACGCCGATACTCATCAGGGAGTAGACCGTCGCGCGGTTGCCCGTATCCGTCGGACTGTAGCTGACGCTTTGTGTAAAATGGGTTTCGGTGATCGGAGTGAGCCGGAAAAAGTTGTCCGGAACCGAATTTCCCGTACCGACGAACTCCTGATACTTTTTGTTCATGGCCTGCATGACTTGCTCGGCATTTTCCCTTGCGTTCAGCCGGATGTAATAGACGTAATTCCAGTTGTTGCCGTTGCCGGCATTTTCCTGGCCGATAAACCGGACGATGCTGTTGGATCTTATCGTCGCGTTTTGCGGAAAGTTTTTATAAACTCCGACGATCTCTACCGGGTGCTCCGTGTCCTTGTCGAAAATAAGGCTGCGTCCGACCGGGTTTTGGTCGCCGTAAATCGCTGTGGCGACCTGTTCCGAGATCAATACCGTCCCGGATTCCGAAAAACGCTGCGGACTGCCGTGAACGAATTCGAATTCCAATATATCCAGCGCGTCGGGTTCGGCGGTATAAAAGTGGAAAGGGCCCTGACGGGAGTCTTTCCCGAGACTCTGGTCGTAGATGTCGAGCTGTTGATAACTTTGGATCAGTCCCGTTTTTTCGATTTCGGGTTCTGCTGCGAACACCTTTTCCGCCACCAGGCGGGAGGTGTTGGCGCTATACTTTCCGTTTTCGGTCATTGCCTGATTTTCGACCCGGAATATCCGATCCGCATTTTTGTAATGCCGGTCGAACGACAGATCGTATTTTACCTGCGTCATGATAATCATGAACGAGGCGAATGCGATACTCAACCCAATGACGTTGAGCAGCGAAGCGATTTTGTACTTTTTCAGTACGTGGAAGAAATTTTTCAAAGGTGTCATGATTGGCAAGCGTTTGTAGTTTGGTTATTCGGTTTTAATCGATTTTATAGGATTGTCCGTCGCGGTTTTGTAGCAGCGAAGCGTGATGATCGCGACGACGACGCTTAGTACGACGATCAGCGCGGCGAGGAAGATCCAACTATGGATCGGCGTTCGGTAAGCGAAATTTTCGAGCCATCGTTTTACTCCGTAATAAGCGACCGGTGTCGCGACAACGAAGCAGGCCAGTACGATCCGGACATAAGTGCCGTTAAATATTCGGAGGATTTCGCCGACGGTCGCGCCGTGGATTTTCCGGATGCCGATCTCCTTACGCCGGTACTGTGTTTCGAACAGCACGAGACCGAATACGCCGACGACCGAGATCAGCATCGACAGTAGGCTGAACAGCAAAATCAGGGTCGAGAGGTTCCGTTCTTTCTGATACAGTTGTCCGATTGAATCGTCCAGAAATACGAGATTTTCTTCCGCATCCGGATCGAATTCTTGTATGGTTTCCCGGATAAACTTCAAGGTGGCGGAAAGATTCGCCGGGTTGACTTTAACGTACAGGGTGCCTGTCTGCCAGCTCTTCGCAATCGGATGGTCGCCGAATACGGCGAAAGCGATCGGTTCGATACCGTATTGCAGCGGCTTGAAGTTGAAATCCCGGGCGATGCCTGCTATGTCCCACTCTCCGAATCGTTCTCCGACTGTCAGTCCGTACTGGCGTTGGGCCGTTTGGTTGAATATGACGGTAAAGTTGGATTTCCGGTTGTCGTCCGCAATAAAGTCGCGTCCTTCCGTAATTCCGATTCCCATGAACGACAGGAAGTTCGGCGCTACCGGAAAAATATTCGGGGCAATCAGTTCCCCTTTATACGTTTGACCCCAGCGGGATTTGTTGAGATCCACGATTTTTCCGCTGGAGAACGTAACGTCGACGATTGCCGGATTGCTTTTCAGCTTGTCGGCGAACGCATCCTTTTGCGAGGCTATCCTGCTTCCGATCCACTGCTGGATCAAGATGTTGTCGCGCTCGAATCCCATATTGAACCGTTGCATGTAGCGGTTTTGAACGTAGATCGAAATGGAGAAAACAATCAGGACGATCGAAATGACGAATTGGAACGCGATGAGCAGCGTCCGCACGCGCTTTCCTTTCGGCGAAAGAGCAAAAGAGCCTTTGATCGCCAGGATTGGGGGCCGCGAAGTCGCGTAAAATGCAGGATAAATGCCCGATAGCAGACCGGTAACGATGGCGACGACGGCCGTTATCGCCAGGATTTGCAGATCGGATCCGATTTTTGTGCAACTCTCGATGAACGAGGCGTATGCGGAGCCAGCGAAGAGCTTTACGACGATCAGCGACAGAAGCAGCGAAAGGAGGGCGATCCCCATGACTTCCCCGATCAGGTTGCAGCGGATGGCTCCGTTGGTATTGCCAAACACTTTCTGTGTATTGATGCTGCGCAGGCGAACCGGCGTGAGCGCGATGGAAAAATTGACGAAATTGACGATGGCGATCCCGATGATCAGCACGGCGATGGCCAGTAACGACCAGACCGTTGTGCGACTGCTTTTAGGAGTAGGATCGAACCGGACGTTTTTCAAATAATGGATTTCGGAGATCGGGCTCAGTCGGAAAACGGTCGAATCTTCTTTAATCTGTTTGAAGATATCGGAATGTTTGTTGACGTTCCACAGTTCCGCTTCGACTTTTCCCCTGTTTTGCGGAGCATTCAGCCGGATATAATAGACGTAGCTTTCGTTGTTGGCGTTAATATCCGCATCCCCGATAAAACGGACGATGCTGCCGGTTTCCACCGATCCGTTTTTCGGGAAATCTTTGTAGACTCCGATGATCTCCTGCGGGGCTTCGGTATCCAGCGCGAGGATCAGACTGCGCCCTACGGGATCTTCCGTTCCGTAGAGGGCGGTGGCGACCGTTTCGGAGATCAATACCGTGTTCGGTTCGCGAAAACGTTGCGCATTTCCCCGGACGTATTCGAATTCCAGTACGTCCAGCGCGCCGGGCTCGGCGGAATAGATGCGGAAAGGACCTTGCTGCGCGTTTTTTCCGGCATTTTTATCATAAACGGCAAGCTCCGGGCCGCCGGTGAACAAGCCTTGTCGTTCCACTTCGGGAATCGAACCCAACGGTTTTGCCATCGGCCGGCTTACCACCGCGTTATGGGCATTGCCGTCGAAAGAACGGGTTTCGAGCCTGAAAATCCGGTCTTTGTTTTTGTAATGCCGGTCGAACGAAAAGTCGTACTTCACCTGTGTCGTAATGATCGTGAACGAGGCGAAAGCTACCGATAGTCCGATGATGTTGAGTATGGCGGCGACTTTGTACTTTTTAAATGGCAAAATCAGGTTTTTCAGCGTATGCATAGCTTATTCGTTTTTCGTTATTCGGTTCGGATCGATTTTATAGGATTGTCCGTCGCGGTTTTGTAGCAGCGCAGCGTGATGACGGCGACGACGATAATCAGCACGATAGCCGGCGCCATGAGGAAGATCCAACTAGGGATCGGCGTTTTATAGGTGAAGCTTTCGAGCCATCGTTTTACGACGATATAGCCGCAGGCGCCGCGACCGCAAAGCATATCAATACGATGCGGATGTAGGTTTTGTTAAACATCCGAAGAATTTCGCCGGTTTGGGAACCGTACACTTTGCGTAGAGCGATCTCCTTGCGCCGGCTGGAGGTTTCGAAATGGATGACTCCGAAAACCCCGGTGATCGCAAGCGATACCGACACCAGGCTGAACAGGAAAATCATTTCCGAAAGGTTTCGTTCCTTCTGATATAGGTTGCCCAGTTGTTCTTCCATGAATTTTACGTCGGGAACCTGCCTCTGCGGACTGAGTGTCCGGTAGGCTTCCCTGATGAAAGCGATAGCCGGTCCGGGATCGGGATTGTTTATTTTGACGTACATGCAGTACAACGGCGACGAACGATCGTATACGATCAGAGCTATCGGTTCGATGGAGTAATGCAACGGTTTATCGTGGTAATCTTCGACGATGCCGACGATTTCTCCGGAATGTTCCAGCCAGTCGGGGACGGTTATGTCATAAAGTTTTTTTGCCGTTCGGTTGAAAATAAGGGCGGGAGCGTCCCTCTGCTGGTCGGTCTCCGTGAAATCCCGTCCTTCGACCAGGTGCATTCCCATGAAAGAACAAAAATTCGGCGCAACCCCCATGAGTCGGAAACCGATTTCATCGTTTTTATAAAGGCGGTTGCAAAACGTTCCGCCTTTGCTGACGATAAAAGTGCGGCTGAGGGTTACGTCGGCGATGTCCGGATTGCTTTTCAGCTTATGGATCAACGGGTCGGCCGATCTGCCCGCTAACGGGCCCAGATCGAACGTTACGATATTTTCGCGCGGCAACCCGATGTCGAATTGTCGAATATAGCGGTTTTGAATATGAACCGCCAGCGCAACGATAATTAGTATCATCGAGATGGAGAACTGAACCGCAATAAGGACGACGCGTAGTTTTTTACCCGGCCGGGAGACGGAGAACGTCCCCTTCAGCGCCAGGGCGGGTTGCAAGGATGTAATGTAAAAAGCGGGATAGATTCCTGCGATAAAACCGGTCAGCAGTGCGATTCCCGCAGAAATCGAGATCAGGCCGGGATAGTCGCCGGGCGAGATTCCTCCGGTAATCAGCGAAGATAGGTTCGTTTCTTCCAGTGCGTGAACGGTGAGTACGGCCAGCAGGAACGAGACTGCCGTCAGGCAGACCGCTTCGGCGATCAGATTGATCCGCAACTGCCGGGAGCGGCATCCGAATACTTTTTGCGTATTGATACTGCGCATGCGCGCCGGAGCCTGTGCGATCGTGAAATTAATGAAGTTGATAACCGCGATCAGCAGGATCAGCAGGGCAACCGTCAGCAGCGAATAGGTGGTGTTGCGGTTTCCCCCTTCCTGGGAGATCGTTTCGTTGAAGAAATAGAGGTCGTTCAATCCGACGAGCCGTAGCCGTTGGCTTCTTGTCGAGTCTTCGTCATACGTTTTCGCATAATTCCATACGAGGGGTAGCAGATCCTGTTCGATTCGGCGGATGTCGGCATTCTGTTTTACCCGGACGAAATAAGGGGTCGAACAGTTGTTGAAATCTTGGAGCAGCCGCTCCTTCAGGTCGGTATAGACATCGTTTTTCAACGAGGCGTTTTTCGGAAAATCACGGTATACGGCGACGATCGTAAATTGGGCGGCCTCCCGGTATCCTTCCGACTTGGCAATGGTTTGCCCGACCGGGTTTTCGCTGCCGAAAAGCTTTACGGCCAGCGAATGGGGAATAATCGCCGCGTTGGGTTCGGAAAAGGCGTTTAGGTCGCCGGAAAGCGTTTCGAATCCGAAGACATCCAACCAGGATCGCGAAACGAGCGAAAAACCGGCGGCGATAGCCGACTCCGGCCCTCGTTCGGGCCGAAAGAACGGAACGTTGGGATCTCCGTGTTGATACGATAGGCATCCGCCCGTTTCGATTCCGGCTGATGACCGGAGCAGTTTTTCGGCCAGCGGCCGGGGCAGCACGGTGCCCAGATCGCCGGATTGCGGTACTTGAAAACAGAGCCCGTATATCCGGTTGGCATTCGGGTAGCATCGGTCGTATCCGAGTTCATACCATACCTGCATCATGATGAGCATGAACGAAGCGAACGCAACGGTAAGTCCGGCTATGTTCAGCAGGGCGGCTGTTTTGTTCCGGGCGAACAGGTTGACTAAATTTCGTAACAAGATTTTCATGACTTTGTATCGTTTTGTGATAATTATTCTTTCCGGATCGAGTCGGCCGGGTTTTCACGGGCGGTACGGTAGCACAATAGCGAAATGGTCGCGACGGTAATCGACAGCACGAGCGATAGGGCCGTGCCGAATATCCACGGATCGATCGGAGTCCGGTAAGCGAACCGTTCCAGCCACTTGTCGCCCGCGTACCACGTTATCGGCGTCGCGACGGCGAAACAGATCAGAATTATCCGTATGTATCCGGCATTGAACATGCGCAGGATTTCTCCTGATGTGGCGCCGTGTACTTTCCGCAGCCCGATCTCTTTGCGGCGGTACTGCATGTCGAACAGCACGAGGCCGAAGACTCCGACGACCGATATGAGGATCGACAGCAGGCTGAACAAGGCGATCTGTTTCGAAAAAAGGGCTTCTTTCCGATACAGGTTGCCGATCGCTTGATCCATGAAAACGATGTCCTGAGCCCGGTTTCGGATGTCGAATTTACCGCCCGTTTCCCGGATGTGCCCGATGACGGCCGCCAGATCGCCTCCGTTGACTTTCACGTAAACGACGTTCAGCGGAATGCAGTCATTGATTCCGAACAGGCAAAAGGCGGCCGGTTCGATCGCGTATTGCAACGGCTGGTAGTTGAAGTCCCGGACAATCCCTGCGATGTCGTCCCGGGCGGTGAAACCGTGGATCGTGCTGTTCGGTTCTATGCCGTATTTTCTTTCGGCCGTTTGATTGAAAATGAACGTATTGTTTTCTTTCAGACGGTCGGTTTCCCGGAAGTCGCGCCCTTCGGCAATCTCCATTCCCATGAACGACAAGAAATTGGACGCTACGCAATAGACGCAGAATTTGCTTGTTCGATTTTTGTAAACGGACGAAAGCCGCATCGGAGGGGTGCGGTCGACGAGTTGGCCGAACGAGAAGGTGACGTCAGCGATGGCGGAATGGCTTTTCAGCATGCCGGCGTATGCGTCCAGTTGTTCGCTCGTTTTCGACGATACGGTCGTTATCAGGATGTTTTGTTGCCGGAAGCCGAGATCGTGGCTTTTCAGAAACCTGTCTTGCCGGTGAATGAGCAGGGCCGCTGCAATAAAGCCGATAGTGACCATGAACTGTGTTGCAATCAGCACGGTGCGCAGCCGTTTCCCGGTACGGGTATTTCCGAAATTTCCCTGGATCGCGAGGGCCGGATTGAACGAGGTGCTGTAAAAAGCCGGGTAAAGTCCCGAAAGTATCCCGGTTGTCGAAGCGGCGGCCAGCGAGATCCAGATCGCAGCCGGATTCTCGCTCGGCGAAGCGATTCCGTTCAGCAGATTCGCCGACAGCGGAGACAGCCATTGTACGATGCACAGCGCCAGTAAAAATGCAACCAGCGTTGTCCCGACAGTTTCGGCGATCAGATTGCGCCGTAATACGGAAGTTTTGCATCCGAAAATCTTACGAGCGTTCAGGCTTCGTACGCGGGTCGGTATCAGTGCGATCGCGAAATTGACCGAATTGATGGCAGCGATCCCGAGAATCAGAATGGCGGCGGCGATCAGCGACAAGGTGGTCGCGCGACTGCCTTTTTCGTGGGAGTCGCTGATGCAGTCCGTCGCATAATATACGTCGTGCAGGTTGTGGAGCCGGATACGTTTCGTTGAATCGCCGTCGGTCTCCCGGATTTTCCGGGTCAGATCGGCCTCTATTTTCGCTTTGTGTCCGGCATCGTTCGCCACGATATAATACATGATGTCGGAGATGGTAGTTTCGAGCGGACGAACCGTGTAGACATCGTTTTTTACGGATGAATTCTTCGGAAAATCCCGGTAAACGGCGACGATTTGTAGCGGTTTTTCGTAATTTTCCGGAATCAGCGTTTTGCCGACGGCGTCGCCGTCCGGAAAGGCCGTTTTTGCAAAACTTTCCGGAACGACGGCTGTGCCCGGTTCGGAAAGCCTGTCCGGATCTCCCCCGACATACCGGAAACCGAATACCTCCGGCCAGTTTTCCGTGACCTGTATGCACCGGATCGGAAACCGTGTCTCCGACTCGTCGAAAACATTGTTTGAAAACCATCTCAGTCCGCCTTCCCCTGCGATGTCCGGAACGGATGCGGTCATTTGTTCGACGGTCGAAAAGTCGTTGCCGATCCAGGGTGAAAAGACGGTGGCGTTGTCCGCTGCCGAACTGCGTTCGATCCGGAAAATCCGGTCGGCGTTTTCGTACTGCCGGTCATAGCCCAGGTCGTAGTCGACCTGCATGACGATTAGCATGAACGAGGCGAGCGCGACGGTCAGTCCTGCGAGGTTCAGCAGGGCGGCCGCTTTGTGATGCCGTAGCAGGTAGAGAAAGTTTTTAAAAAAAATCATCGGGTGATCTATTGTGAAAGGTTACTCTTTTTTGATCGAATTGACCGGGTTTTCGTTGGCCGTTTTGCGGATTTTCAGGACGGTGATTGCACAGATCAGCCCGGCGACGGCTATCCCGCAAACGATGTAGATCCACAAACTCAGCGGTACTTTAACGGCGAAGCGTTCCAGCCAGTGTCTGCCTTGCAGGAAGGACAGGCCGAGCCCCGCTACGATGCCGGCGCATACGGTGTATTTCAGATCGGATGCTATCAGCCGGACGATGCTGCCCGGAGTCGCTCCGTTCACTTTGCGGATGGCGATCTCCTTGCTGCGGCGGCGGATTTCGTCGTTGATGAAGCCGAGCAGCCCGATCAGGCTTATTGCCAGCGTAATAAATACGCCGACGAATATCATGTTGCGCAACATTCTTTCGTTGTAATAGGCATTGAGCGTCAGGTCGTCGTAAGCCCAGGTCCGGATATCCTGTTCCGGCGCCAGGGTTTTCAGCTTTGCGGTCAATGACGCGATATTTTCCGGCGTGATCGCATCGACGCGGATCTGAATGTCTTCTATGCCGTTCTGGTCGTTCATACAGAACAGGGCCAGCGGTTCGATGCCGGCGCGCAGTGTCGACGTCCGGAAATCCCGGACCACGCCGATGACGGTGCAAGGGGTCGGGCTGCCGAAGAAAAAACTGTTCCCGACCGGATTGCCCTGCCAGCCCATTTTTCGCACGAACTCTTCGTTGACGATCACCTGTCCCTCGGTGGGCATATTTTCAAAGTTTTCGCCTTGCTTCAGTTGGATACCCATCGTGGGTATGTAGTCCGGTGAAATCACGTCAAGACGCGTGACGAAGAGATTGTTTTTCTGATCGTCCTGAACAGGGTTTCCGGAATACCCTCCTTCGAGCGGGTGGCATCCCGCTCCGATTCCGGTCACGAAAGGCAGCGACAACAATTCCTGCCTGGCGGTTTCGTACTGTTGGATGTTTCTGCCCGCCAGAGCCTCGGTATGAAGCATGTTTTTCGTATTGTATCCCGGATTTTCCCGCAGCATCAGGTCGTATTGCCTGACCACCGTGACCAGTAGTGAAATCAGCAGTGTTACCGCAGTAAACTGGATCAGCAGTAATGCCTGCTTCCACAACCGGTTGCTCGGCGAATAGCGCCGGTAGGCGGTCGTGACGGGAATTCTTGCGAGCAGATTCGCCGGTACCAGCCCTGCCAGCAGGAATACTCCGGCGACTATTGGGATGATATACCTGAGATTATATCCGGAGAAAAGCATTTTCGGAGTCGCTCCGACCATTTTCTGGATGGTGTCCCGCAAACCGAACAGCAAAGCGATGACGAACAGGAATGAAATCAGGATCAATAGGGACGTTTCGCTCATCATGATGCTGAAGATGTCCGATTTGCGGGCTCCGTTACATTTGTGCATCGCCATGGTCCGGCTTCGTTCCGGGAGGGAAGAAAAGTTCGACAGGACGTAATTCAGCGCCGATACGAACAGGATCGCAACAGCGAGCAGGATCAGCAGTTGTGTTGCGTTTTTAACGTCGGGTTGTTGCGCGTAAATGTCGGTCATCGGATTGAAAAAATATTCGATCTTGAACCCTTGCGCGGCATCGCCGGCATAATCGTAATACTTTTGCAGTACGTCCATGATCCGCGGTTCTATCGAATCGGGAACGGCTTGGGGAACGAGCCTTACGTACCCCGTATAACTGTCTCCGCCGCCCCATCCCGAATTCCGGCGCATTTTTTTTACGTTGTCGAACGAAACGATTCCTTCACATCTTACATCCGTATTATCCGGCAGATCCTCGAATATCCCGGCTACCCGGTAATGGGTTCCGGTCGCTTCCTCCAGCATTTGTCCGATCGGGTCGGCTTCGCCGAAGATCCGTCGCGCCGTTTTTCGGGAAAGGAACAGGTTGTCCGGATCCTGAAGAGCCTGCTCCGGATCGCCGGACAGGACTTCGATACTGAACAAGTCGAAAAACGCCGTGTCTGTACAGGCTATGTTTATCTTGAAAGGATGTTCGCCGTGTGTCAGCAAAGGGAAATGCCGGCAGATGACCGTAGCGGTTTCGATTTCCGGGAATTCGTCTTTCAGGGCCGGGGCGACGGGCGCCGATATGTATCCGGCCCTGATCTCCCGGTCGGGCAGGGTTACACGTTCGTCCACACGGTAGATCCGTTCTGCGTCGGGGAACGATTTGTTGTAAGATTCCACATAGACGATTTTTGCCAGGAACACCCATCCGAGAAACAACCCCATTGTGATGGATATCAGCTTGATTACATTGTTTCCACGCAGTTTGAGCAGGTATTTGAAGGCATAGGAGAGCGTTTTCATAATCGTTCGGGGTTTAGATGTTTTTCGGATTATTCTTTTTTAATGGATTTTACCGGGTTTTCGCAGGCTGTCCGCCGTGTTTTTAGGATGACCGTTACGGCGATGATCGCGCAAACGGTCAAGCCGCATCCGGCGAACAGTCCGATGTTCAACGGCGTCTTTGTCGCGAATCGAAGCAACCAGTTGCTCCCGATGAAATACGCTCCCGCGAATCCGGCGACCAGTGCCGCCAATGTGATCCATTGCAGGTCGCGGGCGATCAGCCGGACGATGCTGCTCGCGGTCGCTCCGTTGACTTTGCGGATGGCGATTTCCTTGCTGCGGCGCTGGATTTCATTGTTCGTATAACCGACCAAGCCGATCAACGAGATCAGCAGCGTGACGATCACGCCGACGAATACCGTGTTGCGAAAGTGCAACTCGTTTTCGTATTGCGCCCGGATGACTTCCCGGTAGATATCGACGGTAATATCCGTCGAGGGGAACAGATTCGTCAGGAGTTTGCGAATTTCGGAGAGTTTTTCCGGGGTAATCCCGTCGAGTTTTGCGATCAGGATCGGGCTCCCCGTCGCCGGCATCAGCACGGAAGGGTGTATGACGGAGTTCGGTTCCCGGATCAGCGGCTGGTTGTAGAAGTTTTCGACCACTCCGACGATCGTGCGCGGAGTTTGGAACAAGAGTACCGTTTTCCCGATCGGGCTGTCGGTCCATTGCATTTTTTCGACCAACTCTTCGTTGACAATGATTTCATTGCCGGCCGGGTCGGCGCCGAAATTACGGCCCGATGCCACCCGGATCTCCATTGCCGGGATAAAGTCGGAGTCGACGCCGTAGGCGAAAATATGCACGCCCCTGCCGGTGGCCTCTTCCGAGATGTTGTCTCCCGAACATTCATATCCGGGCAGACCCGACGCGAAACACACAACCTGCACGGCCGGGAGCTTCCCGAGCTGGTGTTTCAGCATGTCGGCCTGTGCCGGGTCGAGTCCCGGAAACCGGACAAAGACGAGATTCTCGTAACGGAACCCCGGATCTTTATGAAGCACCAGGCGGTATTGCCTGACGACGATCGCCAGCAACGTGATCATCAGGCCGCGCATCCGAACTGGATGAAAAGCAGGAATTGTTTCCACAGCCGTTTGTTTAGCGCATAGTTACGGAATGCCAGCGCGACCGGGATCGACGAGAATATTTTGGCCGGGATGACGCCGGCGATCAGGAACAGCGGGATGATGACCGCCAGCGTTTTGGTCAGATTGCCGGCCGTGAAAATAGCGCTGAAAGGGGTGGTTATGATTTGCTGGATCGGTTGCCTGAATGAAAAAACGAGAAGAACGGCCAGCAGCATCGACAACAGGATCAGGATCGCGGTCTCCGAAAGCATCATGCCGAAAATGCCGGAAGAGGTGTTGCCGTTGCATTTGTACATTGCCATTGTCCGGGCGCGGGTGGCCAGCGACGAGATCGAAGCCAGCGCGTAATTCATCGCCGCGACGAGCAGCACGATGAAAGCCAGCAGGCTCCGGATGAAGACATGATGACGGACGTCGGCATTGTCCCGGTGCAGTTGCGTTACCGGATACAGTCTGTAAAAGACCTCGTCCGTATCTGCGTATTTCCTGCAGATTTTCCGTAAATCTGCATTGACCGAATCGGGGTTGGCTCCCGGAACCAGTTTTACGTATCCCCTGAAACAGTCGGTGCCGCCCCATTTCATATTCGGCCGCCATCCGTTGATGTCCGTGAACGGGGCGATGTTCCTCAGCGGAATCAGCGCATCGAAACTCAGTGTGCTGTTTTTCGGAAAATCCTCGAACACGCCCGCCACGGTGTAAGGGGCGGACTTGTCGTAAAAGACGATTTCCCCGACCGGATTTCGCCCGCCGAACATCCGTTCCGCACAGCTTCCGGATAGGAAAATATTCCGGTCGCTCAGGAATCCGCTGCGGAGATCCCCTTGAGTCAGTTTCACTCCGAAAAAATCGAAAAATACGGAATCGGCGTGGTACAGTCCTTGGAAAACGTGAGGATGATCCTCGTAATAAAAGGGACGTAAATTGCGTTGGGGGAAAAACATCGTGCCTGAGACCGTTCTCGGCAGCTCGTCGCGCAGAACGGACCAGGGCTCTCCGAACAACCCGTCGGCCACGTCGTCTTCATTTTCGCCGACCCATACGAACCGGGCCTGGTAAATGCGGTCGGCATCCGGATAAAAACGGTCGAAAGAGGTGTCGAAAGCTACCTGCGACAGCAGAATAGCGCCTACGACCAGCCCGAGCGTCATGGACAGGATACGGATCAGGTTGTTGCCCCGGTTTCGGGTCAGGTACCGGAAAGTGTAGATCAGTCGCTTCATGCGGATTCTTCGGTTTGACAGTTTCTGTGTAATATGACGGGGCTATCGAAGGATCAGCACGTCGTTGTCGCCGTAGGTTTCGTAACTCGAAACGATTACCTTTTCGTCCGGGTCGAGTCCTTCGGTCACTTCGTAGAACTGCGGATTTTGCCGTCCGATCTTGATTTTGCGTCGGAAAGCTTTTTTACCGTCTGCCGACAGGACGAATATCCAACTGCCTCCGGTGCTCTGGTAGAATGCCCCGCGCGGGATCAGCAGCGCTTGGACGGGTTGTCCGAGTTCGAGGTTGATGTAATAGGTCTGCCCCGACCAGATGTTGTCGGGGCGCTCGCCTTCGAAATGGAAATCGATCTTGAATTGTCCGCCCTGCACTTCCGGGTAGACCTTCGAGACTTTCAGACCGAATTCGACTCCCTGCCGTTCGAATTTGGCGTCCAGGCCGGGATGCACTTTATCGAGGTAGTGCTCGTCGGGCGTCGCTTGGATTTTAAAGTCGGAAAGGTCGTTGATTTGCCCGACTTTTTGACCCGCGCCGATCGACTGTCCCAGTTCGACGTTCAGTTGCACCAGTTCGCCGTCGATCGGAGACTTTACTTTCAGGTTTTCCACCCGCTGGCGGATCAACTCCATGTTTTTGTTCATGTTCTCAACGTTTTCTTTCAGGTGATCGATCTGTACGGCACGGGCCAGCGAATCCTGCTTCTGGCGTTCGATAATCAGTTCTCGGCTGCGCTCGACCAGCTCGTAGTCTTCTTTGGCTTGCAGGTATTCCTCCCTGGCGATCAGCTTTTCGTTGTACAGCTTTTCTTTTTGTTGGTACTGCCGTTTTTTTCGCTGGATGTCGAGGTCGGTCGCGAATTGCTCTTTTTGCTGGTTCAGCCGATCCTGTTCCATCTGGATCTGTGCGTTCCGCAGGGCGTTCACCCGGTCGGCCAACTGGGACTCGCTTTCCAGTACCGAAGCGCTCAGGTTTTGGTTGCTCAGCGTCAGGATCACGTCTCCCTCTTTGACCGTGTTGCCCTCTTCGATGTTCCGCTTTTCGACCACGCCGCCCTCCAGCGGGGAGAGTTGCAGGATCGTGATCGGCTGCACGGTGCCGTTGACCCGGATATAATCGTTGAAAAGGTCGTTTCTGGCCGTCCCGACGGTGATCGTGCGGCTGTCGATCACCAGCGTCGAAGAGTGGTCGCCGAGAATCAGCCACAGGATGAAGAGGAGCAATACTCCTCCCAGGATGTAGGGAATATGTTTTTTCTTGAGACCTTTTTTTTGCTTGAGTTGGATGTCCATAGATGATTGTCGTTTTTATTGATTTTCGATTTCGGAGCGTGTTTAGTGAACCTGTTCGATCAGCGGGATTCCCTGGTAATAGCGGATCAGCCGGTATTGGATGACGTACTGCAGTTTGACGTCCAGCAGGTAGGATTTTGCCTGCTGCACCTGCGTGGCGCTGGTTTGCAGTTCGAGCGAACTGAGCAGTCCTTCGTCGTATTTACGCTGGACGGCCCGGTGCGCCAGCGTGGTCGCGCTGACCTGTTTGGCGGCTTGCAGGTACTCCTTGGCGAGTCCGTTGCAGCGGTCTACGGCTTGCTTGATCGAACTTTGCAGCGCACGCAGCGTTTCCGCGTTGTTTTGTTCGGTGATGCGAAGATTGTTCAGGTTCCGGTTGACGTTGGTACGCCGCGCCAGACCGTTGAAAATGGGGATGCTCAGCGTCGCCGAAATGTATCCGCCTCTTTTGTTTCGGAACTGGTAGCTGAACGGCGCCGGAGTGGACTGTTTATCGCTATAATAATTGGTATGGTACTCGGCCGACAGGCTGACCGACGGCAAGAGGCGTCCCCGGCTCATGGCATAGTTCAGCTTACTTTGCCGGAGTTGATAGTCCGCTATCCGGATCGACGGATGCAGAGTTCGCGCCGTGACGAACACTTCGCTTGCGGATTCCTGCGGAACGTCGTCGATCATGTTGATCGCCGTGTCGATTCGTAGCGAGTCTTCCAGGGGGTAGTTCATGACGTTTTTCAGCAATGTCCATGCGTTGGTCAGGTTATTCTGCTGGTTGATCAGGTTGGCGTCGTTCGTGGCTACCTGCGCTTCGACCTGCGCTACGTCGGCGCTGCTTCGCAGTCCGAGCTTTTCGAGTTCGCGCGCTTTGAACAGGTTTTGGCCGCTCTCCTGCAGTTGTTCTTCCGCAATGGTGACCAGTCCCATGTAAAGAATCACGTTGAAATAGCGTTCCATCACCGACAGCGAGATATCGTCGTGTACCTGTTGTTGATACTCCTTGCCCAGTAGCCGTCCGATCTTGCTCGACCGGACGGCGTTGATCGTGGCGAATCCGTTGAAGATCGGCATCGACGCCGAGAGCGAATAGGCATTGTTAAACGAAGAGTTGTTGACGTAGACGTTGTCGTCGTTGATCGAACGGCCGAAATTGGGCGTAGCGCTCACGCTGCCGCTGATCGACGGCAGCATGTTCGCAATGGCGTTGATATAGTCCTGTTTGTAATTGTCGTTGCTGTATTGCTGCCGTTTGGCGCTCGGGCTGTTCGCGATGGCATATTGCATGCAGCGCTCCAGCGACCATGTTTCTCCCTGCGCGAACGAATATGTAAAGAAAACAGACAGTATAATGGTAAAAAGCGATTTTTTCATCGGCCGTTTGGTTTGTGTGTTTTATTATATAATAAAATACCAAAATCGTACCTTTCCCCGAAACCGTTTGTTTGTCAGGTTTTTGTCCGGTGTCTACTTTTGTTTGTGTGTCTATTTATTTTACACGGATGTCTTTTTTCTTGACAAATCCTGTCGGAAACCGGAAATATTGCTTTATCTTTAGAGATCGATTAAAAAAAATCCGTATTTCATGGTTAAGCAGGGGACGGTATTGGTCGTCGACGATAACAAGGGCATACTGAAGGCGCTCGGATTATTGCTCGATAAGTATTTTGACAAAGTAATCCTGATTTCCTTGCCGAATCGGATCGCCGGGACGTTGTGGAACGAACGCGTGGACGTGGTGCTGCTGGATATGAATTTCTCGGCCGGAATCAATACCGGGAACGAAGGGATCTACTGGTTGTCGCAGATCAAAAAGGCGGATGCCAACATCCAAGTCGTCGTGTTTACAGCTTACGCCGATATCGACCTGGCTGTCCGTGCAATCAAGGAAGGCGCTGCCGATTTTGTCGTAAAGCCCTGGGAAAACGACAAGCTGATCGCCACGCTGCTTTCGGCCTACAACCTCGGAAAATCGAAAAAAGAAGTCAAATTTCTGAAAGGAATGCGGCAGGAACTCTCTTCCGCAGCACCGATGTTCTGGGGCGCTTCGCAGTCTATGCGACAGGTTCGCTTGCTGGTGGACAAAGTGGCGGTGACCGATGCCAATGTCCTGATAACCGGGGAGAACGGGACCGGGAAAGAGGTGTTGGCGCGTGAAATACACCGCCTCTCCTCGCGGGCCGCCGAATTGATGGTCACGGTCGATATGGGCGCGCTGACCGAATCGCTGTTCGAAAGCGAGTTGTTCGGTCATGTCAAAGGCGCTTTTACCGACGCCCGCACCGATCGGATCGGCAAATTCGAAATTGCGCGGGGCGGAACGCTGTTTCTGGACGAGATCGGCAACCTATCGTACCATTTGCAGGCGAAACTGTTGTCGGCCATCCAGAGTCGCAGCATCGTCCGGGTCGGAAGCAACCTGTCTGTCCCGACCGACATCCGCCTGATCTGCGCGACGAATCGAAACCTGCCGGAAATGGTGACGCAGAAGCAGTTCCGCGAAGACCTGTTGTACCGGATCAATACGATTCATATCGAGATCCCGTCGCTGCGCGAACGAAAAGAAGATATCCTGCCGCTCGCCGAAATGTTTCTGTCGAGGTATGCGGCGAAATATCACAAACAGGGGCTCGGAATCGACACCGGCGCCCAGAAGAAACTGAGGGACTATCCATGGCCCGGAAATATCCGAGAATTGCAGCATACCGTTGAAAAAGCGGTGATCGTCTGCGAAACGGAAAATATCGCGGAGGACAATCTGCTGATGGCATCGCCGCAGGTTTCGGCCGCTCAGCCTGCCGTTTCGACTCTGGAGCAGATGGAACGGGACATGATCGTCCGGGCCATCCGGATAAACGACGGCAACATGTCCGCCGTCGCGGCTCAGTTGGGGATTACCCGCCAGACGCTATACAACAAGATTAAGAAATACGAACTGTAACGGTATGTTCAAAGGCTCGGTTTATAAACTCTGCGGATTGTTGGTACTGCTGTTGGGATCGGCCGCGCTGATTACCCTGGGCATTCTGTCCGGGAAATTTTTCATGCTGTTGCTGGGCTTCGCGTTGTTGGTTTGGGGAATCGCCGGACTGTTCCGTTTTCATTTTCAGAGTATCCGTAAAATGACCTTCATGTTCAATTCCATCGAAAACGGCGACTATGCCTTTAAGTTTACCGAGTACGAAGGGCCGGTCAGCGACAACTTGCTGAACCTTTCGCTGAACCGGATCAAGAATATTCTGGTGAAGGCCCGCACGCAGGCCGTCGAACAGGAAAAGTACTACGAGCTGATAATGAACAGCATTCATACGGGGGTGATCGTTATTAACGATGCGGGGAACGTTTATCAGATCAATCAGGCCGCTTTACAGTTGTTCGGATTGCCGCGACTGAACCACGTTAACCGGCTGGCGGTGATCGACGGTTCGCTACGCGATTTGTTTTTCAACCTGAAAGCCGGGGAGAAAAAACAAACTTCTTTTTCCAACGAACGCGGCGTCGTCCATCTTGCGATCAACGTCTCGGCGATGAAGGTGCGTGATATGTCGCTTCGGATCGTGGCGGTCAACGACATCAACAACGAACTGGACGAAAAAGAGACCGAATCGTGGATACGGCTGATCCGGGTGCTGACCCACGAAATCATGAATTCCATTACGCCGATCACCTCCTTGAGCGATACGTTGCTGAAAATGGAAGGTTCGATGAACGAGAAGGTGCGGGAAGGGATCGAAGCGATCGGTTCAACCGGCAAAGGATTGATCGGGTTCGTGGAGTCTTATCGGCGTGTGACTCGGATTCCGGCGCCGCGGCTCCGGTCGTTTTACGTCCTGCCTTTTTTGGAACGCATCGTTACGCTGATCCGCCATGATACGGCCGACCGGGCACTCGATATACGTATCGGGGTAGAGCCTGAAGAGCTGCTGTTGTATGCCGACGAGGATATGATCGGGCAGGTCGTGCTGAACCTGCTGAAAAATGCGGTTCACGCTTTGCAAGGCCGGACGGACGGGACGATCCGGATTGCGGCGACGGGCAGCGAATCCGGCGAAATCACGCTTTCGGTGACGGACAACGGATGCGGTATCCCGCCCGAAGTCGCGGCCAACATTTTCATGCCGTTCTTTACGACGAAAGAAAACGGGTCGGGGATCGGTTTGAGCGTGTCGCGACAGATCATGCGCCTGCACAACGGGAGCATCTCGTTGAAATGCTCCCGTCCCGGCGAAACGACCTTTAAATTGTTATTCAGTTAGTTTCAGTTGTTTTCAGGCGTCTCGTTTCCCTGAATATAACCGGAAAATTGCATGGTCGAACGGCTGATCTGATTGACGATCAGCTTGGCATTGATACCTTGGCCTACGACGATCGTAAAGGTGAGCCGATCCGACCCGTGAGGCGATTTCACGTCCATCGTAATGATGCGGTCGCCCCGCTTGTTGCTTTGCAGGTCGTAGGTGAAATCTTTGGAAGTGAAACTCAACGGATTTTTGTTGTTCCCGAAATCGGAGGAGGTGAAAGCCTGTCCGACGTAAGGCAACCGGACGACTACCGAATCTTTGGTTACCTGCAACGTGTTCATATGCGTCAGGAAAGACGCTTGGTTCGCAGCGTTGGAAGACAGAATCTTGTTGGCGTGAAATGTGAAGGCTTTCGTGCTGATCAGTTGGTTGATGGCCTGCATGATTTTGACGTCTTCCGCCGACTGCTTTTTCTGTGCGGAAAGACCTGCGGCCCAAAACGAGAGGGCGAGTAACAGGAATAGTTTTTTCATAGCCGGTTGATTTTAAGTCGTTAAAATTAAAACAGTTTTGGATTTTGTTTTATTTCTCGTTGTAAAGTAAAACATTTTGCCGGTAAGTTGAATAAGCGGAACCCATCAAACCGTAATCGGGGTAGGTCTTCCCGTAATTCGGGTAACGTCGCTATGAAAAGAGAGTCGAAAGATCTGTCGCAGTCAGTAAAAAACGGGGGCATTTTCCGAATGCCCCCGTCGTTGTGTGGATGCGGAACCGACGGGCTATTCCCCGACCATGGTTCCCGGCTCTTGAATGTATCCCGAAAAATTCATCGGAGAACGCGACGAACTCGTTATCGTCAGTTTGGCCATGATGCCTTTGCTGATCGTCAACATGAACGTGAACCGGTCGCTTCCGGGCGATTTCACCTCCATCGTAATGATTTTATCCTTCTTTTTGGTCACCTCTACTTTGTAGGTAAAATCCGTAGTCGTGAATTGCAGCGGATTGCCGCCCGTATTGCCGCTCGATCCTTCTTTGCCGATATAGGGTAGAGAAACGGTCAGCGAATCCTTGTTTACGGTCATGGAGTTCAATTGAGTCAGCATGGATTGGTTGCCTCCCGAGGTCAGGATTCGGTTCGCTACGAAAGTGATTGTTTTTCTACTGATAAGTTGGTTTACAGCCTGTTCTACCATCAGATCGTCGGCCGATTGTGCGAACGCCCCCGGCGCGCACAGCAACAACATGAGAGATAATGCAAAAAAACGTTTCATAAGATCGGATTTTAAATTTCTGTATTATACTGCAAGTTATAATAAATTTTGACGATTTAAAAGTAAAATCCCGGAAAAATAAAAAACTCCGGCAAGTTCGTGCCGGAGTTTTCGTAGTCGGGAAGAATAATTATGCCTGCGTCGTCTTTTTTAGGAAAAGATCTTTGACAAGAATTTTTCCGATCCCCGCACAGGCTCCCAGAAATACGAATGCGATCAGAATGATTACCTTGCTGGTGTTCGATTTTTTCACCGGAACGGTCGCCGGTTCGATGATCGTTACGCAGGGGGTTTGCTCTTGCACCTTGATTTTGGCCGTTTCGAGTTGCTGGGCCAGTTGGTTGTAAACGCCGAAAGCCAGTTGTTGTTCGTTCTGTAAACGATCGAGTTCCACCTGTGCCGTCTGTTTGGCGATGTGTTTGTTGGCGTCGGCCGCAATCGCGTATTTGCGCTGCGCGTCGTAATATTTCTGTTTCGCCTCGTCGAAAAGGTTTCGGGTGAAGGCGAGGTCGCGCACGGCTTTTTCGGTGCGGTACGTCAGGATGTATTCCTGTAGTTTGTTGACCATCGAGTCGGCGACGGCGGCTGTCACCAACGGATCCTGCATGGTCGCCGAAGCGGTTATGACCCCCGTTTTTTTGTCGACCGAAATATTGATCCGCTCATTCTGTTTTTTCAGCACTTCGCTTTGCTGTTGGGTGAGCGCGTAGGGATTTATGCCGTTTGCTTCTTCTTCTTTTTCCGCAAAAGAAATCCATCCGATGATTTTTCCCGGTACGGCCAACAGGTACTTCCACCAGGGCGAAGATAATTGGGTGTCGACGTAATCGTAGAGCGACATCGTTGCCGGCATTTTCTTTCCCTGTACGGGAATCTGACTCAGATCCACCATAAAAGGGGTGCTGTTGACGACGTCGGGATACAGCATCAGGTTGATCCCGTCCACATTGTTGCCGCTTCCGGAACTCAGGTCGAAACCGGCCAGAGCTGCCAAATCCGCCATCCCCCCGCCTTTGGTCGCGTTGATTCCTTCGGGGGCCATTTTTACGGTCGTCGTGTACTCTTTCGGGATGCTGAATGCGATAATCAGTCCTGCGATCGCGCCGATGCCGGCGGCCTTCAGGACGAATATCCGCCGAGCCCAGATTTTTTTCATCAAATCGAGCAGGTCGATCTCTTCCGCGGTCGTACCGGATGATTGTGTTTCTTCCATAAATTAGATTGAATCGATTCCGAATGCAAATATAAGAATTATATCGGTATCCGAAATCCGCCGATTCGTTTCGAAGGTATTTTATTACCTTTGCTCCCAAAAAGGAATGACATGGTAAGTATTGGAACGACGTTGTCGCCGATCGGTAAAAAAGCGTTGCTTTGCGGGTCGGGAGAACTGGGCAAAGAGGTTGCCGTCGAACTGCAACGTTACGGGGTGGAAGTCGTGGCGCTTGATCGCTATCCGGACGCGCCGGCCATGCAGGTCGCGCACCGGTCGTACGTGGTTTCGATGCTGGACGGGGCCCGGTTGCGGGAGATCGTCGAGCGAGAGAAGCCGGATTATATCATTCCGGAGATCGAAGCCGTTGCGACCGACGTGCTGCTCGAATTGGAAAAGGAAGGCTACCGCGTGGTGCCCACCGCGCGGGCCGCGATGCTGACGATGGACCGGGAGGGGATTCGCCGGCTTGCCGCCGAGACCCTGCGGTTGCCGACTTCGCCGTATCGTTTCGCGGCGACCCGCGAAGAGTTCGCGCAGGCTGTCGGCGAGATCGGCTTTCCGTGCGTGGTCAAGCCGATCATGAGTTCGTCCGGACACGGGCAGAGCGTCGTCCGCAGCGAAGAGGATATCGATTGCGGTTGGCGCAATGCGCAGCGGGGCGGCCGGGCGGGAGCCGGGAAAGTGATCGTCGAGGGATTCGTAAAGTTCGATTACGAGATTACGCTGCTGACGGTGCGCCATTGCGGGGGAACTTCTTTTCTCGAGCCGATCGGGCACTATCAACAGGACGGCGACTACCGAGAGTCGTGGCAGCCGCAGCCGATGACGGCCGCCGTAAGGAAGCAGGCCGAAGAGATCGCCCGCCGGATTACCGACGCATTGGGCGGACGGGGCCTTTTCGGCGTGGAACTTTTCGTGCAGGGCGACCGGGTGATCTTCAGCGAAGTATCGCCCCGGCCGCACGATACGGGAATGGTAACGATGATTTCGCAGGATCTCTCCGAGTTTGCGCTGCATGTACGGGCGATCCTGGGGCTTCCCGTGCCGAATATCGCGTTTCACGGTCCGTCGGCTTCCCGTGCCGTCGTAGTCGAGGGAGATAGCAACCGGATGGAGTTTGCGAACCTCGAAAACGTGCTGTCGGAACCTGACACCCAGATGCGTATTTTCGGCAAATCCGAAATCGACGGGCGCCGGCGCATGGCGGTGTTGCTGGCGCGGGGCAAAACCGTCGAGGAAGCGCGCGAAAAAACGGCCCGTGCCTATGCCAAACTGCAAATCAACGTATTCGACAGGGAATAATTCAAAGAGAAGACGATAAAAAAGCGGCGTATCCGAAAGGATGCGCCGCTTTTCGTCGGTCGGAACCGATCAGTTGAATATAACGGTTTTATTTTTGTAGACCAGCACTTTGCGTTCGATGTGCTTTTGGACGGCCCTCGACAGGACGATCTTTTCGAGATCTTTCCCTTTGTTGACCAGATCGGCGATCGTATCCTTGTGCGTGATGCGAACGATCTCCTGTTCGATGATCGGGCCGGCGTCCAGTTCGGTAGTGACATAGTGGCTGGTCGCCCCGATGATCTTTACGCCGCGTTCGAAAGCCGCATGATACGGTTTCGCCCCGATAAACGCAGGCAGAAACGAATGGTGGATATTGATGATCCGGTTCGGGAAGGCTTCGATCATCCGTTCCGAAATGATCTGCATGTAACGCGCCAGCACGATGAAATTGACCTGATGTTTGGCCAGCAGCTCCATTTCGGCGCGTTCCTGCTCCTCCTTGTTCTCCTTGTTGATCGGGAAAACGTAGAACGGGATATCGAAACGTCGGCCGATGTGTTCCAGTTCGGGGTGATTGCTGATAATCAGCGGGATCTCTACGTTCCACTCTCCGGCCGTGTAGCGGGCGAGCATATCGTACAGGCAGTGCGACATTTTCGAAACGAAGATCGCCATCTTCGGCTTCGTGCCCGAAAAATAGAGCCGGAAGGTCATCTGGTATTTTTGCGCATAGAGCGTATTAAAATAGTCCTCGATCTTCTCTTTCGGAATCAGAAAACCGTCCAGATCCCAGCTTATACGCATGAAAAACACGTTTTCGGCATGGTCTACGTATTGGTCGAGGTAAATGATATTGCCTTTGTTTACCGTGATAAAGTCCGTAACTTCTGCCAAAATACCCTGTTTGTCAGGGCAATACAGTAGTAGTTGGGCTGCTTCCTCTTTCATGGTCGTCTTCTCTTCGTTGATTTAGCGTCCAAAATTAGCGATTTTTTCATGAAATCCGGCATTGTCGGGCCGAATTACCGCGGGTCGTACGCTTTCCCGCAAAAATTTTGTAGTTTTGGTTCCGGATTGGCTAAATTATTGTTAGTTAAGGAGCACCTGTTTCCGCCGTATAAGATGTTTAAAAAGATTATAAAATATACGTTCCGTGTCGTTTTATGCGGACTGGTTCTGCTGATCGTCCTGCCTTTTCTGCTTTATATTCCCGGCATCCAGAATTTTATCCGTCGGCAGGCCGAGTCTTACGTGGCCCGGAATACCGAAATGCGCCTGTCCGTACGCCAGATACGCCTGTCGTTTCCGCTGCGGCTGGTCGTCGACGACGTGATGGTGTCTACCCCGGTGTTGGATACGATGGCCTACTGTACCCGGCTCGAGGCGGACGTCGCCCTGTGGCCGTTGCTGCGCGGCGAAGTCGTCGTACATCGTTTCGGGTTCGACGGGACGACGGTGAATTATGCCGATTCGCTGGCGCAGTTCGGTCTGTACGCCCGTGTCGGGCATTTCAGTCTGGCTGCCGACCGGATCGATCTGAAAGGCTCCGTAGCGGATATCTCCGGAATCGAATTGGAAAAAGGAACCGTCCGGCTGTCGATCGGAGAGGGCCCGTCGGATACCTCGGCGACGGCTGAAGGAAAGCCGGTTGCCTGGAAAATACGGGTAAGTAAACTCGCGCTGGACGACATCGCTTTTTCGATGGAAACGAAGCCCCGCATTACCGAACTCGACGTATTGCTGAAACAGGGAAATCTGGCCGACTGCCTGGTGGATTTGTCGCGGCAGCAGGTGGCTGTAACGGAAATCGTATTGGACGGGGGGAGTTATTCCTTTCTGACCGATACGACGAAAATCGCGGCGGTGCAGGACACCGTCCGCACGGCCGCGACAGATTCGGTTACGGAACCGTGGACGATCGCGGTGAACCGGTTGCGGTTATCCGACAATGCCGTGACGTACGGCGCCTTGCAGGGTGCGCCGAAAGAAGGCCTGGATTTCGACCACCTTGCCTGACGCAGTTGAATCTGTCGGCCGACTCGATTTATAACCGGGGCGCTGCGGTACGGATCGGGATCGGCCGTTTTTCGGCCGTCGAACGGAGCGGATTGCAGGTAGCCGATTTGAGCGGCGCTTTTTCGATGGACAGCACGCAGGTCGCTCTGTCGGATTTCAGCTTGACGACCGGACAGTCGTCGTTGCATGTCGATCTGCGGGCCGACGCTTCGGCGCTGGCGCTCGCTCCGGACGCGCACGTAAACCTGCGGTTGGAGGCAAAGGTGGCGTTGCGCGAGTTACAGGCGGTCTTGCCCGTTGCGGATAAGAATATACGACAGATGTTGTCGACGCGTTCGCTCGAACTGTCCGGCGATTTCGCGGGAACCCTCGGACGCTTGCGCGCAGACAGCCGGATCGCGGTTTCCGGGAACGTGCTGCTTACCCTGAATGCCGACGTCGCTTCGGCGACCGATCCGTCCCGCATCGAAGGGCTGTGCCGTTTCAAGGGAAGTTTCAGCCGACTGGAGTTTCTGACGGATCTGCTGCCCGACACCGCGCTGCGCCGCCGGCTCCGGATTCCGGAACAGATGGCGCTGGAAGGTTCGCTGCGGATGCGGCAGGGAACGTTTTATCCGGTAGTGGCGTTTGCGATAGGTTCGGGAACGGCGACCGTAAAGGGGGAATTCAACGGTAAAAAGCAGCTTTATAATGCCGAACTGATCTGCGACAGTTTCCCGGTCGGCCGTTTTCTGCCGAACGATTCGCTGGGCGTACTGACGATGCGGGTGGCGGCCGACGGTTCGGGTTTCGATCCGTTGCATACATCGACCGTAGCCGAAGCCGCCGTGCGGATCGACCGTTTTATTTACCGAAGTTACGATTACGGCGGCATCGCGCTGGATGCTTCGCTGCGGGATCACCGTTTGATAGGCCGTCTGACCGGCGAGAGCGAGGCGCTGAAATTCGGACTGGATATCGAAGGCCTGCTGACGCAGACGCAGCAGGCCGTAACGGTGCGGGGTACGGTCGATACCTGCAACCTGTACCGAATGAACCTTTCGCCGGAAAAGACGGCGATATCCGTGGCCCTCGATCTGGCCGCTTCGTCCGATTCGGCCCGGACGCGCAGGGTCGAAGCGACCGCCGACCAAATCGTGCTGTGGGACAAATGGCGCGAAAACCGTATTCGCAAAACGTCGGTTTCGGCGGAAATAGCTGCCGAAAAGGTAGCGGCGGCGGTGCAGTCGGGCGATTTCCGGCTCGATTTCGCAGCTCCGGTTCCGGTCGATTCGCTGGCGGAGCAGGCGGGACGTGCGGTTGCGTTGATTTCGGAGCAGCTTCGGCTGGGGAGTCTCGATATGGAGCTGGTCGCACGGCAGCTGCCGCCGTTCCGGCTGACCGGTAGCGCCGGCGCGAACAATGTCGTGAACGGCTTTTTGAAGATGCGGGGCATGAGTTTTTCCGGGATGTCGCTGAACGTCGCGTCCGGCGACAGCACGCCGTTTACGACCCGGCTGCGCGTCGACCGGTTCGCGTCGGGCGATCTGCTGCTGGATACGCTGACGTTCGGCGTGATGCAGCGGGGCAGGCAGTTGAACTACCTGCTGCGGATGGCGAACAATCCCGGACGGATGGACGACGCGGCGATGATCGCCGTTTACGGCAATATTCTGGATAACGTGGCGCTGGTAAAATTCCTGCAGAAAAACAGGGAGGGGAAAAGCGGGTTCGATTTCGGGCTGAAGGCGTCGCTCGAAGACAGTACGATCGCCGTGCGGATGCTCGAAAATCCGATGCTCGGTTTCAACCGTTGGCAGGTCAATCCGGACAATTACATCGCTTACCGGCTGAACCGGGAACTGTTCGCCGATTTTTCGCTGACGCGCGACGGACAGCAGTTCGCCGTTCGGTCGGATGCCGGCGCGGAGCCGGGGGCCGTAACGTTGCATGTCGCGGGGATCGACATCGCATCGACGCTGAAACTGTTCCTCGGAGCCCCTCCCTTCAGCGGGACGTTCGGAGCGGATCTGTCGCTGCGCGTCGGCAGCGGTGCGTTCGGAGCGAACGGCTCCGTTTCGCTGGCCGAATTGGGGTATGAAAACCAACGGATCGGAAACGCCGAGCTGGCCTTCCGTTACGGACAGGGAGAACAGCGACAGCAGCAACTCTCCGCGAAACTCTCGTTGGACGGCGCCGAAGCGCTGAGCGTGGACGGCGTGTACCGCGGCGGGGATACGGAGAATCCGCTCGGACTGACCGTGTCGATTCCCGGCCTGCCGCTCGCTCCGGCCAATGCGTTCCTGCCGCCAGACGCCGTGCGTCTTTCCGGTGCGCTGCAAGGCAAACTGACCCTGGCCGGAACTTCCGCAAAACCCAAGATCGACGGGGCGCTTCACTTCGCCGGAACACAGGTGCAGGTGCCTATGATCGGTACGACTTTCGGGTTGGGAACGGAAAAAATTGTGATCGACAGCAGCCGGGTGCGTTTTACGGGTTACCGGATCATCGCCCCGAATAAAAAACCGCTGACGATCGACGGCGAAGTGGACATTGCGGATTTCGCCGACATTACGACGGATTTGCGGATCGCCGCGACCGATTTCCAGTTTATCAACGTCGCGAAGAACAGAGGGTCGATGGTATACGGGCAGGGTTATATGGATATGGAGGCCACGGTGAAAGGGGAAATCGACGACCTGATGATCCGGGGCAGCGTCGACCTGCTGCGCGGAACGGAGGTCAATTACGTCATGCAGGATGCGCCGCCCGAACTGAAAAACCGCGCCCAGAACATGGTTACGTTCGTTTCGTTCAGCGATACCGTGTCTCAACGGCAGGACAGGCCGGTGCCCGTGCTCGATATCGCCGGAATGGACGTCCTGATGAATGTCAATGTCGACAATTCGGTGCGGATGGCCGTCAACCTTTCGGCGGACGGGGAGAATCGTGTCGACCTGCAGGGAGGCGGAAACCTGACCTATTCGATGAACCGTCTCGGCGACAGCCGTTTTTCGGGGAAATACGTAGTGACCGGCGGAACCGTCCGTTACAATCCGCCCGTGATCTCCCAGAAAATTTTCAAGATTACGCAGGGCAGTTACGTCGAGTGGATCGGCCAGATCGCCGACCCGACATTGAACATCACGGCCGTCGAAACGGTACGCACCAGCGTTACGGCCGACGACGGACAGGGTTCCAGTCGTCCGGTCAATTTCAACATCAGCATCAATATCCGCAATACGCTCGAAAACCTTTCCGTGACGTTCGACCTGTCGGCTCCGGAAGACCTGACGATCCAGAACCAGCTTTCGTCGCTGACCGCCGAACAACGGGCTACGCAGGCGATGAGTCTGTTGGTGTACAATACGTATTCCGGCCCCGGCACGACGGCTAAGGTCAATTCGGCGAATCCGCTGAATTCGTTCATCGAAAAGGAACTGAACCAGTGGGCCTCGAACAGCCTGAAGGGAGTCGACCTGAGTTTCGGAATCGATACCTACGACGACGCGGCCTCCGGCGGCGTCAATTCCCGGACGGATTACTCGTACCAGCTTTCGAAAAGTCTGTTCAACAACCGCGTGAAGGCGGTGATCGGCGGCAAGTTCAGCACCGACGCCGATCCGACCGAGAACCTGAAAGAGAACCTGATCGACGACGTGGCGCTGGAGTACCAGTTGACCAAACGCGACAACATGTTCCTGAAAATATTCAGGCATACCGGGTACGAAAGTATTCTGGAAGGCGAGATCACCGAAACCGGCGTGGGTTTTGTCATCCGAAAGAAGATGCTCAAACTCGGCGACCTGTTCCGCATCATGCGCAATAAAGTTCAGCCGCAAACCCCTCCAAAACAGTCGCCCCATGAATAGAATCGTTCGTTACGGAATCATCGGGATCGCCGTCGCGCTTTCGGCCGCCGGTTGTTCGACGACCAGTCGGCTGGGGCAGGACGAGGTGTTGTACACCGGCGTCAAGAAGATAGCGATCCGTCCCGATTCGGGCGTAGAGCTCTCTTCGACCGTAGAATCGGCCATTAAAGCTCCGCTTTCGGTAAAACCGAACAATCCGTTATACTCCCCGTATATACGCACTCCGCTCCCGGTCGGTTTATGGGCTTACAACCATCTTTACACGCCCAAAGAGAAGGGGTTTAAATATTGGCTGTACCGGAAGCTCTCGAAACAGCCTGTGCTGGTTTCGAAAGTGCAGCCCGAAATCCGGACGAAATATGTCGACGACGTGCTGGGCAATTACGGCTATTTCGATGCGGACGCGGGTTACGAACTGCTGCCGCGCCGTAATCCGAAAAAGGCGAAAATCAGCTATTCGATCCGGGTCGGACAGCCTTCGGTCTACATGGAAATTCGCTATCCGCAGGTACAGGAAGGGATGGCTCGTTTGGTCGACAGCCTCGAAAGCACCTCGCTGCTACGCGTGGGCGCGCAGTACAATACCGATACGCTGTCGGCCGAACGAACCCGGATTACGAACGTGTTGCGAAATCGTGGTTATTATTATTTCCGACCGGAATACATCGATTATCAAGCCGATACGACGCAACAGAAAAACCGCGTCGATCTGCGGATGAGGCTGACTCCCGGGATTCCGGCCCCGGCGCTGGTTCCGTACCGGGTGGGACGCATCACCGTATCGCTGCAAAATATCCGCGGCGGAGCGCCCGACACGCTGCACTTGCCCGGCCAGACGGTCGTTTACCAGAAACCGCTGAAGATCCGGCCGAAGTTGCTGGCGAAATCCATTACGATGAAAACGGGCGACCTGTTTACGGTGAACGCTCAGAATACGACGTTGTCCAACCTGAATAAACTCGGCATTTTCCGTTCGGTGAACCTCGGCGTCACGCCGCTGGACTCGCTGGACGGCAAAGATACGCTGAACGTCTATTTGTCTGCCGGATTCGATTATCCGCTCGAAGCGGAACTGGAGATGAACGTCACTTCGAAGTCGAACAGCTTCCTGGGCCCGGGACTGGCCTTCAAAGTCAGCAACAACAACCTGTTCCGGGGCGGCGAGGTACTCTCGTTGCGGCTGAACGGCAATTACGAGTGGGAAACCGGCAATAAAAACTCGGGCGGCGCCAAAACGTCGCTGCTCAATTCGTACGAATTCGGCCTGAACGCTACGCTGAATGTGCAACGGTTGCTGCTGCCGCGGTTTATCACCAAAGGCAGCCGCTATCCGTCCAGCACATCTTTCCAGTTGGGCGTCGATTTGATGAACCGGCCGAAGTTCTTCCAGTTGATCTCTTTCAGCGGGTCGATAGGTTATAATTTCCAGACTTCGCCGTACAGCTACCACTCCCTTTCGCTGCTGAAGCTCTCGTACAACAACCTGCTCCATACGACCGAATCGTTCGACCAGACGATGGACGAGAACCCGGCCATCGCATTGAGTTTCAGAGATCAGTTTATTCCGGCGATGAGCTATTCCTACACGTACGACCGGACGTACCGGCGCAACCGTTTTTTCTGGCAGAACACCGTCACCTCGGCGGGCAACCTGCTGTACGCGATTTGGGAAGCCTGCGGTCAGCACGGAACCAAACGGCTGTTCAATAACCAGTTCTCGCAGTTTATCAAAGATGTGAACGAGGTGAAGTTTTACCAGAAGCTCGGCGATAAGAACAACTGGCTCGCTTACCGTTTTCTGGTCGGAGCCGGGTATGCCTACGGCAATTCGAGCGTCATGCCGTACAGCGAACAATTTTATATCGGCGGGGCCAACAGCATCCGGGCGTTTACGATCCGTTCGATCGGCCCCGGCAGTTATCATCCGGCCCAGAACGACCGCAACAGTTATCTCGACCAGACCGGCGATTTCAAGCTGGAAGCCAATGTGGAATTCCGTTTCGGGATTATGGGGCGGCTGGGCGGAGCCGTATTTCTGGATGCCGGGAATATCTGGCTGCTCAAAAACGATCCGAACCGTCCGGGCGGCGTGCTCAAATGGCGCGGTTTCTTCAACGAGATCGCGCTCGGAACCGGGTTCGGGCTCCGTTACGACATCAGCTACCTGGTATTGCGCGCCGATCTCGGCATTGCGCTGCACACCCCTTATCCGAATCCCGACAAGCCGGGGTATTACAACATTTCGAAATTCAAGGACGGACTCGGATTCCACGTGGCGATCGGGTATCCGTTCTGATCCGGAAGGCTGTTTTTCGCCGGATCGTTAGGATAGCTCTCTGCAAAAGGCTACTTTTGCAGGATAAATCTGATCTTCATGGATACCAAACTGGTTATATTCGACCTTGACGGGACGCTGCTCGATACGATCGACGATCTGGCTGCCGCTACGAACCATGCGCTGCAACAGAACGGCTATCCGGCGCATGAACGTTCGGCATACCGTTATTTCGTCGGCAACGGCATTACCCGGCTGGTCGAACGCGCCCTGCCCGAAGCGGCGCGAGACGAAGAGACCGTCATGCGGGTGCGGCGGGATTTCGTGGACTATTACTCGGAACACAATACCGATCGTACCCGGCCCTATCCGGGGATCGAATCGCTGGTGGGGAAAATCGCGGAACGGGGCGTCCGTATGGCCGTCGCGTCGAACAAATATCAGGCGGCCACCGCCAAACTGATCGACCGTTATTTCCCGGCGGGTACGTTTTGCGTCGTGCTTGGCCAACGGGAAGGAATCGAGCCGAAACCCGACCCGACCATCGTGTTCGACATTCTTTGCGAAACGGGCTGCAAAAAAACGGAAACCCTTTATGTGGGCGATTCCAAAGTCGATATGTTGACCGCGGCCAACAGCGGACTGCGTTCGGTCGGCGTTACGTGGGGATTCCGTCCGCGCGCGGAACTTGAGGAACACGGCGCGAAATACATCATCGACGAGCCGGATCGGTTGCTCGAAATCCTTTAGAACAGTGTTTCCGCTGCGTCGAAAACAGTGCCTATTACGCCCGTGGCATTTGCAGCGTTGGATGCACTGACGGAGCACGTGTTCGCCCGTACGGAGATCGCGCACCTGTACGAACGGGTAAAACGATCGGCCGCGCGAACAAAAGTTCCGTCGCACGGCTGATCGTTCGCTTCCCGGATCGTTTATTTTTCGAGTGTTTCCAGCAGGCGTTCGATCGCTTGCTCCGGCGTATTCGTCTCGCCGAGCAGCGAAACGAATTTACTGCCGACAATGGCGCCGGACGCATGGTCGTAAGCGGCTTGCAGCGTCGCACGGTTCGAAATTCCGAATCCGATCATCCGCGGGTTACGCAGCCGCATTGCGTCGATCCGGCGGAAATAATCCTGTTTCCGGGCGTCGAAGTCCTGTTGCGCTCCGGTCGTGGCGCTCGATGAAACCATGTAGATGAAGCCGTCCGTATTGCTGTCGATCAGCCGGATACGTTCGTCGCTGGTCTCCGGTGTGATCAACATGATTACTTTGAGGCCGTAGCGTTCGGCGATGCTGCGGTAATGCTGCTGATACTCCTGGAACGGCAGGTCGGGGATGATGCATCCGTCGATGCCGCATTCGACGCATTTCCGGCAAAAGTTTTCGAACCCGAACCGAAGCACCGGGTTCAGATAACCCATCAGGATCAACGGGATTTCGACGGTTTTCCGGATGTCCGAAAGCTGCCCGAACAATCGTTTCAGGCTCATGCCGTTCCGAAGAGCCTGCGTGGCTGCGTGCTGGATCACTTCTCCGTCGGCCATCGGATCGCTGAACGGGATGCCGATTTCGATCAGGTCGATTCCCCTGTTTTCGAGGGCGCGGATAATCCCGGCGGTGCTGTCGGCGGTAGGGTAGCCGGCGCAAAAATAGACGGATAACAGTTTTTTATCCGCATGGCTGAAAAGTCGATTGATTCTGTTCATGTTTTCTTATTTTTTACATTTCATATCCTGAATAAATCGCGTTATTTTTTCGACGTCTTTGATACCCGGAGCCTGTTCGAATCGGCTGTTTAGGTCGTATCCGACCAGCCGGTCGTGACGGAACGCCTTCAAAGCCCGGACGTGTTCCGGGCCGATGCCGCCGCTGAGCAGGAACGGCGTTTGGCCGCGGTAAGCGTCGAGTACCGTCCAGTCGAAAGTTTTTCCGGAACCGCCGTAGGCCGGGGTTTTCGTATCGAAAAGGAAGTAGGAACAGGCGGCTTCGTAAGCGGCGGTCGCTTCGAGGTCGCCCGCCGTCCCGATCCGGAACGCTTTGATAACACGGAGTCCCCGATCTTGCAGTCGGAGGCAGTCGTCGGGCGATTCCGAACCGTGCAGTTGCAGGTAATCCAGTCCGAACTCCTTTGCGCGTACCTGAATATTTTCCACGGGCTCGTCAACGAAAACTCCGACCCGCCGGGCGTATTCCGGCATGAATGCGGGCAGGCTTTCCACCCGACGCGGCGACGGGGGATAAAAAACGAATCCCATCCAGTCGGCCCCGCTTAGGTCGATCCGCCGGATATTTTCCGGATCGCGCATTCCGCACACCTTAAAGATCATGGTTTTATAGATTTAAAGTTTTAATAAATGTGTCGAGTCCGTATCCGGGGTCGGCAGTTTTCATGAAATTCTCGCCGATCAGGAAGCCCCGGAAACCCGCTTCGCGCAGTTTCTTCACGGTTTCCGGATCCGAAATTCCGCTTTCGGACACCAACAGCCGGTCTTGCGGTAGCTGTCCTGCCAGCCGGAACGAGTTCCCGACGCGAGTGTCGAACGTACCTAAATTGCGGTTGTTGACGCCGATCATATCGACTTCGTCCGAGATGTAATCCAGCTCCTTTTCGCTGTGTATCTCAAGTAATACTTCCAGTCCTAGCCGATGCGCTGTCGCCGCCAGTTCCCGGCAACGGGCGAGCGGTAGCGCCGCTGCGATCAGCAATACCGCGTCGGCCCCGATCGCCCGGCTCTCGTAAAGCTGAAATTCGTCGATCGTAAAATCCTTACGCAGAATCGGAATGTCGATCTGCGGACGGGCTGCGATCAGGTCTTCGGCCGAACCTCCGAAATAGGGCGTATCGGTTAGGATCGACAGGGCGGCGGCTCCGTTGGCCTGGTAATCGGACGCGACCGTGCGGACATCGGCCTCCCGGTTAATCCATCCTTTCGATGGGGACCGCCGTTTGAATTCGGCGATGATGCCCGAGGTCGATGCCGCGAGCGCTTCGCGCATCGACCTGTGCGAACGGTTCTCGTCTATTTTACGTTCCAATGCGCTCCGGTCGGCCGTCCGTTTGAGTTGTTCCACGGCAATCCGTTTGGCTGCAATAATCTCCTGTAAGATGTCTTTCATCGTATTAGCTGTTCAGTTCGACGAATTTTTCGAATGTATGCAGGGCTTTTCCCGCCGCGAGCGACTCGCGGGCTTCGGCTATGCAGGTATCGATCGACTTTTCGGGACGCATTACCCGGATCGCGAAGGCCGCGTTTGCAATTACGCAATTGGACTGCGCCGGCGTAGCCGTGCCCTGTAATACCCGATCGAAAATGGCGGCGGCTTCTTCCGGAGTGTCGCCGCCGTACAGGTCGGCTTCCCGACAGCGCGCGAATCCGAGTTCTTCGGGCGAATAGAGCTTTTCGCTGTCCGGCATGGCCACTTTGAAATCCGACGTCAGCGAAATCTCGTCGTATCCGTCGAGGCTGTGCACGACGGCGAATTGCGTCCCGCTCTCCTGATACGTGTAATTGTACAGGCGCAGCAACGGCAGGTTGTAGACTCCGAGCAACTGGTATGTCGGCATCACCGGGTTGACTAACGGGCCCAGCATGTTGAAAAAGGTGCGAACGCCGAGCGCCTTGCGGATCGGGGCGACGGCTTTCAGCGCCCGATTGAACAGCGGGGCGTGCAGGTAAGCGATGTTGTACCGTTCGAGCGACCGACGCAGGGAATCGTTATCGGCCGTAAATTTCACGTCGTGCTGTTCCATCACGTTGCTCGCTCCGCTGACCGATGTCGCGCCGTAATTGCCGTGTTTGACGACCGGATAGCCGGCTCCCGCCACGACGAAACAGGCGCAGGTCGAAACGTTGAACGTGTTCTTGCCGTCGCCGCCGGTTCCGACGATGTCGATCGGCCCGAATTCGTTCAGGTCGACCGGAATCCGCATTTCCAGCAACGCTTCGCGGAATCCGATCAGTTCCTCGACCGAAATACTGCGCATTAGAAATACCGTAATCAACGAGGCGATCTGCGCGTCGTTGTATTTGCCCTGCGTGATTCCCTGCAGGATCTCCCGCGCTTCTTTTCGTCCCAGATATTGGTGTTCGAAAAGTTTATATAGGATCTCTTTCATGGCTTTATATCAGATGATTAATGACGAATGAAATTTTCGATGATCGCACAGCCCCGCGGCGTAAGCACCGATTCGGGGTGAAACTGCACGCCGTGCACGTCGTAGCGTGTGTGGCGCAATCCCATGATCCGTCCGTCGGCGTCTTCGGCCGTCACTTCGAGACAGTCCGGCAGCGTGTCGCGTCGTACGACCCACGAGTGGTAGCGTCCTACCTGCATTTCCGATTCCAGTCCGTCGAAGATATAATCGGCGGCCAGCAGCCTGATCGGGGTCTGCACTCCGTGATAGACGTTTTCGAGGTTTTCGAGCGTCCCGCCGAATGCCTGGCCGATCGCCTGCTCGCCGAGGCAGACCCCGAGAATGCTTTTTTCAGCGGCATAACGTTCGATCAGCGGCAGCAGGATGCCGGCCTCCTGCGGAATGCCGGGTCCCGGCGACAGGATGATCTTGTCGAATCGCGCGACCTCATCGAGCGTAATCCGGTCGTTGCGGAAAACCTCCGTGTCCGCGCCGAACTCTTTCAGGATATGCAACAGGTTGTAAGTAAACGAGTCGTAATTGTCGAACAAAAGTATTTTCATGGCATTAGTTTTTAAGGTTGACGGCGATATCGATCGCATTTTTCAGCGCGCGGAGTTTGTTATTCACCTCCTGCAGCTCGTTTTCCGGGATACTCTGTGCGACGATCCCGGCTCCGGCCTGATACCATAGTTCGTTGTTGCGGCTGACCAGCGTGCGGATCGTGATCGCCTGGTTCAAGTTGCCGTCCAGTCCGATAAATCCGATGCAGCCGCCGTAGGCGCCCCGGCTGTGCGGTTCGATCTCGGAGATCAACTGCATGGCGCGGACTTTCGGCGCGCCGCTCAGCGTGCCGGCGGGGAAGGTGTCGACGAATGTTTGAACCGGGTTGCTGTCCGGTTCGATCACGCCGCTGACGCGCGAAACCAGATGGATCACGTGGCTGTAATATTGCGGCTCCTTATAGAAATCTACTTTCACGTTTACGGCGTTGCGGCTCAGGTCGTTGCGGGCGAGATCGACGAGCATCACGTGTTCGGCGTTCTCCTTCGGATCCCGCAGCAGCGCGTCGGCCAGTTGCTTGTCTTTCAGCGCGTCGCCGGTGCGCCGGGTCGTACCGGCGATCGGATCGATACTGGCGCGGCCGTTCTGCACTTTGCAGTGGGTTTCCGGCGACGATCCGAAAATGCGAAACCCTCCGAAATTGAAATAGAAAAGGTAGGGCGACGGGTTGACGCTGCGCAGCGCGCGGTAGACTTTGAAGTCGTCCCCGGCATACGGCTGCACGAATCGCCGCGACAGTACGATCTGGAAAACGTCTCCGCGGCGGCAGTGGGCGACTCCCCTACGAACGAATTCCCGGTATTGCTCGTCGGTGATCGTGCTGTATTCTTTCCCTCGCAACGAGAAGTCGTAGGAAGCGAAATTGCGGTTGCCGATCACGCTTTCGATTTCGTGCAGACGCGTATTTTCGCCGTCCGAGAGTAGCTCGATCAACGTCAATTCATTCTTGAAATGATTGAATACTAATAAGTATTTATAAAGGATATACATTATGTCCGGCGCATCGTTCTGCGCGTCGTGGCTTTCGATCACCGGGATCTTCTCGAAGTATTTGACGGCGTCGAATGCCGTGTATCCGAACAGGCCGCAGCGTTCGGCCTGTTCGCCTTCGATCCGGAATTTTTTCAGGAATGCGTTCAGCGCGTCGGTCACGGAGAACGATTCGCCGACCGGCTCGCGGAATACCGTGCGGTCGGGGAAAGACATCCTACAAACATCGCCGTTCACGTCGAAGCTGGCCAGCGGACACAGCGCGATATAAGAGAGCGAATTTTCGCCGGCATGGAAATCGGAACTCTCCAGCAGGGCCGACTGCGGATAGATGTCGCGGACTTTCAGGTAGATGCTTACCGGCGTATGCAGATCCCCCAGAACCTGCTTGCAGGCGGTTTTATAACGAAATATTTTCATCGTTTTTCATTTGTTTGATATAGGTTTCGATATCTTTGTCGCCCCGGCCGGATACGGTCAACACGACGACGTCTTCCGGTTTGAAATGCATTTTCGGCAGCGCGCCCAGCGCGTGGGCCGATTCCAGGGCCGGGATGATACCTTCCAGACGCGTCAGTTCGAATGCGGCATACAGCGCTTCGTCGTCGTCGACAGCCAGCACGGTCGCCCGCTTTTGCGCGGCGAGGTTCGCGTGAACCGGACCGATGCCCGGATAATCCAATCCGGCCGAGATCGAGTAGGGCTCTTCGATCTGTCCGTCCTCGTTCTGCATGACCAGTGTTCTGGCCCCATGAATAATACCCTCTTCGCCTAAATGAATGGTTGCAGCCGACAATCCCGAGTCGACGCCTTTTCCACCGGCCTCGGCCAGTACGATCTTCACGCGCCGGTCGTCGATGTAGTGGTAAATCGTTCCGGCCGCATTGCTGCCGCCGCCGACACAGGCTATCAGGTAGTCCGGATAGTCGCGGCATTCCTGCTGCTGCAGTTGTTTGCGGATCTCCTCGCTGATGACCGATTGTAGCCGGGCCACCATATCGGGGTAAGGGTGAGGGCCGACCGTCGAGCCGATGATGTAGTGCGTGTCGGTCGGGTGACAGCACCAGTCGCGGATTGCCTCGTTCGTGGCGTCCTTCAGCGTCATGTTGCCCGAAGTGACCGGGCGCACTTCGGCGCCCAGCATTTTCATTTTCTGCACATTCGTGTGCTGACGTTCTACGTCGGTCTTGCCCATGTAGACGATGCACCGCATGTTTTTCAGCGCGCAGACCGTAGCGGTAGCCACACCGTGCTGCCCTGCGCCCGTTTCGGCGATGATACGGGTTTTGCCCATCTGTTGCGCGATCAGAATCTGTCCGATCGTATTGTTGATCTTGTGCGCTCCGGTATGGTTCAGGTCTTCGCGTTTGAGGTAGATCCTGCAGCCGTACCGTTCGGACAGGCGCCGTGCGAAATAGAGCGGGGAAGGGCGACCGACATAGTCGCGCAGCAGTTGATCGAATTCGCGGCGGAACGCTTCCGACTGCATAACGGTCAGGTAGTTGTCTTGCAGTTTTTTTACGCATCGGTAAAGAATTTCGGGAACGTAAGCCCCGCCGAACCTGCCGTAATAGCCGTTTTCGTCTACTTGAAATGTTTTCATCGGTTTCGTTTTTATGATTTTGTTTTAGTCGTCATACGGAAAGAGCCCTGTCGTAAGTACGACAGGGCTCTTTGTTATCTTTGGTTTCGTTTTGAACAGATACGCGAGTCCGCAACCTTACGACTGAGGAAGTTGTAGGATGCGCCACCACCAATTATTCAAACGGAATGCTTTCATTTTCGTTTCTGTTTACGGTTCAAAGGTAGGAATAGTTTTAAAAAATCAAAAACATTTTTGTAAAAAACCGATCTATTGATACGAAAAACCGACCGATCCCTTGATTATCTCCATGATTGGCAGTATATTCGTTTCAACAATCTGATAAAACCGAAAAAATTATGAAAGTCGTCAATAATCCGGCCCTGAGGAGTGTCTTCGCCATCGTGCTGGGACTGATTCTGGTTTTGTGGCCGGCCGCCACGATCAATTATCTGGTCATCGTGATCGGCGTGCTGTTCCTGGTGCCGGGCCTGATCGCGATGATCGGTTATCTGATGCGCGATAAAGAACGTTATCCCGATGCGGCGTTCCCGATCGAAGGCGCCGGAAGCGCGCTGTTCGGACTGTGGCTGATCGTGATGCCCGCCTTTTTCGTCAACATCCTGATGTATGTGCTCGGAGCGCTGCTGGTGATAGCCGGGATTCAGCAAATCGCATCGCTGGCTTCGGCCCGCCGGTGGACGCAGGTGCCCGGTTTCTTCTACGTGGTGCCGGTACTGGTCCTGATCTGCGGAATCGTCATCCTGTTCGACCCGTTCAGCGTCGCCGAAACGGCGTTCATTCTGTTCGGCATTACCAGCATGGTTTACGGGATATCCGGTTTGATCAACGGATTCCGGTTCAGAAAGCCGAAAACGGAATAACTATCTTACGGCGCAGGAACTTCCCGTGCGTCCCCGCGCGCCGGGTTGAAGATCATGAATCCGATCGACACCCCGATCTTGTTCGGCAGCCACTCGTGCGAGCCATTGAACGGATCGGGCTTTTCGAGTTGTACGGGACGGTGGGGATACAGGTCGATCGTGCCGTCGAGGCTATAACCGTTGTACCAGCTTAGCATGTATGACCATCCGAAATAGGCGTCCAGCAGCCAACGGTCGGCGAACTGGTATTCGAAGCCGCCGCAGATACCGATCATCATCCCGTACCCTTTGCTGTACCGGTTTTCGAGGAACCAGCCGTCCGAAAACTGCGGTTTCGACATTTTGAATCCCATCATACCCATGTTGGCGCCGAGATACCAGCCCCGGTTGTGTTGCTTGAAATAGCGGCGGTATTCGGTCATGAGAATTCCGAATTTCATCGGCTTGTCGACACCGTGGTCGTTGACGTATTTCCAGGGAGAAAAAACGATTTCGGTCTGGAAAGTCGATTTCGGAGAAACGGTGAATTCCACGGCCGGATTGATAACGCCCACCAGGCGTAAAGGCCGTTCAGTTTCGCGTAGATCTGAGCGTCGAGCCGCTGCGTCGGCAGCGATAACGCGAACAGGATCAAAAGAGTCTTCAGGATCGGTTTCATGCAAAGGGGCTGTTATGGATCGGATTCGTTTACGGAACAAATGTACGCATAAGATCCGGATCGACAATGTTTTTGCTCGTTCGGAATATCTGCTTCTCCGTAATTCGACCGCAGGAGAGATTCGGCTGCGGTATGATCCGAGCGGTTTCGCGTTTTTTAAACTCCAGAACCGTGTTCTTCGCAGTACCGCAGCGAAAAATCGTACAAGGATCCGAGCGCCGCGGCGGGATCGTCCGGATGTATCAGCACCGTTCGGGCTCCGATTCTCCGGCCGAACTCCATGTCGCTGCCGCTGTCGCCGACCAGTATGGTCTTCGAAAAATCGATGTCCGGAAAGTCCCTGCGGGCTTGCAAGGCCATACCGGTATTCGGCTTCCGGTTCGGGCTGTCTTCGTTCCGGTCGGCACAGTAGTAAACGGCGTCGATCCGGCCTCCGCCGGCGGCGACCGCTTCGATCATTCTCCGGTGGATCGTCCGCAGGGCCTCTTCGGTCATCACTCCTTTCCCGACGCCGCGCTGATTGGTGACGACGACGATATGCCGGAAAAGCGGACTCAGCATCCTCAGCGCTTCGATCGCTCCATCGGTAAATTCGAATTCGTCCCACGATTTGACGTAATCGTGCGGACGCAGTACGTTGATGACCCCGTCCCTATCCAGAAACAGCGTGTCGAAAGCGGTTTGCACGGTCATCGCGGAAACAGCGTTTTGAAATCCGTATCGGCTTTTTCGTAATCTTCAGGAATGCCGATGTCGATGAAATAACCGTCGCTCGCATATCCGGTGAGCAGACAATCCCGCACTCGTTGCTGCAAAATATCCGTTTCGAACGAGAACCGTTCGGACGGGAAGTCCAGCAGTCCCGATTTTTTGTCGACCAGGTAGACGCCGCCGTTGATCTGTCCGCGCGGGCAGTATTTTTTTTCGCGGAACGCGACGATCCTCCCCTGCGGAGCGGTTTCGACTACGCCGTAACGCGAGAAATCGGTCATCGGTTTCAGCGCGATCGTCGCGGCGGCTCCGCTCGCCCGGTGTACGCGGGCCATTTCGTCCGTATCGACGTCGAAGAACGTGTCCCCGTTCAGGATATAGACTTCGTCTCCGTCCGTCCGGCTCAGCGCCTGCCGGACGGCTCCGCCCGTTCCCAGAGGAGTTTCCTCCAGCGAGCAGCGTATCTCAAAATCCCATTTTTCGCCGGCGAGCCACCGCTGTACCGATTCGTGCATGTAGCCGAGGGCGAGTACCACGCGCGTAAAGCGCCGGACTTCCATATATTTTAACAAATAGTATAAAAACGGACGTCCTGCCACGGGCGCCATGCATTTGGGCAGATCGCTGACCACGCTGCGCAGGCGCGTTCCGAGGCCTCCCGCCAGTACGATTCCTTCGCGTTGTTCCATACTCATATACTCCATGTAAATAAACCGTCTTTTACGAATTGATAAGTTTTGAAAATCCCGTTGAACGGGGCGAGCGACTGCATGACCTGGTAGCGCTTGAAATCCGGGCAATAGAAGACCATGAACCCGCCGCCGCCGGCTCCGAGTACCTTGCCGCCCAGCGCGCCGGCTTCGAGCGCCGTTTCGTAGATCCGGTCGATCAGCGGGTTCGATATCGAAGAGGCCATCTTTTTTTTGTAGACGAACCCTTCGTGCAGCAACTCCCCGATCCGGTCGATCCGTCCGGTCAGCAGCGCTTCCTTCATTTCGGTCGCCTGCTCTTTGATGACATGCATCGCCCCGACGGAGTCCCTGTCGTTGTTCGTCACGTTGCGCTGCTGCTCTTCGATGATTCTGGCGGAGATCCTGCTTTGCGATGTGTAAAAAAGTAACAGATTGTTCTCCAGTTCGTTCGTGCAAGCCTTGTCCACCCGGAGCGGATTGACGATCACTTTATCGTCCTTGAAAAATTCCATGTAATTGAAGCCTCCGAACGTGGCGGCGTACTGATCCTGCTTTCCGCCGGCCATCCCCAGTTCGCCCCGTTCGATCCGGTAGGCCAGACTGGCGATATCGTAACTGCCCAACGGCAGCCTGAGCCACTCTACGAATGCACCGGCAATGGCTACCGCCAGCGTCGACGACGATCCGAGTCCCGATCCGGCCGGAGCGTCCACATAGGTGCACAAGCGGAATCCCCCGTCGATCCGGTGACGGCTGCGGAAATGATTGCAGACGGCTTTCAGCAGATCCATATTTCCGTCGATCGGCAGATCCCCGTGCAGGCCGTATTCGGAGGCGAGTCCCTGATCGAGCGTCTGCAAGACGATTTTCCGTTCGGACAGCGGTTCGATGCTGGCGCGAGCATAGAGGGAGATCGTCGCGTTCAGGACGCTCCGCCGTAAATATCCGAATAGGGACTGACATCCGTTCCTCCGCCGGCGAAGCCGATTCGTAGCGGAGCCTTGCTTCGATAAATCATGTCTGCGATTTTTGACAGGTACAAATATAACGCATTTATCGACACGACCTCCGGAATCCGGAAATCCGCTTCGGCGCGGATTTCCGGATTTCATTTTGTCCGGGAATGCGATTAGGTGCCTAAATGGCTTATTGCAAGATTTATAGATGCGGCGAAACGTGCTGCGAAACGATAAAATACGTATAAAAGTTCGATAAACAGCGTATGGTCGTTGCAGAATTCAAAAATCGTTTTTACTTTTGTGCCCGCCGGGCCGGGAAAACGGCGGCGGTTTTTCGAAACGGTTCTTATAAAACGGGCGGATACCAGAGTGGCCAAATGGGGCAGACTGTAAATCTGCTGTCTTTCGACTTCGGTGGTTCGAATCCATCTCCGCCCACACGTAATCCGGTGTATACCGGCATGATTTTGCGGAAGTAGCTCAGTCGGTAGAGCATTAGCCTTCCAAGCTAAGGGTCGCGGGTTCGAATCTCGTCTTCCGCTCTGATTTCACAGGGCCGCTCATAGAGCGGTTTTTTCGTATCCTGTTACATACGCTAATCCCGAACGACATGGTAAATATACTACGAGGAGCCTGCAGAATTGCTGTTCTTGCAATTTTCGCGGGGCAATATTCGTGTATCGACAAGCAATACGATCTGTCCGATCTGGATACGGACGATATTACGATCGGAAACGACCTGACCCTGCCGCTCGGGACGGGAGTTATTTCTGCGGGAGATATTATCAACGTCGGGGATAACGACGAGATCACGATCGACGACGCCGGAAATTACGTGGCGCGGTATTCCGGCGGGATCGACGTGGATATGCCCGGCGGAGTGGGTTTCGGGGATTCCGAATTTCCGGAATCCCGGCTCGACATTCCGCTCGTCCCGGGAAAACATCCCCACGATTATCCGGAGGATGCCGAGATCGAACTCGGCGAATCCGCCGTCGAACTCAACCTGACGACGGACGATATCGCCCGGCTCGATTCCGTTCTGTTCGATAACCGCAACGGGGCGTCGCGCCTCGGACTGGAACTTTCCGTCGACAACCTTCGGCTCGACGGCGGAGATGCCGAAATGGTGTTCCGCGCATCTTTCCCGGAAGGATACCGCCTGGCTGCCGAAACCGGGCAGGATGGCAGTTTCACCGGTTCCGAATATACTTGTACGATCCCGATGCGGGAACTGGCCGGCAGCCAGAAAACGGTACGCCTCCTGTTGCAAAAAGCGGTCGTCGGCGCGGACGACCGGATCGCGTATAACGCTTCGCTCCGGATCAAAAAGGGTTCTTCGCTGTCCGTTTCGGGGAGTCCCGGGCTCCGAATTTCAGGGGGGATCTCGTCGCCCGACTTCCGGGTGATTTACGGATTGATCGACGATAATTTTACGGCGGGACAGGTTGATATCGCGACCGAAGGACTCGACGACCTGTTCGACGGCGACGACAACGTGCTGAGCTTTGCCGATCCGCGCATCCGGCTGACGGCGCAGAGCAACATCGGGATCCCGCTACGGGCATCGTTCGCGATGACTTCGGTCAACGATCGCTCCGGCGCTACGGAGTCGGTTACGGTCGACCGCATCACGATGAATGCTCCCGGCGCTTACGGACAAACCGCCGTCAGCAACATCTGGCTCGGCGCTTCCGACCGTGACGTTCCGGCGGAATATACATTCACGGCATGTCCGGTCAACGATCTGATCCGGATCTCTCCGGACGATATAGCGATTCGTACGGAGGTACGCACGGATACCGACTTGACCGATTCGCGCGCCTGCTTCTATCCGAAAGACGCTTTCGCCCGGATCGCCTACACGGCCGAGATTCCGCTCGCTCCCGCCGCCGATTTCCGAGGACAGACCGATCAGACGGTCGACGAAGTATTCGACGCGGATCTGATCGATTACCTGTTTTCCGGCGGCTCGGCCGAAATTTACGGTCGTGTGACCAACTCCCTGCCGCTGAATTTCGATATGAACCTGATCGTTACGGATGCGGCGGACGTTCCGGTCGGAATCGATTTCGAGCCGCAAAAGGTCAAGGGCGGCGGTCTGGGAACCGACGGCGAAGTCAGCGATGTATCGTTCGTCATTACAGAAGCGGACATGCCTAAAATGAAAAATGCCCGTAACCTCCGCATCCGGCTCGAAGCTTATTGCGACGACGCGCTGGCCGGACGGCACCTGCGACCGGATCAGCAGGCCAAGCTGACGCTGAAACTTCGCAAGAGCGGAGGAATCAATATCACCACCAACGAATAAGACAACCGAAAGAGGTTATAAACTCCCGACCCGATTATGAAGAAATTCCTATTGCTCGCCTGCTTGTCGTGCGGTTTTCTGACGGCTGCGGCACAGCAACTGCGCACCGCATATTTTATGGACAAGGCTACGCTGAGAACCTCGATGAATCCGGCCTTCCGTCCGGTCCGGGGATTCGTTGCCATCCCGGCCGCGGGTTCCGTTTCGGCGATGTACGCCTCGAACGGCATGGCTCTGGGCGATCTGTTTTACCGGACAGACGGACGCCTGGTGACTTTTATGGACCCGTCGGTTCCTGCTGAATCTTTCCTGCGCAGACTTAAGACGAACAACCAGTTGAATGCCGACATAGCGACCGAGATCGTTTCGGCCGGCTGGTTTTCCGGGCACGGTTTCTGGACGATCGGTATCGGAGTCAAGGGAACCGTCAGCGGCAACGTTCCCAAATCGCTGTTCGAATTCATGAAATACGGCTCGGGGCCGGAAGGAACGACTTACGATATCAAGAAACTGCACGTATATGCCGACTTTTACGTAGACGTATCGGTCGGATACTCGCACCCGCTGAACGGTCGTTGGACGATCGGCGGAAAATATAAGTTCTTGGTCGGAGCCGGCAATGCGGACGTCTATTTCAATAATCTGCACGCCGTTATGAACGGGGACGCATGGCGGATTACTTCGGAAGGGTATATGTCCGCTTCGGTACAGGGGCTGCGCCCGAAATTCAGCACCGACAAGAACGACCGGGAATACATCGACGGGTTCGACTATCATTCGCCCGGAGCGGCCGGTTACGGAAGCGCCATCGATTTCGGAGCGACCTTTAAAGTACTGGACAATTTTACGGTTTCCGGAGCGGTGATCGATTTCGGATTCATTACGTGGAGCAAACGCTCGACGGTCAACGGCGCGGCAAAGGGCGATTTCGATTTCGACGGTTTCGACCTGCCGATCGGAGACGATCAGCCGGACAACTCGATGAGCGACCAGATGGACGACCTGACCGGCAACCTGCAAAACCTGTTTCATTTTTCGGAGACCCCTTCGCGGAGTCGCACTACATTGCTGCGCAGTACGATCAACGTGGGCGCCGAGTATTCCGTAGCGCAGAACCGGGTCGGCTTCGGCCTGCTTTCCAGCACCCGCATCTACAAGCCGAAAATCTATACCGAACTGACCGCTTCGGTCAATTATCGTCCGATCGACTGGTTCGCCGCGACGGTCAGCTATTCGTTCGTTCACAGCGCTTTCAAGACGTTCGGTTTCGCGCTTAACTTCAGCCCGTCGTGGATCAACTTCTTTGTCGGCAGCGATTATATGTTTACCAAGGTGAATCCGCAGTTCATTCCGATCAAAGCTTCCGCGGCCAATCTGTACTTCGGGCTCAGCGTTCCGCTCCGGAAAGAACGGCAATGTCGGCGGTAATCGAATTTCTTCGTACATAATTCGGGCTAAGTTTTGGTATTTTAAAAATAAATATTACTTTTGTCCCCGCAAAACCAAAGGTGCCGCACCCGAGGTTTCGATATGAAATATTGCTGTTTTAGCTCAGTGGTAGAGCACTTCCTTGGTAAGGAAGAGGTCACGAGTTCAAGTCTCGTAAACAGCTCACGGTCATAAAAAGGACGCTTTTCAGCGTCCTTTTTACGTATTCCGTTCGACGGACGATTTTAGATTCGCTTCGTTTGCGAAAGGGCGATTCGGTAACATTATTTTTCAATCGACCGTTCCAGTTTTTTCGCCGGAACCGCCCAGGCGGTCGCTACGACGACGTAGCAGCCGATCGAGACCGCGATATGGACGAAGATCGCCGCGATACTGAGTTGGTAGAGCGCTTTTTTCCTGCCGTTGTTCAGCGTCACGGCGACCGGATCAGGGCGCGTTCCCGCATCCGGAAGGCAACGGCGCTCGCAAACAGCACCCCGCCGCTAAACGCTTCCTGTCTTCCTTTTTGCATCGAGTCGTTTTCGGTACGCCTGTGCAAATTATGTTCCGTACCGGCCGAATCCGCGATCCGTTTTCGTTTTTAAAGGGCGTAAAACGAGCCGTTCCGTAAAAAGGCAGAAAGATTTCGAACGACAGTCGGCCGTGTTCGATTGTGTTATTTCGGAAAAATATCCTATATTTGATACCGGCAGCAGACCGGAGTACGTAGCGCTCCGGTACGAAAAAGAAACTATCGTGCGCGAAGCGAATGCCGACGGCGTATTCAAAGACGAGATTGATGAGCCGGACGGACTGCGCCACGGCGACGTTTTCCGTGCCGGACAAAAAGTAATAACGATATGAAGATAACGAAGATATTGTGCCTCACGGCGACGGCCGTGCTTGTTACGATGCACACCCGTGGCGAGGAGCGCGCTTTCGATCCGGTAGAATACGCCAATCCGCTGATCGGAACGCAGTCTACTTACGAACTGTCGACCGGCAATACCTATCCGGCGATCGCCAGGCCGTGGGGCATGAACTTCTGGACGCCCCAGACCGGCAAAATGGGAAACGGCTGGATTTATGTTTACACGGCCGATAAGATCCGGGGATTCAAACAGACGCACCAGCCCAGTCCGTGGATCAACGATTACGGACAGTTCTCGCTGATGCCCCTGACCGGCCGCCCCGAATTCGATGAGAACAAACGGGCAAGCTGGTTTTCGCACAAAGCCGAAACGGCCAAGCCGTACTATTATAGCGTTTATCTGGCGGATTACGACGTAACGACGGAAATCACCCCGACCGACCGGGCCGCCATGTTCCGTTTTACGTTTCCGAAAGGGGACTCGTACGTAGTCGTCGATGCTTTCGACCGGGGTTCCTTCGTGCGCGTCATTCCCGAGGAGAACAAGATCATCGGCTATACGACCCGCAACAGCGGCGGCGTTCCGAAAAATTTCAAGAACTACTTTGTTATCGTTTTCGACAAGCCTTTCACGTTCTGCAAAACGGTCGTCAACGGTTCGATGACCGATGCTTCGGAGCAAACCGGTGATCATACGGGAGCCGTCATCGGATTCGGCACCCGGCGCGGAGAGGTCGTGCATGCGCGGGTAGCCTCTTCTTTTATCAGTTTCGAGCAAGCGCAGCTGAACCTGCAGGAACTCGGCCGTAACTCGTTCGACCGGATCGTCGCGCAGGGGAAATCGGCCTGGAACGAAGCGATGAGCCGCATATACGTAGAGGGCGGCAGCGACGACCAACTGAGCACGTTCTATTCCTGCCTGTACCGGTCGCTGCTGTTTCCGCGGAAATTTTACGAGATCGACGCGCGGGGAACGGTCGTTCATTACAGTCCGTACAACGGGAAGGTGTTGCCCGGCTACCTGTACACGGATACCGGTTTTTGGGATACGTTCCGCAGCCTGTTTCCGCTGCTGAACCTGATGTATCCGTCGCAGAGCCGGGAGATGCAGGAAGGATTGCTGAACACCTACCGCGAGAGCGGTTTTTTCCCGGAGTGGGCGAGTCCCGGTCACCGCGGCTGCATGGTGGGGAACAATTCGGCTTCCGTACTAACGGACGCTTACCTCAAAGGCGTGAAGGTCGGGGATGCGGAAATGCTGTACGAAGGGTTGGTGCATGGCACGCAGGCCGTTCATCCGAAAGTGTCTTCTACCGGACGCCTCGGATACGAATATTACAACCGCCTGGGATACGTTCCCTACGATGTCAAAATCAATGAAAGCGCCGCGCGCACGCTTGAATATGCTTACGACGACTGGTGCATTTCGCGACTGGCCGCAGCATTGGGAAAGCCCCGGTCAGAAGTCGAGTTGTACGAGAAGCGGGCGATGAATTACCGGAACCTGTTCGATCCGGAGACCCGTCTGATGCGCGGCCGCAACCGCAACGGGGCGTTTATGAGCCCGTTCTCGCCGCTGAAGTGGGGCGACGCTTTCACGGAAGGGAACAGTTGGCACTATACCTGGAGCGTTTTTCACGACCCGCAGGGGTTGGTCGATCTGATGGGCGGTCCGGACGGTTTCGTGCAGATGCTGGATTCGGTATTCAACGTTCCGCCGCTGTTCGACGACAGCTATTACGGCGGAATTATCCACGAGATCCGGGAGATGCAGGTGATGAATATGGGAAACTACGCTCACGGCAATCAGCCGGTGCAGCACATGATCTACCTGTACGATTATGCCGGCCAGCCGTGGAAGGCGCAGTACTGGCTCCGCGAGGTGATGAACCGTTTGTACAACAGCCGGGCGGACGGCTACTGCGGAGACGAGGATAACGGGCAAACTTCGGCTTGGTATGTCTTTTCCGCCCTCGGTTTTTATCCGGTCTGTCCGGGTACCGACCAGTATGTAATGGGAGCGCCGTTGTTCCGCAAGGCGGTGCTCCGATTCGAAAACGGGAAGTTGTTCACGATCGAGGCGCCGGAGAACGGCCCCGGGAACCGTTACATCCGCTCCGCGTCGCTGAACGGAGAAAAATATACGAAAAATTACCTTACCCACGGCAATCTGCTGCGGGGAGGTAAATTGCAGGTGAAGATGGATCGCGTTCCGAATAAAAAGCGGGGAATCGCCCCGGAAGATTTTCCGTATTCGTTTTCGACGGAAAGGAAGCATCCGGTATCGCCCGGGCAACCGGCTGACAAATAATACAATGAGGCCGTTGACTGGCGGGAAGAGCCGTTTCGGGAAAATCGAGGATTCAGTTTAACAAAATATCGGACAATATTTATTTAATTTACAATGATCTTATAAATATAAAATAGCGGATTTTTCGAAAGATTGTGCTATTTTTATTATAGCAACAGCCCAAAAAAAGGAATTTTGCACGGAGTGTTTGAAAAAAATGTTAATTTTGTCTCGTTGCTTTCGGGCGACGAGCTTGTTTGAACACGGAAAGTGTTAGGCTTTATTCTCGTTGATAGAATCTGGTAAATTCAAAAGAATGGAGAATAAGCAAAATTCTCTCACGTCCTATACTGTTAAGTATAGCGTGGGCTGTTGCTTATTTAACATTCGCAGGTTTGCCAGAACCTTATCAGCTTGAATAAGTCTACAGGCCCACGCTTTTCTTTTGTTGCAAAAAACCGGAGGGGCGCCGGTTGTAAATCGGTTTTGCGGTTATGGAAAGATATGTCATTTTGGAAATTTATCATTTGCCGTCCGGTAATGACATGGCGAGCGCCGTTATAGTCCGGGATGACGATCGCACGCTGAAGTACAACGTACTGCTGCAGTCTAAGCCGAATCCCGGAAACGACGGAAAAAAGCCTGTTATGGTGTGCAAATTCAACAAGGCGTGCAACAGCATCGAGACCCAGTTCATTTGTCATGCCTCCGACAATTCCGAATTATCCAAATGGACTAAAAATACCGTTATAATTAACGATTTTTAAAATAGATTTATTGTAAACCCGCCCGTCAGTCGGATTCGGTCAGACGGATCTGTTGTCCGTCCATGGCGATCTTCCCCTGTTTCATCAGGTAACCGGCGCTGCGCTTGAACGTTTTTTTGCTCATCTGAGTAAGTTGCCGGATCTTTTCGGGTTTACTGTCGTCATTCACCGGCAGCGCATTTCCGTTTTTACGCAGGATCTCCAACAGCCGTTCGGCCGATTTTTTAACTTCGTCGTACCCCTGGCCCTGCAAGGCGAGGTCAACCCGATTGTCGTCGGTAATGCGAACGATGTAAGCTTTCATTCGATCGCCGACCGCTACGGGCTGGAAAATCTGGTTGCGGTAGATCATACCCCAATGCCGGTCGTTGATCACGACGCGGAATCCGATCGGAGTCTCGGTGGCTATCAGGATATCGACTTCCTCGCGCGGGGATACCGTCAGCTCGACGTTGTTGATAAATCCTTTCAGGTAAGTCGTCGCAACGACGCGTCCGGTAATGTTGTCCGTATAGAGGTAGACCGGATACTTTTTCCCGATATCCAGGCGCGACGACTGATTCCGGTTGGGCAGGAACAGGTCTTTGGCCGGGAGCCCCCAGTCCAGAAATGCTCCGTGAACCGTTTTATCGACCACTTTCAGGCAGGCCGTCTGGCCGACCGTCGCCAGCGGGCGTTCGGTCGTAGCCACCAACCGGTCTTCCGAATCGTGGTAAACGAAAACTTCCAGCGAAATCCCGGGTTTGTAATCGACGGATACGTAACGATTCGGCAACAGCACTTCGTTCCCGTCTTCGTCCGCGAGATAGAGTCCGTAGTCCGAAATCCGATTGACTTTGAGCGTATAATAATGACCTGCTACCAACATGATGGAAATTATTTTTCGTAAAAATAAGTTATTTCCGGCACATATCATCTTTTTTAGCTCAATAAACTTGCCGGCGTTACCGTTAAATCGGGATTGCGCGGCTTCGCCGGGGCTTCCGGTAGCGAATATTTTCGTATCTTTGTATGTTAATCAGAAATCGAACACCTATGAAATACGTTATCTGTACGCTCCTGCTGACGGTTTCCGTCGCGGCTTGCGCCCAACCTCCGCTGATGCCTGCGACGACCGATCCGTGCGCTCCGGTCGTCGTTCCGTCGCTTCCCCGCGAATTGAATTTTGCCGGCGAGCCGGTGCCGCTCGGAAATTACGATACCCGTGAGAGCCTGCTGCGCGAAGTGCTGACGACGATGTACCTGCACTCGCGGACGACGCAAACGCTGCTGGCGACGACGCGCTACTTTCCGGTGATCGAACCGATCCTGAAAAAATACGGTATCCCGGACGATTTCAAATACCTCTGCATGGCCGAAAGCGGACTGGATCCGGATGTCCGTTCCGGAGCCGGGGCCGCCGGACTGTGGCAATTGATGCCTCCTTATGCCAAATCGGCCGGACTGTTCATGTCCGGCGGCGTCGACGAACGTTACCATATCGAACGGGCGACCGAAGCCGCCTGCAAGTATTTGGCGGATGCGAAAGCCCGTCTCGGCAGTTGGACGCTGGCGGCGGCATCGTTCAACGCGGGGATAGCCGGCATCTCCAGGCGTCTCGAAAAACAGGGCGTGAATTCCTATTACGACCTGTTTCTGCCCGACGAGACCATGCGGTATGTTTTCCGGGTACTCGCTTTCAAACTGATCGCTTCCGACCCGGAAACCTACGGATACCGGATCGCACGGGAGGACTATTATCAACCGTTGACCGATTACCACGAGGTCACCGTGGACAATGCGGCCATCGACTGGTCCGCCGTAGCGCGCAGCAACGGGACGACCTACAAGATGTTGCGGGAACTGAACCACTGGATACGCGATTACGATTACGATAATAAAGCGCGCCGCAGTTTCGTTATCAAGGTGCCCAACGGAGGATTCCGTACCGACGATTAATCCGGACGCGGGGCGTGAAGAAAATACAATGTCTGAGAACAATACGATAAAAATATACGGAGCGCGGGTACACAACCTGAAAAACGTGGATGTGGAGATTCCCCGCGATTCGCTGACCGTCATAACGGGGCTTTCGGGCTCAGGGAAATCGTCGCTGGCTTTCGATACGATCTATGCCGAAGGACAGCGCCGCTATCTGGAAACGCTGTCGACCTATGCGCGGCAGTTCGTCGGAACGATGGAGCGTCCCGATGTGGACAAGATCACCGGGCTGAGTCCCGTGATCTCCATCGAGCAAAAGACTACGAACAAAAATCCGCGTTCGACGGTCGGAACGGTAACCGAAATCAACGACTTCCTACGGCTGCTGTTCGCCCGCGCGTCGGATGCCTATTCTCCGGTAACGGGCGAAAAGATGGTACACCATACCGACGATCAGATCGGCAATCTGATCCTTCGGAACTTCGACGGTCGGAAAATCGCCTTGTTGACTCCGCTGGTGTGCGGTCGCAAAGGACATTACCGGGAATTGTTCGAAGGATTGGCTAAAAAAGGCTATCTGTATGCCCGGGTCGACGGCGAAATCCGAGAAATTTTCGCGGGGTTGCGACTCGATCGTTATAAGATCCACTACGTTGAACTGGTCGTCGACCGGCTCGTCGTGAAACCGGATGTCCGCAGCCGTTTGCTGAAAAGCTTGCAGGAGGCGATGCGGCAAGGGAAGGGCACGATGATGGTGTACGATTACGACGACGACAACGTCCGGTTTTACAGCCGGCACCTGATGTGCCCCACCAGCGGAATCGCGTTCAACGAGCCGGCTCCGCACTCTTTTTCGTTCAATTCGCCGCAAGGGGCCTGCCCGCACTGCAACGGGCTGGGCGAAGAGGCCGTGTTCGATATGGAGCGGATCGTTCCCGACGGCGGCAAATCGATCCGCGACGGCGGGGTCGAACCGTTGGGGCGCTACCGCAACAACCTGCTTTTCGCCGAATTGGAAGCCCTGGGACGGAAATACGACTTTACGATCGACGATCCGATCGAATCGCTGAACGAGGAGGCGTTGAATGCCGTGTTGTACGGAGACAGCGAACCGTTGCGAATCGATGCGCGCGAATTGGGCGGTACGGGCAATTACATGGTTTCGTGGGAAGGCGTAGCGGATTATATAGAGAAGCAGCGCGACGATTCTGCGTCCAGCAAAGGGGACAAATGGAAGGAACAATTCGTCGTCCGGCGCGTATGCAGCGTCTGCGGAGGCAGCCGGCTACGCAAGGAAGCGCTCTATTTCAAAATCGACGGAAAAAACATCGCCGAATTGTCGGCGCTCAGTATCGAGGAATTCGCCCTCTGGATGGAAGGCATCGAAAAACGCCTTTCGAAAAAACAGGAGCAGATCGCACACGAAATTCTGAAAGAGATCCGCGAACGACTTCGTTTTCTGCTGGACGTCGGACTGGGCTACCTGTCGCTGAACCGCAGCTCGCGTTCGCTGTCCGGCGGGGAGAGCCAGCGGATCCGGCTGGCGACTCAGATCGGGTCGAAACTGGTCAACGTGCTTTATATCCTCGACGAACCGAGCATCGGATTGCATCAGCGCGACAATATCAAACTGATCAACAGTCTGAAGGCATTGCGCGACGCGGGGAATTCGGTAATTGTCGTGGAACACGACGAAGACATGATCCGCAATGCCGACTGGGTCGTGGACGTAGGGCCGCGAGCCGGTGTCCGCGGCGGAGAGGTCGTGGTATCCGGAACGTTGCAACAGGTTATGGAGTCCGGCGGAATCACGGCCGATTACCTGACCGGCCGCCGGCGGATCGAACTGCCCGAAAAACGCCGCACGGGGAATGGAAAACACATCGTGGTACACGGGGCGAGGGGAAATAACCTGAAAAATATAACCGTCGATTTTCCGCTCGGCGAGATGATCTGCGTGACGGGGGTCAGCGGCAGCGGCAAATCCTCGCTGGTAAACGCCACGCTGCGGTATGCCATTGCCCGTGAACTCTACAACTCCTATGAACAGCCGCTCGAACACGACCGGATCGAGGGTATTGAGCACATCGACAAACTGATCGTCGTCGACCAATCGCCGATCGGGCGGACGCCGCGCAGCAATCCGGCGACCTATTCGAACGTCTTCGGCGATATCCGCAAATTGTTCGAATCGACTCCCGACGCCCAGATCCGCGGATTCAAAGCCGGACGTTTCTCGTTCAACGTGAAAGGGGGCCGTTGCGAAGCCTGCCGAGGAGCCGGCGTACAAACGATCGAGATGAATTTTCTGCCCGACGTCTACGTCAAGTGCAACGTCTGCGGCGGACACCGCTACAACCGCGAGACGCTCGAAGTAAAATATAAAGGGAAGAACATCGACGACGTGCTGAACATGACGATCAACCAGGCGGCCGCATTTTTCGAAGCGATCCCGTCGATTCACATGAAACTGAAAGCAATCCAGGACGTGGGCCTCGGATACCTGCGGCTCGGCCAGCCCTGTACGACGCTGTCCGGCGGCGAAAGCCAGCGGATCAAGCTGTCGACCGAACTGGCCAAACGCGATACCGGCCGGACGCTCTACATTCTGGACGAGCCGACTACCGGGCTTCATTTCGAAGATGTGCGCGTATTGCTGGACGTACTGAACAAGCTGGTAGACAAAGGGAACACCGTGATTGTGATCGAACATAACCTGGATGTGGTCAAGGTCTCGGACTACCTGATCGACATCGGCCAGGAGGGCGGTTCCGGAGGCGGGCGCCTGATCGCAACCGGAACGCCGGAACAGGTCGCCTCCGTTAAGAAAAGCTATACGGGACAATTCCTGAAACCGTTATTGAAACGTTAACCTTCTGTCGCTGTTGCGGACAATGCGATTCGCGGCTGTCCGCGATCCTATTCTCATTGTTGAAAACAAGTTGACAAACTATAAACAAAAGAGCGCTTTATGTTTATAAGCGCTCTTTTGTTGTTTGTAGTTTTATCGAAATCGGTCGACAGAATGTTTACAACCTGTCGATAACTACCGTCCGTCATTTGAACGGAGAGTCCGGCTCTTTGGCCATGTGGTTGTAATAGAGCTTATCCAGCAATCCGGGCGCAAATTTTTTAATCAACATCGTAGCCCTTCCGTTGAATTCCATCAACAGGGTGCGTTTGCGACGGCTGATTCCCCGAACGATCCGGTGCGCGACTTCGGCCGCGCTCATCATCTTCTCTTCCTCGCGCGGAGATTCGCCCTGAACCGATCCGTCGGCCGTCAATGCCGAGAAGCGGACATTCGACGCCGTGAAGCCGGGGGCCGCGATCATTACGTGCACGCCTTTTTTCAGGTTTTCAATACGGATAGTCTCCATAAATCCCGTCATCGCGTATTTCGAAGCCGAATAGCCCGTGCGTCCCGGCAAACCGTGGATACCGGCCACCGACGATACGCCGACGATCGATCCCTTCGAGGCTTGCAGATAGGGTAGGGCATATTTGGTGCAGTAAACGGCTCCCCAAAAATTGACGTCCATCAGCTGACGAAGTACATCCAGGTCGACGTCGTCGAACAACGCGCGCATCGAGATCCCCGCATTACAGATCAAAATGTCGATCCGGCCGAATCGTTCGACCGTCCGTTCGATCAGCCGTCTGCAATCCGCTTCCCGGGTCACGTCGGTCGCCTCATAAACGGCTTCCGTTCCGCGCGTCTCCAAATCTTCGGCGATCCGGGCCAACTTCCCTTCCGATCTCGCTCCGAGCGCGATTTTTGCGCCGTGCGAAGCGAATTCATAAACCAGCGCATATCCGATTCCGGACGATGCCCCGGTAATAATTACTACTTTATCTTTAAAATTCATCGTATTAATCTATTTTACATAAACAAATTCTTTATATAAAAAAATGCCGTTTGCAATCTACACCTGAAGCAGTCCGAACGAGCGCAATATATCCCACTTTTTCGACAGGTAGAATGCGACGAACGATTCGTCGCTATACGTACCGAAAAGTTTGGAGGCCTGTCCGAACGTAACGGTCTGCGACAGATCTGCAGCAAGCGACATGATTCGCAACAGAAAAGCGGTCTCGTGCGGTTTGAACCGGACGACTTTGGCACCGGAGGCTCCGTACAGCGCAATCCCTTCTTCGCTGCGTTCCGGCGGCAGGCCGATCCAGATTATCCGCGCTTTTTCGTTGTATAGTCTGGCGGCGTCGGGTTTAATCAGTTGGTCGGCGACCAGGGTCGCGTCCACCGTCGCGGGAGGCACTTTCCCGGCAAACCATTTGTGCACCGGCCGGTCGATGCCACTGCCGTACATGTAATTCGCCAACGCTTCATTCAGCGCTTCTCCTACCTGGCGGATGTTGTATCCCCGGTTTTCGACGAACGCCACTTCGTTATTGGCAAACAGATGCACATGGGCGTTGCGCCGTTTGACTCCGTACTCTTCGGGATTCCGCCCGCTCGGGCTGTGGACGGTCATCGCATAACGGTGCCAGAATGCCGAATGCACCAGTTCGGCGCGAAACAACTGCCGCACGACTTCCAACGAATCGACGCTTTCCTGCAGTGTCTCGGTCGGGAAACCGTACATCAGGTACGTGTGCACCAGGATTCCTGCGTCGCATAAATTCCGCATGGCAAGGGTCGCCTGTTCGATATCGACGCCTTTGTTCATCATCTTCAGCAAACGGTTCGAAGCGACCTCCAGGCCGCCCGACACCGCGATGCAACCCGCTGCGGCCATCAGTTGGCACAGATCGCCGGTAAAACTCTTCTCGAAGCGCACGTTCGTCCACCAGACGACGTTCAGCCGCCTGCGCAGGATTTCGATCGAAATCTCTTTCAGCAACCGGGGCGGGGCGGCTTCGTCGACGAAATGGAAACCGCGACTGCCCGTCTGAGCGATTACCTGCTCCATCCAGTCCACGAAACATTCGGCCGGAACGCTGTCGTACCGGCGGATATAATCGAGCGAAGTATCGCAGAACGCACATTTCCCCCAATAACAACCGTGCGCGATCATCATTTTGTTCCAGCGGCCGTCGCTCCACAGACGATGCATCGGATTGGTCACCTCCAACAGCGACAGGTAACGGTCGTGCGGCAGGTCGGCAAAATCGGGACAACCGCGTTGCAGGTGCGTAATCGTTTCGTCTCCGTCGTGATACCCTTCTCTCGTATAAGTATGCAACAGCTCTCCGGAAACGAGGATTCTTTCGAGCGCCGCTTCCCCGTCGTCCAGAATCACATAATCGACGTAGTCGAAAATCTTTTTGTCGCTCATACTGCGCAGTTCGGTCGTCGGATATCCTCCGCCGACGATAATCCGGATCCCGGGATAGCGGTTGCGGATAAATTGGGCGCAGCGCAACGTGGCGAGCAGGCAACCTGGAAACGGCACCGTGAATCCGACGAAAGACGGTCGCAGGACTTCGATCCTCTCGCCTAATAATTCGTTCATCCGTTCTTCGATCGGATTCGGCGGAAGCGCCAGTTCGGCCTCCAATTGCGCGAACGATTCGATTGCCAGCGAAATCCGTTCGCCGTAACGGACGATCTCAAAATTTCCGGTAACCGTCGCGCGGATGAAGTCGCTGATATCCTGCATGTAAAGCGTACAAAGAAACCGGGCGCATTCGGTCGTGCCGAGCGTTCCGAAATAATCGCCGAGGTCCTCGACGGCCCCAAACCGGGCGGCTTGCGGCAGATACTCTCCGGTACAGATCCGGGTGGCCAGCGTGCCGTCCTTTCCCCGCAGAAAATCCGTTACGGCGTCCACGGTCGCCGTGTAGCGCTCCCGCATCCGGTAAATCAGCCGAATATTTTCGTCCTCGCTGCCGGGATAACGATCGAAAAGCCGTTGCAGGAATTCTTTCGTGAAGATCGCGCCGATCAGTTCGATCGACAGGTCGAACTGATCGACCGGGAAACCTTTCCGTTCCAGGTATCCTTTCAGGTAAGCCGTTGCCGGATAGGGACAGTTGACCTGGGTAAACGGCGGCGTAATCAATAACAGTCTTTCCATGCGGTTAATCGGGTATCTCGACCGTCAGTCCGTCGTAGGCGAAATGCACCCCTTCCGGCAATGCCCTTTCCTCGGTCGCATGACGGCCCATTTGGTGGGAAATATGGGTCAGGTAGGCGGCACGGGGCGACACCCGATAACAGATATGCAACGCTTCGTCCAGCGTGAAATGCGACAGGTGATGTTCTTTTCGCAGGGCGTTGATAACCAGCGTATCCACTCCTTCGATCTTTTTGAGCTCGCGGTCGTCGATGCGGTTCATGTCGGTCAGGTAGGCGAGCCGGCCGATCCGGAATCCGAAAACGGGCAACTTATAATGTATGCCGCGGATCGGAACGATTTCGGCGTCGCCGATCCGAAACGGAGCGTCCGGCAGAATCGTATGCAGCCGGATCTCGGGAACCCCCGGGTAGGGATTTTCGGAAAACGCATAGTCGAAATCCTGTTTCACCCGCCGTTGCACCCGCTCTTCGGCATAAATATCGACTGGCTTGCCGGTAACGTAATTGAAAGCGCGCACGTCGTCCAGCCCGGCTATATGATCTTTGTGTTCGTGTGTCAGCAGGATGCCGTCGAGCTTACCGACCGATTCGCGGAGCATCTGCTGCCGGAAATCCGGCCCAGCATCGATTAGCAGGGTAGTCCGGCCGGTTTCCACGAGGGCCGATGTTCTCAACCGTTTGTCGCGGCTGTCGTCGGAACGGCAGACCCAGCAGCCGCACGAAATAACCGGCACGCCCTGAGAAGTCCCCGTTCCTAAAAAAGTAAGTCTGATCATAAATCGTCTCGCAAATTTAACTTCAAAGATAGCAAAAAATTATCCCCGTCGAACGGGCGGCCGGCAAAACGGAAAAAGGCGCGGAAAATTTCCGGGCCTTTCCGATCGGTTTACAGTGACCGCATCCTTATTCGCGCTTCCTGCGGAGGAATTCCTGCATCGCCCTGCGCGAATTGTTCTCGCCCTCTCCGGATTGAACGTGCCCCAAAGGCAACTGCTGAATATGCCTGTCGCAGGGCAGTTGGTTGAACATCGCATAAACCGTCGTCGGCGGACACACCGAATCGATCATGCCTACCGTCACGTACGTGGGAACCTTGACGTGACGAGCGAAGTTGACAAGGTCGTAATAGCGCGCCGCTTCCAGTCGTTTCGGATCGGGTTTCCCGTTCGGAGTATTCGTAACCAGCTTCGGCCAGCAACTGACCCGGCCGACCAGCATACCGGTATGGTCGCACATCCCCGGAATTTCAGAACAAACCAGGTCTACCCGGGGATCGAGGGCTCCGGCGATGATCGCCTGCGCTCCGCCCTGGCTGCAACCCTGCACGATCAGGTTCTCGCCGTCCCACTGCGGTTGGACGGTGATTACGTCGATGGCTCGCAGCAGACGCATGATCATTTCGTGGAAAAACATCGTATTGCGGTCGTCGCGTCCGAACAAAAAATAGTTATGCAATTCGCCGTCTTCCAATTGGCGGTAATAGGAGTCCGGCCGACCGTTCGGCAGCCCGTGCACGTTAAAGTCGAGGACGCACAACCCGTCCTTAGCCCAGTAGGCCGCCCAGTACAGCCGCGAGCTTTTCACTCCGGCCCCGTTCAGCGTGACCAGCGCGGGCAGGGATTTGTCCGCAGCCCCTTTCGGGTAAGCATAGCAGGCGGAAAAGTTTCCGGCCTGGCAGTCGGCCTGAATGTCGAACATTTCGACCGACGGATCCTCCGGATACGGCACCCGGGTCACCCGGATGTTCATCGGTATTTTGGCTTGCTTCTTTATCTCGCGTTTCCAATAGCTCATAAAATCCTTAGGCTCCGGCATACTGGGCGCGATCTGCTCCGGATCGACGGCCGCGCCGGCCATCGCATGCAGTTCGGTTCCCTGAGGCGTCGCGTAACGCGCCATGCACTGGAAAAAACCGGGTTCATGCAATACGTTGCCGCCCAGCACCGCTTTCCCGTCCCGCATCGCCACTTGTCCCTCGGTTTTCGGATCCCAGGTGTCTTTGGTGACGCACCACGCCACCCGGTCGCCGCTAACGGGAGCGCCGTCCTTTTCGAGCGTGACGATGAAACAGATCTCATCCCCTTGGGCATACAAGGCATCCGGGCGGTCGGTGACAACAATCAGCCGGTAACCGTCCGCCTCGTTCAGTTCCCATTGCGCGCAAAGCGGCGCTGTCGGCAGAATGCCGAGCAGCAGCGACAAATACTTTGTCATTTTCATGAGTTCGTAGCTTTATGGTTATTCGGAAGTTTAAACTCTATTGTTTGGTGATCCGGTTCAGCCATTTCAGCATCGAGAACATCACGATCATCGAGATCAGGCAAACGACCACGAACATTCCCCAGGTGAGCCAGATCGGGATCGTCTGGTAAAGAACGGCCCCGATAAACAGCAGTTGATTGCCTATGGCCGTGGCACCGAGCCACCCGCCCTGCATCAATCCCTGGTATTGCGGCGGAGCCACCTTCGACACGAACGATATGCCGAGCGGACTGATGAATAGTTCGGCGATCGTCAGTATCAGGTAAGTGCCGATCAGCAGAAACGGGGTGACGCTTTCCGAATCGGGCAGTCCTCCCATCGCTTCGACCTCGGCCGCCGACGGAAGATTCAGCGAGCCGAGCATCATGACCAGGTAGGCCGTCGCGGCGATTCCCATCCCGATGGCGATCTTAGCCGGCGTGGACGGTTCCCGGCCGTTGGCCCGCATCCATCCGAAAAACGCCAGCACCGCAGGCGTCAGAAATACGACGAAAAACGGATTCATCGACTGAAATATCTCTGCGGAAAGATCGAGCGAACCGATTTTCAGCAGCGTGTAATCTTTTGCGAAAAAAGTAAGCGTCAGCCCGTTCTGGTGAAAAGAGAACCAGAAGAAAATAACGACCGCATAAACGGCGATCAAAGCCCATATCCGTTTTTTCACTTCGGCGGCGGCCATACGCACCGTATGCGGGTCGGAAGTCGCTCCGGAAGCGGTCAATTTGCGGGGGTCGGGCAGCTTCCGTTTGTTGGCCAGGTAAATGACCAGCGAAATCAACATGGCGAAAATAGCGATCCCGAAAGCAAAATGGAATCCGGTGGCGAAAGCGCCAGATACCCGTCGGCAAATGCGGTCATGTCGGTCGGAGCGCCGTTTTTGCTGACCGTTGCGGCGAGCTCCTGAAACCGCGCCGTAGCTTCCGGCGAAAGCGAGTTTCTCAGGAAACCGTGGCACAACTCCGGCAGATCCGGGTCGTACAGGAATCCCTGCGAGGACAACCAGCCGTTTCTCATGCCCACGGCGGCGAGCGGCGCGAAAATAGCTCCGACGTTGATAAACATGTAGAACAGCGAAAACCCCGAATCCCGCATTTTTTCGTATTTCTCGTTATCGTACATCTGTCCTACCAGAGCCTGTAAGTTGCCTTTGAACAGACCGTTGCCGAAGGCGATCGTAAACAGGCCGACACAGGTGACGGTCAGGAACAACGGTACGTTCCGGACCGGAGTCGGCGTAGGGACGGCGATCAGCAGGTATCCCAGCGCCATAACGATCAGCCCGACCAGAATGGTTCCCTTGTAATTCCGGGTCTTATCGGCGATCAGCCGCCGACGAAGGCGAGAATGTAGATCGAAAAATAGAATACCGAGTAGATCAGTCCGGCATTGGTTTTGTCGAGTCCGAATTTGGACATCAAAAACAGCGTGAGGATCGCCATCATGGTATAAAATCCGAAGCGCTCGCCCATATTGGCCAGCGCAGCGGGAAGCAATCCCTTAGGGTGGTTTTTAAACATAATACATCAGTGGTTTAGGTTGGCGCCGGCAGCCCTGCCGGTCTCCGGAGCCGTATGTCCGGATACGCAAAGATAGGGCAAATTTTTCGTTTGATTTGCCCTTCGTCGGATTTTGATTAACTTTAACGTGGAAACAGACCGTAATTATGAAGACTGAAACCATAGCGCAATTACCGATCGTGAAAAAGGATCCGTGGCTTGAGCCCAATGCGGAGGATATGCTGCGGCGTTACGACCGTTACCGGGAGCGGCTGTCCGCCATCGGGAAGGAATGCGGTTCGCTGACCGAGTATGCCAACGGCTATTTTTATTTCGGATTTCAGTATGACGACGCGCTGCGGGGCTGGTGGTTCCGCGAATGGCTGCCCGGCGCGAAGGATGTGTACCTGTTCGGCGACTTCAACGGCTGGCAGCGCACGCAGTTACCGCTGAAAAAGGACGGCTGCGGCGTATGGAGCGTCTTTTTGCCGGACGAGACCTATGGGGAACGCCTGGTACACGGTTCGAAGGTCAAAATGCTGGTGCATGGCGACAACGGCTGGCTCGAACGCATTCCGTCGTACATCCGGCGGGTCGTGCAGGACGAACATACCAAAGATTACACGGGGCAATTATGGGCTCCCGCCGAGCCGTTCGACTGGCGCGGCGATTCGTTCGATATCGCCTCCGTAGGCAGTCTGCTGATTTACGAGTGCCATGTCGGGATGGCCCAGGAAAAGGAAGGAGTCGGCACATACTGCGAATTTATCAAAACGATCCTGCCGCATATCAAAAAAGCGGGCTACAACACGATTCAATTGATGGCGGTCGCCGAACACCCCTATTACGGCAGTTTCGGATACCATGTCAGCAATTTTTTCGCCCCGTCGTCGCGCTTCGGCACTCCGGAAGAACTGAAAGCCCTGGTGCGCAAGGCGCATACGATGGGGTTGGCGGTGATTATGGATCTGGTACATTCGCATTACGTGAAAAATATCAACGAAGGGCTAAACGAGCTCGACGGCACGGATCACCTCTATTCGCCGGCCGGCAAAGCCGGCGATCATCCGTACTGGGATTCGAAGCTGTTCGATTACGGCAAGGAGCAAGTGCGTCATTTCCTGCTCTCCAACATCAAATACTGGCTGACGGAGTTTCATTTCGACGGGTTCCGTTTCGACGGGGTCACGTCGATGATCTATTATCACCACGGTTATACGGAGTTCGACAGCCGCGAGAAATATTTCAGCCCGGAGGTCAACGAAGAGGCGCTATGTTACCTGACGCTGGCCAACCGGTTGATCCACGACCTGTATCCGCACGCCGTCACGATTGCCGAGGACGTCAGCGGTATGCCCGGCATGTGCGCCGCGGCCGAAGAGGGCGGGGTAGGGTTCGACTACCGGCTCGGCATGGCCGTGCCCGACTTCTGGATCAAACTGCTGAAAGAAGTGCCTGACGAACAGTGGGACATCTGGCAGATGTGGAACATGATGACCGACCGGCTGCCTTATGTCAAAACGGTGGCCTACTGCGAGTCGCACGACCAGGCATTGGTCGGCGACCAGACCATTGCGTTCCGGCTGATGAACAAGCAGATGTACACCGATATGAACCGCGCCGCACAGAACGTCGTGATCGACCGCGGCATGGCGCTGCACAAGATGATCCGGCTTTTTACGATCTCGCTGGCGGGACAGGCCTATTTGAATTTTATGGGCAACGAATTCGGACATCCCGAATGGATCGATTTCCCGCGTGAAGGGAACGGCTGGAGCTATGCTCACGCGCGGCGTCTGTGGAGTCTTGCCGAGAACGGATTTCTGCGTTACAGTTACTTGGGCGCTTTCGACCGGGCCATGCTGAAACTGGTGCGGAAATACGACATTCTCGGCAGCGGGTACGCTTATAACCACCTAATGGATACGGCGAACCAAACACTCGCATTCAGTCACGGGACAACGGTTTTCGTATTCAACTGGCACCCTCGGAACAGTATTCCCGACTATGCGATCCCGGTTCCGGAACCGGGCCGTTACCGGATCGTACTGACTTCCGACGCTCCCGAATTCGGCGGTTACGGCCGGATCGACCCGGCTGTGAAAGCGTTCAGTTTTTCGCAGACCGACAGCGACGGCAGTACGCGGCCATACATCCGCATCTACAACCTGTGCCGGTCGGCCCTCGTGCTGACCAGAATGAATCGTTAAATGAATCGAACTGATGGATTTCAATGATTTAAAAGATTTTATCACTCCTGCCGACCACCTTCTTTTCCGGGCGAAAAAACTGTTCGGCAGGGAAGGGAAAATAATCGACGCCGCGATCGCTTACCTCGAACCGGGCGGCGGAGGCCCCGTTGAAATGCATACTCATCGGCACGACCATCTGTTTATCGTAACCAGCGGTCAAGTCCGCATCCGATTGGGCGATTCCGAACGAATTCTGAATCCAACCGAATCGTGTCGGGTACCGGGCTGCATTGCGCACGCCGTCTGGAATCATACCGATCAAACGACCGTAATGATCGGCATTTCAGTCGAATAATCCAAACCGCATCTTCCGATGGATCCGACATTTTTTCGTCCCGCCGCCACCGATTTCGACGCCTTGACAGCACTCTGGGAAGCATCGGTGCGCGCTACGCATCACTTTTTGGACGAGGCGTATATCCGCTACCTGAAACCGCTGATCCGGAACGAATACCTGAAAAGCGTCGAACTGTACGGCTTGCGCGGGAACGACGGCGCGATCGTGGCTTTCATGGGGGTATCCGAACGTAAAATCGAAATGCTGTTCGTCGATCCCGCCTTCCGGGAGATGGGCCTGGGTCGGCATTTGGTAGAATATGCAATCGACCGCCTGCACGTTACCCGTGTGGACGTCAACGAGCAGAACGAACAGGCGGCGGGTTTTTACGCCCGCCTGGGATTCCGATACGTTTCCCGTAGCGAAACCGACGGTTCCGGCAGACCCTATCCGATCCTGCATCTGGAATTACCGCATTCCGGAATGTAGTTGCGTCGCCTAACGTATCGGATTCGTTCGGATTGAATACAATGCTTATTTTCAGCAAACTATAAGACAGAAGTATATGCCGTCTCCTTCATTTCGCCGGGCATCAGAAACACGCATATCCGCTGTGCTTGCCGCAATGTCAGATCCGTATCGAATGCGACGATCGTAACACCCGGATTCGGAGAATCGTAAGTATTTTCCGAAACGGCCGGGCGGATTATCCACCGGACGGGCGTCTGCGAAGCGATCCGCACGTAGCACCGCTTCCCCCCCTTTTCCAGCAACAGAACGCTGTCCGACAAAATCCGGGGCGTGGCTTCCGTGACGAGCGTCCAGCGCATCTGGGTATAATAGAGTCCCGGCTCCACTCGGTCTTCGATAACCGCATAAGAGTCGTCCACCATCGCTACGGCCCGCTCCGCATACCGCACCTGGCCTTCGTAAACCGGGGTCAGATCCATCGCAACGTAACGGAGCCGGGTCGAATCGCGCCAATCCTTTATCTGCACTTTTCCTTTAATCGACTGCGGTTTATCATTAAACGTAAGCGTATTATGCGCTTTATTATTATATCTAAAAACTTCCCATCGCTGCGACCCTTGCGCTCCGTTCCACAGATCCACCCCGCGTTTTTCAAGCCGGTCGTAATCCTCTCCGCCCATATCGATCGCCCAGCGCACCCCGTCGGCCTCGAAAATAAAACTGCCGACATCCATGTGGGCATGACTGGCTCCCGGCGTTCCCATTTTAACCCCCACATACAGAGCGTCCGGATCGTTCCAGCCGGAACGCATTAAGAAAACGGGATTATCGCCGCCGCCTTTCCAATATAGGGTTTCCGGCACGGTCGGTTTGTCGAGCGACGCTCCCTGCCCCCAGACGAACAGCAACGGGAGCAGCCGGTCTTGCAGGTGATTTTTGCGGCTGTCCGCCTGTAATAACCGGCCCTGATTGCAAAGAATCGATGCGTCTCCCGTTTTTCGGTAAAACCAAAACAGAGCCGGGAGCAATCCTGCGTCGGTGCTGCAATCGGAATAACAGAACGAACGCAACTGCGGAGTGACCATGTGCAGCATGAATTTCCCGGACTCCAGAAAACCGGGAGCATCGCACAACCCGAAGTCCGTCCCGAAAGCATTCTCCATAGCGCTGATGAGCAATACATTGAAAGAAGTTCCGTATTCCCAGTAAGCGTATCCTTCCGGATAAGCCCCGTCCGGCGCGTAATGGCGCATCGGGATACGTACTTTTTCGACAGCGCGTTCGATCGTCCGCCGGGCCAGGTCGGGTTCCGTCTCGGCGACCGCCAGCGCCCCGTAAGCCATGCCGCAATGGCACACCTGATTCCAATTGGTCGGCGCGTTCAGGATCGCGTCATGCTCTTTCCCGAACGAAGGTTTCAGTCCCTTTTCGAGAATTGCGGTACGGATCGTTCGCCGCGATGTTTCGGACAGTTTCGGATAAAGCCAGTCGTAACCGATCGCCAGGGCGGCGGTCATTTCGGCCACATCCAGAAAGTGGGACGGATTCCAGTCCGAGAATGAAGCCGCTTTCAGCATTTCGGCCTCGGCCCGGTCGGAATACCTCTTTTCACCGGTCATCCGGTAGGCAAATCCGAGGAAAAGGATGCGCCGCAGGTTTTCACGGGAGGTTGCCAGCAAACGCCGTCCCACGACGACCCGTTCGTTGACGGGAAGCCCGAGCATCGTATCGCATGCCTGCAAAATGGATTCGTACAACCCGTTCCATACCGGCAGTTTCGCTTGTTTTTTCAAAGCTTTCTCGGCCCCTTTGCATAACAGAATGCGCGGATGCGGAGGAAGTTTCCCGATATCTATCGAAACTTTATTATCGGCGCCGGATAACGTTGCAAAGAAAGAAATTACGACTACAAGTACGATACCTTTCGCATTCATTTTGGACGATTTTGAATTTTAACGAATTTTATAGAGCACCAACTCCGAAGGCAGCGGAATCGCCGCAGGCTTGCGGTCGTTGTTTGTCGGCGACGTCTCCCAGCGCAATAGGTGATTGTCGCGCAGAAGCGTATGTACCCGCATACCCGGGAACGAAGACGCGACGGCACGAAGTTGCGCCGAAACCCGATCCGAAACCTCCCGGGTTCCGACCGGCTGCAGGCTTTTCCCGTCGATCAGCACCCGGCTTTTCCTTTCCCGGATATGATCGTATCCGAAAGCGATTTTTCTGTCTTCGGCAACCTTCGGGGTGCCGATGCCCAGTTCGGTCGGCCTGGAATCCCAGCCCTGAATGTGCCAACGGCAATTCCAGCGGATCAGTCGCATCCGTTTCCAAACGCCGCCTTCGAACCGGGCAATAAAAAGTTGATTGTTACCGTCGTATTTCATGGTATCCGATCACAGGCCGGCGGTCGCTGCGATCGCGACGAACCACGCCAGCCATCGAGATTTTTTATTCATTAATTCCTGTTGTTTGTGTACCGGAACCGAATCTTCCGTAGGCGGAAAACCTGTCCCTAAACATTTACAAATGTCAATTATTTCCCCAAAGCAGGTAGGCGCCCGTCCCATAAATGCTTTTTCAACTTCTTGAACTGCCGGTGTCGGTAAATCGCTTCAAGATAATAATAATCAGCATAAACGATCGGAACATCTACCTCCGAATTTGCCGGTTTGCTACCCACCGAATGCATCAGGATAAAATTTCCGTTTTCCCCGACAGGGGCCGTATAACTGTCCGATGAGAGCGAAGCCAGCATCCGGTCGGCCGCGTCGGCATACTTCGGGTCGCTGTACAAAGCGAGTTCGTACAGAGCCGAAGCGGCGATGGCTCCGGCCGAAGCGTCGCGCGGTTCGTCCGGAATGTTCGGAGCGTCGAAATCCCAATAGGGGATCATGTCTTCCGGCAGGCGCGGATGATTCAGAATAAAGTCGGCAATCGCTTCTGCCTGCTGTAAATAACGTTCGTCTCCGGTGAACCGGTAGCAGGTCACGAATCCGTACAGTCCCCATGCCTGTCCGCGCGCCCAGGCCGAACCGTCGGCGTATCCCTGCGCCGTATTTTTCATCCGCACGGCTCCCGTCTGCGGATCGTAGTCGACGACGTGAAAAGAGCTGTGGTCGGCACGGTAGTGGTTTTCGAGCGTTTTATCGGCATGCGACACCGCAATTTTATAGAAACTCGAATCGCCGCTGTAAATCGCAGCGTTGAACAGCAGTTCGAGATTCATCATGTTATCGATGATAACCGGGCATTTCCAGCGTTTGTTCGGGTTCCACGACATAATCACGCCGGCCTCGGGTTGAAACCGCGTCGCCAGCGAACGCGCCGACTGAATCAGCACGTCCCGGTATGCCGGATCGCCGGTGATTCGGTAACCGTTGCCGTAACTGCATCCCATTCGGAATCCGATGTCGTGATCCGAAGTCAGGTTTTTGATCCGTTCGAGTCGTTCGGTCTGTTCCGACGCGCGCGTTTTCCACTGCGGATCACCGGTCAGCTCGTACAGAAACCACAGCGAACCGGGGAAGAAACCGCTGATCCACCCTTCGTAAGCGCAGTAACGGTTCACCCCGTTCTGGAAATTTTGCGGGGATTTGCGTTCGCCGGTAGCCATCAGTTTGTCATACAGTCCGGCCGTTTGCCGCGCCGCCGATTCCGTATATTTTTTCACATCGATTCGCGGCGATTTGCTTTTGCAGCATGCGCCATTCACCGACAGCAGAGCCGCGATGCCGAGCAGCGGCACCCATTTGTTCTTTTTCATAGTTTCAGGTCAGATTTTCGGTTTTACAACTGTTCGGCCGCCAATGCAACCGTTTGCACAAATGTAAAGCGTTTTTTCCGGAAAAGCAAACCGTTCCGGTAGGAAATATCGGGAAAGCATAGTAACAACAAAGCGTGTAGCGCAAATAAATTCGGGGAAAGATACGATCTGTAAAAAGGAATGATTATATTTGCAATCGGTTGCACGAAAGAAGCGAAGAAACCGTTTATGAAGACGAAAAAAATATCGATTTACGACATCGCGCGGAAGCTGGGGGTTTCGACTTCCACGGTATCGAGGGCGCTGCAGGATAACCCCGCGATCAGCGTCGAAATGCGCGACCGGATCCGGAAAACGGCCGAAGAAATGGGCTACAAACCCAATGTATTCGCCGTCAACTTGCAGCGGGGCAGCACCCGAACGATCGGGGTCGTGGTGCCGATGGTCAGCCGAAACTTTTTCTCCGTGGCGATCGACGGCATCGAGGAAGCCGCTTCGCAGCGGGGATACGACGTGATGATCTACCAGTCCCGGAACGATCCGGAACGGGAAGTGCGGATACTGAACAGTTTTCTGCACGGCAAGGTGGACGGCGTGATCGCCTCGTTGGCATCGGGCGCCGGGGATTATACGCATTACCGGGCATTATCCCGTTACGGTATGCCGCTGGTGCTTTTCGACCGTTACGCTCCCGGGCTGGACGCGGGCACCGTTTTGCTGGACGATTACAAAGGGGCCTTCGATACGGTCGAGCACTTGATCGGACAGGGATACCGCCGGATTTATCACTATGCCGGATCGCAACGCGTCAGCATTTGGAAAAACCGGAGGACGGGTTACGAGGACGCGCTGCGCCGTCACGGAATCGAACCGCTCTCCGACTGGATCGCCGAAGGTGCGACGACCGAAGAAGGAGGCTATAAAGCGATGGAACGACTGTTTGCCGCCGGGGAGACGCTGCCCGAAGCCGTCTTCTTCGCCGGCGATTATGCGGCTCTCGGGGCCTACCGGTCGCTGCGCGAACACGGACTCCGCGTCCCGGACGACATGGCGCTGGCCGGATTTGCCAACGAACCGTTCTGCGAGCTGATCACCCCCAGTTTCACTTCGGTCGAACAATTCGGTTACCGGATGGGAAGCGCCGCCGCGCAGATGCTGCTGGATAAACTCGACGGAGGGCCTTACATGGACATCGTGATTCCCCCTAAACTGATCGTCCGCGAATCCTCGCAACGGAAAAGAACCGAATAACAAATTTATTATTTGAAAAACGATATGCAATACGAAGAACGCTATGCCGCACACCCGGACGATGCGAAGGGGTACGACACCGACAGGCTCCGCAGGGAATTCCTGATCGAAAAACTGTTCGAACCGGACGATATCCGGCTCGTCTATTCGGCTTACGACCGACTGATCGTCGGAGGGATCATGCCAGTCGGCCGACCGCTCGAACTGACGCCGATCGACCCGCTGAAAGCTCCCTTTTTCCTGCATCGCCGTGAACTCGGGATCATCAACGTCGGCGGAAAAGGCACGGTACAAGCCGGCGACAACACGTTCGAACTGAATTACAAGGAGGCTCTCTACCTCGCAGCGGCGACCGGACGGTAACGTTTCGTTCTGCGGACGCTTCCGCACCGGCCCTGTTCTACATCAATTCCGCACCGGCCCACCGGAACTATCCCGATCGGAAAGTAACCAAGTCCGACGCGGTCGTCGCCAAAATGGGCTCGCTCGAAGATTCGAACGCGCGTACGATCAATAAACTGATTGTCAAACAGGTGCTTCCGACCTGTCAGTTGCAAATGGGAATGACCGAACTCGAACCGGGCAGCGTGTGGAACACGATGCCGGCCCATACGCACAACCGGCGCATGGAAGCCTATTTTTATTTCGAACTTCCGGCGGACGCGGCCGTATGCCATTTTATGGGGCAGCCGCAACAGACCCGCCACATCTGGATGCGGAAGCACCAGGCGGTGATCTCCCCGGCCTGGTCGATCCATTCGGCCTGCGCGACCCATAACTATACGTTCATTTGGGGCATGGCCGGCGAAAACCTCGATTACGGGGATATGGACACCTGCGCCGTAACCGATCTAAAATAACGAAGCGATGGATATACGAAAACTTTTCTCCCTGGAAGGACGTGTGGCGCTGGTAACCGGAGCCACACACGGTCTTGGCATGGCAGTGGCGACGGCGCTGGCAGGAGCCGGGGCTACGCTGGCGGTCAACGGACATTCGGCCGACCGGCTCGACAAGGCGCTGAAAACATATGAGAACAAAGGAATCGACGCAAAAGGCTATTTGTTCGACGTGACCGACGAGCAGGCCGTCGCCGAAGGTGTCGCCCGGATCGAACGGGAAGCGGGCCCGATCGATATCCTGGTCAACAATGCGGGGATTATCAAGCGGATTCCGGCGCTGGAAATGACGTTGCCGGAGTGGAACGAGGTAATTGCGACCGACCTGACGTCGCCTTTTCTGATGTCGCGGGCGGTCGCCGCCGGAATGATCCGCCGCGGACACGGCAAGATCGTCAACATGTGTTCGATGATGAGCGAGGTCGGGCGCAGCAGCGTAACGGCTTACGCCGCGGCCAAAGGAGGATTGAAAATGCTGACGAAAAATCTGGCAACCGAATGGGCGAAACACAACATCCAGGTCAACGGCATCGGCCCCGGCTATTTCGCGACCGAACAGACGGCGCCGATCCGCGTGAACGGTAATCCGTTCAACGAATTCATCGTCAGCCGCACCCCGGCATCGCGCTGGGGCGATCCGGAGGACCTGGCCGGAGCGGCCGTGTTCCTCGCATCGCGGGCGTCGGATTTTGTAAATGGACACATTCTGTATGTCGACGGCGGTATCCTGGCTTCGCTGGGGCGGGCCGCCAATGAAAACTAAAATGATATCGCATATGAAACTGATTTTATTGGCTGTCGCATCGTGCGCGCTGACATGGGCGTCGTGCACGCGGGAATTGGTCGTCGAGGTAACGAATCCGACCGGTCTGGAACGAATTTACGAAACGGTGGAAATTCCCTGGCAAAAGTCGAATCCGCGCTGCCGGGCGTCGCGCCGCAGGAAGTCGTGGTACTGACGCCCGACGGGGATACGCTGCCGTGCCAGGCCGTGACGCTCGGCGAAGAAACGCCGCAGAGCCTGATTTTCCAGATATCTCTGATCGGCGACGCTTCGGAAAAATACCAGATCCGCAAAGGTCGTCCGGCTCCGCCGACACCGCAGGTATTCGGGCGACTGGTGCCTGAACGAATGGACGATTTCGCCTGGGAAAACAACCTGATCGGTTTCCGTATGTACGGTCCGGCCCTGCAGGCAACCGGCGAGATCAGCAACGGGATCGACATCTGGCAAAAACGCACGCGCGACCTGGTCGTGGATAAATGGTATAAAAACGGCGATTACCACACCGACCACGGAGAAGGGCTCGACTGCTACAAAGTAGGCCGGACGCTCGGCGCCGGAGCGATGGCTCCTTACCTGAACGATACGGTCTGGCTCGGAAACAATTTCGTCGAATCCAGGATTCTGGACAACGGCCCGATCCGGATCACGTTCGAACTGACCTACGCTCCGTACCGGGTCGGCGACCGGCCGGTAACCGAAAAGCGGATCATCTCGCTGGATGCCAACACCCGCTTCAACCGGGTGACCGAGATCTACGACCGGTCGATGGAAGCGGCAGCGGGCATCGTACTGCGGGACGGAGGCGAACGGATGCAGGACGGACATTGCATCGCCTATTGGGAACCGGCGGCCGGTAACGACGGAAATACCGGCATCGGCGTAGTATTTCCCGAGGGCATCGCGCAGAGCGTCGAGAACTGCGGTCACTTGCTGGCGCTTACGTCCGTAAAAGCGAACGAACCGTTCACCTATTACACCGGCGCAGGCTGGAGCAAAGCCGGTACGGAAGATGCGAAAGCGTGGTTCGAAGAGGTGAAAAACGAATCCGCCAGACTCGCCGCTCCGCTGGTCGTCGACATCCGGTAACCGACCGGGATCATTCCGGACAAAACGTAAAGGCCGACGGTGCGAACCGCCGGCCTTTACCGGTAAAATACGGGTTAAATTTTTTATTTTCCGACCGGGATATTACTTTTGCCGGTGCAATCCAACCCCGAATTTATGAAACGATTTTTTCGATCCGCCCTACTGCTGCTGTCCGTACTGTCGACCGCAGGCTGCAATCGTCCGTCCGACAACGGAGCCGGTATTTCCGACCTGCAAACCCGTTACTGGAACAACGAAAGCGTCCGCAAAGGACTCTATGTAAAAAATGTGCCCGCAACGGGCGTAAATGCCGTTTCGGAAGCGGTCATTTGCCTGGCCGGCCGGGAATACCATGCTACCGGAGTGAACTGCTACGGCCTTTTTTCGTATTGCCTGAAAGACGGCGGAATCGACCTTACCGACGCCTACGCTTCGCTGGATATACTGAAAGAACAGGGCGTCGGCGTCGTCCGTTTCAATTGCGGCGTCTTTTACAGCGAGGAACTCCCCGCCTATACGGATCACCGGGACGACTACCTGGCTGCGCTTCGCAAAGTCGCCGCTTATGCCCAGCAGTGCGAAATCGGCCTGATCCCGAGCTTTTTCTGGAACTACTCGGCCGTTTCGCTCTACTACGGCGAACCTTACCGCTGCTGGGGAAAAGCAGGTAGCCGGACAGTCGGTTTCCTCATGCGGTACACCGAGGACGTCGTAACGGCTCTGCGGGAATACAAGAGTATTTTCGGTTGGGAATTCGGCAACGAACTGAATTTGCAGGCCGACCTGCCGAACTGGCAGGAGCGGTTCGATACGGAAGATCCCGCCAATTGGACGAAAGGGGACGACATTCATTTCGCATTCCGTACTTTCGCCGATATCGTCCGGGCGAAGGATCCCGACTCGCGGATGATCCTGTCGGGCAACGCGACCCTCAGGCCTTCCCAGTACCATCAGTACGTCGAAAACTCCTGGGATACGGACGATACCGGACAGTACCGTGCGATTACGAACCTGTTCAATCCGTATCCGATCAATACCGTAACCGAACACGTTTACGAAACCGGCCGAAAATTTTCCGACTGCGGAAAGGTGTCGCTCGACCGGCAGCTCCGGGAAGCGATGTATGCCGCACGAACGCTCAACAAAGCATATGTGGTCGGCGAATTCGCAGGCGTGTTGCAGTCCGAAGAGGCTTACCGCAAGTATTACGACGCTTTCCTGGACGCGGGAGTACAACTCACCCTGCTGTGGAATTTCGCGTTGAGAGGAGATGTCGAACATAGTTTCACGGCGACGGAGCCTCGGGGACAGTACCTATTCGGCCTGATCCGGGAATACAACGAAAAATATGCCCGAGAAACGGGGAAGTGAACACTCGACAAAAAACGAAAACGGATCTCGACGAGATCCGTTTTCGTTTTATAACATCCGGGTGTGCCGCGTTACGATTGTTGGCCGTTTTCGCCGGATTCTTCTTGAGACTCTTCGTTCCCGGTTTTGAATTCGGTCATTCCCGAAGCGACCAGCAGGTTATACCACGTCGCCATTTTTTTCATGTCGGAAACATGAACCCGGCTGCGATCGTATTCGGGCAGCACTTCGGCAAAATATTTTTTCAGCGCTTCGGCGGGAGACTTGGGATCGATCGTCTGCTTACCTTCGCATTTCTCATAAATCTTTTGGAAAACCTCGGCCAACGGCATGTCTTCCCCGTCGGTGAAAATAGCGATCTCTCCGAGCGAGCTGACCCTTGCGGTCGCCGGGGCGCAGGTGCGCGTTCCGTCGGCCAGCGATTCGACGATGATGCCGTTGCGGCTCTGCGCCACGAACTTGAACAATCCTCCCTGACCCGAGATGGCCAGAACATCTTTCAACTTCATAAAACTTGTTTTTGGTTTTGCGGTTCCAAAAGTACAATAAAAAACCGAAAATGCATTGCTTTTCGGAAATGTCGCACAAATTAAATATTCCGGTAACATCCGCTCGCTATAATTTGCATACCGGTTCGCAGCGACGGCTCCCGAGGCTTTCCCGGGGAACGCCGTTTCGTTGCGGAGCTGTCGCTGCAAACCGGAGCCCCAGTAAACGAGCCTTCGGCACACGAAACAAACCGATAAAATGCCCCCGGATCGGTGTCGAAATTAGGTTTTTGCGGTTTTTTTCCCTATTATTGCAGGTTGAAAAGCGCGGAGAAATTTTCCGCGCCGGAAGCTCGCCGAACGGCAAAAAGGCGGATCGTCCGGTTGGTGCCGAAAGACTAAACGTAATTTATGAAAAATAAACCGATGAAAGTATTGAAATTTGGCGGGACTTCGGTCGGTTCCGAAAAAGGGCTATCGCAAGTAAAGAAAATCGTGGAATCCTGTTCCGAGGATGTGATCGTAGTGGTATCGGCCTTGGGAGGCATAACGGATCAACTGTTGCTTACGGCTCGTCTGGCTGCTGCCGGCGACGAAGCTTATATGCCCCAGTGTACGGCCATGATCGCCCGCCACAACGAACTCGTCGAAAAGATCGTGCTGCCCGAAAACCGGCCGGGAGTTCAAAACCGGCTGGATGAACTGCTGGACGAACTGAGCAATATTTTCAAAGGGGTTTACCTGATCCGGGATCTCTCCCCGAAAACGACCGACATGATCCTCAGCTACGGAGAACGGCTTTCGTCGGAGATCGTATGCGGCGCGGTTGCCGGTTCGGTTCGGTACGACGCGCGGGAATTCATCAAAACCAAACCGCTGTTCAACCGCCATGTGGTCGATTTCGCATCCACCGAAAAATTGATCGAACGCCGTTTCGAAAAGATGCCTCACGTGGCGATCGTCCCCGGTTTCATCGCAACCGACCTGGCCAACGGCGACGCGACGAATCTCGGCCGAGGCGGATCGGACTATACGGCAGCCATCCTCGCATCGACGCTGAAAGCGTCCGCGCTGGAGATATGGACGGACGTGGACGGCTTTATGACCGCCGACCCGAAGGTTATCAACGATGCGTACGTGATCGAACACCTGAGTTACGTCGAAGCGATGGAGCTATGCAATTTCGGAGCGAAGGTGATCTATCCGCCGACGATCTTCCCGGCTTACCACAAAAATATTCCGATCGTGATCCGCAATACGTTCAACCTGGATTCGAAAGGCACGGCCATTTCCCGGGAGTCGTCGGGGGATGCCAGCCGGGCGATCAAAGGAATCTCGTCGATCAACGACACCTGCCTGATCACGATCCAGGGCTTGGGCATGGTCGGCGTTATCGGCGTCAACTACCGGATTTTCAAAACGCTCGCCAAATCGGGAATCAGCGTATTCCTCGTCTCGCAGGCGGCGTCCGAAAATACGACCTCGATCGGCGTGCGCAACGACGACGCGGATCTCGCGATGGAAGTGCTGACTGAAGAGTTCGCGCAGGAAATCGCGCTGGGGGAAATCAATAAGATCAAAAAAGAACCGAATCTCGCCACGATCGCGATCGTCGGCGAAAATATGAAACACACGCCGGGTATCGCCGGAAAACTGTTCGGCACGCTCGGCCGTAGCGGGATCAATGTGATCGCCTGCGCGCAGGGGGCTTCGGAAACCAACATTTCGTTCGTGGTGTCGCTCGACAGCCTGCGCAAGACGTTGAACGTGCTTCACGATTCGTTCTTCCTGTCCGATTACCAGGTGTTGAATATCTTTATCGCCGGAGTGGGGCTGATCGGAAGCAACTTGCTGGAACAGATCCGCCTGCAGCAGGCCAAGCTGATGAAGGAAAATTCCTTGCAGATCCGGGTGGTCGGCGCGACCAACTCCAAACGGTATATCGTCGACCGCGACGGTCTCGACCTGAAGACCTATCGCGACGAACTCCGGCGTTCGGAAAACGTCTCGACGCCGGCGGCATTCCGGGATGCGATCCTGTCGATGAATATTTTCAACTCCGTTTTCGTGGACTGCACGGCCAGCGCCGAGGTTGCGGATATCTACAAGGATCTGCTGGAGCACAACGTTTCGGTCGTGGCCGCCAACAAGACCGCGGCGTCGTCCGAATACGACCGTTATCACGAACTCAAATCGATTGCCCGTAAACGGGGAGTCAAGTTCCTATTCGAAACGAATGTCGGAGCGGGCCTGCCGATCATCAATACGATCAGCGATCTGATCAACAGCGGCGACCGCATCCTGAAAATCGAAGCGGTGGTTTCCGGAACGCTAAATTATATTTTCAACGAGATGAGCGCGACCGTGCCGATGAGCAAAGCGATCAAAATGGCACAGGAAGCCGGTTATGCCGAACCCGACCCGCGGATCGACCTGAGCGGCATGGACGTAATCCGCAAACTGGTGATTCTCTCCCGCGAAGCCGGGTACCGAGTCGAACAAGCCGACGTGAAAAAGCACCTGTTCATCCCCGAAAAATATTTCGAAGGATCGGTCGAGGATTTCTGGCGTAAAATTCCCGAGATCGACGCCGAATTCGAACAGCGCCGCAAAAAGCTCGAAGCGAGCGGTAAGCGCTGGCGTTTCATCGCCACGATGGAAAACGGCAAGACCGAAGTGGGATTGCGCGAGGTAGACAGCGAAAGCCCGTTCTACCACCTGGCCGGCAGCAACAACGTAATCCTGCTGACAACCGAACGCTATAAGGAGTATCCGATGCAGATCAAAGGATACGGAGCCGGAGCCGGAGTGACTGCCGCAGGCGTCTTCGCGGACATTATCAGCATTGCGAATATCCGGTAAACAGAGCAACAGATGATGAGTAATTTCCGTTTTCTTTTATTCGTATGGGCGCTGATGCCGGGCGTTTCGTTCGGGCAGCACGCGGTGGCCACTTACCGGATGCCTATCGACGACTGGGGAATCCTTATTTCGCCGAGCGAGCCCGGCGAGCGGTATTACGAATCGGACGGTCGGGGTATGCGCGAACCCAATATCTACAAGGTCGGGGACACCTATTACCTGTTTTACGATGGGGCCGCTACGCACGAGGGACATCAGCCGGGCGATACGGATGCGGAGAATCACCTGTGGCGTACCCACCTGGCCAAAAGCAAGGATCTGAAAAACTGGGAACGGCTGGGGCCGAAACTCAAATGCGGCGTCGACGACGATCCGCAAGGCGCCGAAAAGGGCTACAAGGACTTTTGGAGCGCATCGAGCGCATGGCTCTATTACGACCGGGACACGAAGTATTGGTACGCCTACTACCTGGGGGCGGACGGAGCCGCCCCGGTCGGGGACGACGTAGGGACGCCGGCCGTCTATTATTCGAGTTGTCTGGCGAAAGCCGAAACCAAAGGCCCGAAAGGAATCGAAGGCGAATGGAAACAAATCAACAGGGAACCGGGGAAAGAGAAATCGGTACTTTTCTACAAAGGCACTAACGGCACTTTCCCGCAGGGGATCACCGTTCCGGGCCCCGTGATCGTAAACCCGAAATGGCAGGGCAAAAAAGATACGGCCAACCTGAAATACATGATGTTCGCGACCTGCGGGGCGAATATCGCGATTGTCCGTTCGAACGACCTCGAAGCGGTGCAGGATTGGGACGGCGATCCGAATCCGCAAGGATGGCGGGTCGACAAGCCGATACTGGGACCCCTGATCGAGATCCCGGGCGGATTCGCCGGCGTGCCGGCGAGCTGGGAAAGGATTCCCAACGACCGTCAGAACAAGACGGCCCCCGAAAATGCGAATTACTATTTCGACCCCGTTTCGGGTTACCATTTTCTGTTCACCAACCAATTCAACCAGAGCTACAACGCGACCGATTGCAACGTCGTGTACTGGACGAAAGACGTCGATCACTGGGACGACCGCAACAGTGCCGTAGTCGTGGATGCAAAGTGCACCAAAGACGGATGGGCGACCGGAGCGATCGGTTTCCCTTCGGTGCTCAGGGTCGACGACGAAACCCTACTGCTGGTTTACGACGCCATCAAAGGAAATTCGATCGGGCATACGCCCCGGCACATCGGATACGGATACTGGAAAATACCGAAGTTCGACGAAACGGGCAAACCGGTTTCCGCAGTACTGAATAAATAGAAATACGAAGAATGATATGAAGACGACGAATGATCCGATATTCATAAAGGAAGCGATAAAAACCAGTTCCGACATGTGGTTTCTGGGCTGGTGCGAAGCCAACGGCGGCAATATCAGTCAGCGTCTGGAACCCGACAAGATGGCGGGCCTACCACTCGCGGTCAAATCGGACTGGACCCCGGCGCGCGTTTCGCTGCCGAACCTGGCCGGCGAAAAATTCATGTTTTCGGGGACTACCCGTTTTTTGAGGAATATCAGCATCGCTCCCGAAAAAAACCTGGGCGTGATCGAAATGGATTCCAAGGGGGAGAACTACCGGGTACTGTGGGGATTCGAACCGGAAGGACGGCCCACCAGCGAACTGCCAGCCCACTTGAAATCGCACAGCGTAGCCAAAGAGGTCTCGGAGGGAGCGGATCACGTCGTGATCCATACTCACACGCCGAACCTGATCGCGCTCACTTACCTGCATGAGCTGACGACCCCGCTGCTCAGCAAACTGCTTTGGCAGTCGCATGTGGAGTGCGTCGTCGGATTTCCGCAGGGTATCGAATTCATCCCGTGGATGATGGCCGGCGGCGACGAAATCGCCGACGCTACGGCCGCAGCCTTCCGCAAACGGTCGATGGCCATGTGGCAGCATCACGGGGTATTCGCCCGGGGACGCAACCTGGACGCGGCGTTCGGCCTGATCCACATGGCCGACAAGGCGGCGGGTATCTACCTGAAGGCAATGGCCGCCGGCGGTATGCGCTGCGCGCCGTCTACGGATGTGGTGTGCCGGATCGCCGCCAATTTCCATGTAACTCCCGCCCCCGATTGCATCGATGCCGATACGTCGGCGTTAATGATACGCCGGGATTAAAACGATCACGAAAACGACGAGCCGACATGAAAGCGTTTTTTACCATATTGCTGCTGGGGTGCTTGAGCACGGGCCTTGCGGGGGGGAAAACGGTTCCTGTTATCGACAACGAACCGGTGGGCGAGGTTAACCGGCTGTGGGACCTCGCCCTGTTGAGTCGGGTTCCGCAAGTCGAGTGGCTGGACGATGCGCCCGGCGACGCGGTGCGTTCGTTGCTGTTGCGCAGTGTCGATTATCAGGGCAAACCGACCCGGGTTTTCGCTTATTACTCCGACCCCGATTTACTAGCGAACCGCCCGCACGGGAAAAAGAAGTATGCGGGCGTCGTACTGCTTCACGGAGGCGCCGGATGGGCTTTCCGACAATGGGTCGAAAAATGGGCGGCCGAAGGGTATGCCGCCATTGCGATCGATCTGTGCGGCAACGGGCCGGAGATCCGGCCGCTGCCCGACGGAGGGCCGAATCTCGGCGACGACGAAGCCGTATTCATGCAGGCAGAAAACGGAGACATGAAACGTTCGTGGACTTATCACGCCGTCTCGTCCGCAATTCTGGCGCACTCGCTGCTACTTTCCATGAAACAGGTGGACGCGGACAAGACGTGCCTGACGGGCATCAGTTGGGGCGGTTACCTGACCTGTATCGTCGCCGCGCTCGATAACCGCTTCAAAGCCGCGGCGCCGGTGTACGGATGCGGATACATGGACGAACTGAAATTCTTCGACTACGGCATGAGCAAACTGTCGGCCGACGGAAAAGCACGGTGGATACGCGATCTGGACCCGTCCGTGTATCTCCCGTACGTCGGCATCCCGATGCTGATGGTCAACGGAAACACCGATACCGCTTTCGATGTGCCCCAGTACCAGAAAAGCTGCCGCCTGATTCCGCAACATTTCCGCGAAGTTTGCATCCGTCCCGGTATGCGGCACGGACATTACGAAGGGTGGGAACCGGCCGAAATCCGGTGTTTTTTCGAAAGCGCGGTCGGCGACGGATATCCGCCGATCCGGATAACGGACGTAAGCCTGGACGACAGTCTGCGGGTTTCGTTCCGCACAGGCATATTTCCCTATTCGGCCGAGTTTTACTATACGAACGATACGCTGTCGGACAACGCGCACCGGGTATGGCACACGGTCGGGGGGACGTTGAACCGCGAAAAGGGGACTTTCACGGCACCGCTGCCGCAGGAAGGGTTCCGGTTCGGATTCGTAACGCTGAAAGACGTCCGGTTGATGTCCGTTTCGACGGAGTTCATTAGCCCCGAATGATTTGAAATTTTAAAATACGACATATGAAATACATCATTGTCTTGGGCGACGGCATGGCCGACGAGCCGATCGAAGCCCTGGAAAACAAAACTCCGCTGCAAGCGGTTTCCAAACCGGCCATCGATTGGGTGGCGGCGCACGGTCGCAGCGGAATGCTCGCTACGGTTCCTGCCGGATTCGCTCCGGGCAGCGAAATCGCCAATTTGTCAGTACTCGGCTACGACGTTCCGAAAGTTTTCGAGGGACGCGGCTCGCTGGAAGCCGCCAGTATGGGAGTCAAGATCGAAGACGGGGAAATGGCCATGCGCTGCAACCTGATTACGATCGAGGACGGAAAAATCAAAAACCATTCGGCCGGACACATCTCGAATGCGGAAGCCGCCGAACTGATCGCCTTCCTGCAAAAAGAACTCGGCGGCGAGGACGTCAACTTCTTTCCGGGAGTTTCATATCGGCACCTGCTGAAAATCAAGGGAGGAAGCAAACGCATCGTTACGACGCCTCCGCACGACGTGCCGGGCACTCCTTACAAAGACGTTTTGGTCAGGGCCGCCGACACCGACGGAGAGCCGACCGCTCGGCAGTTGAACGAACTGATCGAACGTTCGATGACATTGCTGGAAAACCATCCGGTCAACCTGGCCCGCAAAGCGGCCGGAAAAGATCCGGCGAACAGCATCTGGCCATGGTCGCCGGGCTATCGCCCGCAGATGCAGACGCTGATGCAGCGTTACGGAATCGGCAGCGGCGTAGTGATTTCGGCGGTAGACTGATTAAAGGAATCGGCGTCTATGCCGGCCTCGAATCGATCGATGTCGAAGGCGCTACGGGGCTTTACAATACGAATTACGAGGGGAAAGCGCAGGCTGCCATCGAAGCGCTCCGCACGCACGATTTCGTATTTTTGCACATCGAAGCCAGCGACGAAGCGGGGCACGAGGGCGATGTCGCGCTGAAGATGAAAACGATCGAATACCTCGACCGGCGCATCGTCAAACCGATCCTCGACGCCGTTTCGACCTGGAACGAGCCGGTTTCGATCGCCATCCTGCCGGATCACCCGACTCCGTGCGCGCTCCGCACCCACACGTCGAAACCGATCCCGTTCACGATCTACCGGACGAACGAACCGGGCGACGAGGTGCAGGCGTTCGACGAATTCGCAGCCCGGAAAGGCAGCTATGGCGACCTTTCGGGCGATCAGTTTATGGAACGATTTATTTTAAGAAAATAGTACGAAAAGCGGCCAGCGGGCCGTCGGTAAAAGCAAAAAACGATGAAATATTACAGCACGAACCATACGGCGCCGGAAGTTGCGCTCGGCGAAGCGGTCGTCCGCGGCCTGGCTCCCGACAAGGGACTCTACATGCCCGAACGAATTGAAAAACTGCCCCGTTCGTTTTACGACGGAATCGCATCCATGTCGTTCCACGAGATCGCCTGCCGTGTAGCGGAGGCGTTTTTCGGAGACGACATCGAGCATGAAACGCTGCGAAAGATCGTCTGCGATACGTTGAGTTTCGAAACGCCGGTCGTCCGGGTCGAACCGGGAATTTATTCGCTCGAACTGTTTCACGGGCCGACTCTGGCATTCAAAGACGTCGGAGCCCGTTTCATGGCCCGAATGCTGTCCCACTTTATCGGTCGCGACAACGGTCGGGTGACCGTGCTGGTCGCCACGTCGGGCGATACCGGCAGCGCCGTGGCCAACGGTTTCCTCGGCGTGGAGGGCATCGACGTCGTGGTGCTCTACCCGAAAGGCAAGGTCAGCGAGATCCAGGAAAAACAGTTTACGACGCTCGGCCGGAACATTACGGCCCTTGAGATCGACGGCACGTTCGACGACTGCCAACGGCTGGTCAAAAGCGCTTTCCTCGATCGGGAACTGAATGAACGTTTCCGGCTGACTTCGGCCAATTCGATCAACGTAGCCCGCTTCCTGCCGCAGGCATTCTACTACTTCAACGCTTACGCGCAGATGCGCAGGGCAGGGGAGAACGGGGAGATCGTAGTCAGCGTTCCGAGCGGTAATTTCGGCAACATCACGCCGGCCTGTTCGCCAAACGGATGGGATTGCCGGTAAAACGTTTCATCGCGGCCAACAACAGCAACGACATTTTCCTGCAATACCTGATTACGGGCGTTTACACGCCGCGGCCGTCGGTCGCTACGCTGGCCAATGCGATGGACGTGGGCGATCCGAGTAATTTCGTGCGCGTGCTGGATCTGTACGGCCAGTCGATCGACGCGATCCGGGCCGACATCAGCGGCGCACGGTACAGCGACGACCGGATCCGTTCGATCCTGGCCGACACGCTGAAACGAACCGGATACCTGCTCGACCCGCACGGAGCCTGCGGTTATCAGGCATTGAAAGAGGGACTGCAAGCGGGCGAAACGGGCGTCTTCCTCGAAACGGCGCATCCGGCCAAATTCAAAGATACGGTAGAGCCGATCATCGGGCAGCCTGTTGCCGTTCCGCAGCGGCTGGCCGAATTCATGAAAGGGCAGAAACTATCGGTAAGACTTCCGTCCGACTTCGATACGTTCAAACGATTTTTATCGGACAGGCAATAACGAAACATACTTCGAAAACGGGCGGCCCCTTTTGTAAAGTGCCGCCCGTTTTGCGGGAAAACTTCCCGATTCGGCCATATAAAAGCAGAGACGACCCCAAAGGGGATCGTCTCTGTTCGTAATAAGGAAGCGCGCTTAGGCTTCCATCTTGCCGTGGCAGTGTTTGTATTTCTTCCCGCTGCCGCAGGGGCACGGATCGTTTCGTCCCACCTTCTTCTCGACATGCACGGGAGCAGGCTTGCTTTTCTCCCTGGAACCGGCGGCTGCGGCCGCCTCGTTCCGCGAGGTCTGCAACTGAGACAGATCCGTTTTGGGCTGCGGCATTTGCTGCTTGGTCACGTCCGGATTTTCCTTGACGGGAACGAAAGCTTTGAACAACGTCGAAAGAATTTCGCGATTCCCTTTTTCCAGCATCTTGCTGAACAAGTTGTAAGACTCGAACTTGTAGATCAACAACGGGTCTTTCTGCTCGTACGAAGCATTCCGGACGCTCTGGCGCAGATCGTCCATTTCGCGTAGGTGCTCTTTCCAGTCTTCGTCGATGATGACCAGCATGATCACCTTGCTGAAATGCTTGAATACCTCCTTGCCTTCGCTGTCATAAGCTTTTTTAAGGTCTACCGGCACATTGAACACACGACGTCCATCGGACACCGGAACGTAGATATTCTCGTACTGAGCGGCGTTCTTTTCGTACACGTTTTTGATAACCGGATAGGTAGTCGCCGCAATGCTCGCCATGCGACGGGCATAGGCGTCCTGGAAATCCTTAACGACCATACCGGCCAACACCTCGCGCTTTTTCTTGGCCTCTTCGAACTCGTTCTCGTTGAACGAAGGCTGCACGGCCACCTGGCGGATCATCTCGAACTTGAAGTCCTCGTATTCGCCGTCGCCGTACGTCTCGACGAAACTTTCGGCGAAATCGACCATGATGTTGTTCAGATCGACCTCGATCCGCTCGCCGTAAACGGCATGGCGGCGGCGGGTATAAATCACTTCGCGCTGGGCGTTCATCACATCGTCGTATTCGAGCAGGTGCTTACGGATACCGAAGTTGTTCTCCTCTACCTTACGTTGCGCGCGTTCGATCGCCCGCGACATCATACCGGCTTGGATCACTTCGCCTTCCTTCAATCCCATTCTGTCCATCAGTCCGGCGATCCGTTCCGAACCGAACAGCCGCATCAGGTTATCTTCCAGCGATACGAAGAACAGCGACGAACCGGGGTCTCCCTGACGTCCGGCACGTCCGCGCAACTGACGGTCGACCCGGCGTGACTCGTGCCGTTCGGTACCGATGATTGCCAGACCGCCGGCGGCCTTCACTTCGTCGGTCAGCTTGATGTCGGTACCGCGACCGGCCATGTTGGTGGCGATGGTCACCTGTCCTTTGCGTCCGGCTTCGGCCACAACCTGCGCCTCAAGCTGGTGCTGCTTGGCATTTAGAACATTGTGCTTGATCCCGCGCAGTTTCAGCATACGGCTCAGCAACTCGGAAATCTCGACCGAAGTAGTGCCTACCAGCACCGGACGTCCGGCCTCGACCAATTTGGCTATCTCTTCGATAACGGCGGCATATTTCTCCCGCTTGGTTTTATAGATTACGTCGTCCTTGTCGTCGCGGATCACCGGACGGTTGGTCGGAATGACGATGACATCCAGCTTGTAGATATTCCAGAGTTCGCTGGCTTCGGTTTCGGCCGTACCGGTCATACCGGCCAACTTGTGGTACATACGGAAATAATTCTGCAACGTAACGGTCGCGAACGTCTGCGTGGCAGCTTCGACCTTCACGCGCTCTTTCGCTTCGATAGCTTGGTGCAGCCCGTCCGAATAACGGCGGCCTTCCATGATACGCCCCGTCTGTTCGTCGACGATCTTCACCTTGTTGTCGATCACCACGTATTCGACATCCTTTTCGAACATGCTGTAAGCCTTCAACAACTGACTGACCGTATGAAGACGTTCCGAACGGATCGCATAGTCGTTCAGCACCTCGTCCTTTTTCGCCGCCTTTTCTTCGGGGCTCATATCGCTTTTCTCGATGTCGGCGACGATGGAACCCATATCGGGCAGCACGAAAAATTTCTCCTCGTTGACGCTTTTCGACAGCACTTCCTGCCCCTTATCCTGCAGCTCGACCGAATTGAGTTTTTCGTCGATCACGAAAAACAGGTCGTCGACGATTTCCGGCATACGCCGGTTATTATCCTGCATGTAAATATTTTCAGTCTTCTGCATCAGCGCCTTGATACCGTGTTCGCTGAGGTATTTGATCAGCGGCTTGTACTTCGGCAGCGCTTTATGGGCCCGGTAAAGCAGAATACCCCCTTCTTCGGTTTTACCCTCCGCAATCAGCTTCTTCGCATCGGCGACGAGCTGAGTCACCTGATTCCGTTGCAGATTGAACAGGTTCTCGACCGCCCCGCGGTATTGCTCGAACATCTGGTCGTCTCCTTTGGGAACCGGCCCAGAAATGATCAGCGGCGTCCGCGCATCGTCGATCAACACCGAGTCGACCTCATCGACGATCGCATAGTGGTGCTTGCGCTGCACCAGGTCGTCCGGCGAGAACGCCATGTTGTCGCGCAGGTAGTCGAAACCGAACTCGTTGTTCGTCCCGAACGTAATATCGGACATATAAGCCTTGCGGCGCGCTTTCGAATTGGGCTGATGTCGGTCGATGCAATCCACCGACAATCCGTGGAACTGATACAGCGGCCCCATCCATTCGGAGTCGCGGCGCGCCAGGTAATCGTTGACGGTCACCACGTGCACGCCCTTCCCGGCCAGCGCGTTCAAGAACACGGGCAGCGTCGCCACCAGCGTCTTACCTTCGCCGGTCGCCATTTCGGCGATATTTCCTTTATGCAGCACGACGCCGCCGAAAAGCTGGCAATCGTAATGCACCATATCCCACACGATCTTGTTCCCTCCGGCTACCCACGAATTGCTGTAAACGGCCTTGTCGCCGTCGATCCGGATGAAATCCTTGCCGGCGGCGGCCAGCTCCCGGTCGAAATCGGTCGCCGTCACGACGATCTCCTCGTTCTCTTTGAACCGGCGGGCGGTCTCCTTCATAATGGAGAAAGCCTCCGGCATGATTTCGTCGAGTTTCTCCTCGATCTTGCGGTCGATCTCTTCGGTCAGCGTATCGATCTGTTTCGAGATGCGCTCCTTGTCGTCCAAAGAGGTGTCCAGGTTCTCAAGCTGCACTTTCAGTTCGGCGATCTGCTGTTCCTCTGCGCTGATATATTCGGCGATGGCGGCTTTCAGGCCGGCGCTTCTCGCTCGCAATTCATCGACGGTAAGTTGTTCGATGGACGGATATATCGCTTTGATCTTGTCTACATAGGGTTGAATCGCCTTGCGGTCTTTCTCGCTCTTCGTTCCGAAAAACAATTTAATTAATCCGGTTACTACACTCATATTCCTTTCTTATTGATTAAGACGTTGAAAAATAACGCGTAAATTTAATGTTTTTTATTGAGAACACAGCACGATTCTCCCGATATTACAGTACGCGCAACGTTTTTTCTCGCAATATTCCCGGGTCAGTTCGAGCAACCCCTGCGAGAAAAAAGCGTTGTCGGCGGCGACGCCGTGCGTTTTCCACTCCCTGACGATCCGGATATGGTTTTCTGCGCGGATCTCCTCCAGAATCCCGATCGCCCTCTCTTTCAGCTCTTCGTTTCCGGTGATTTTGCCGTATGCGAAAATCATCGGGACGACCAGATTGATACCGAGGTTATCCAGCATCATATCGCCGAACCGTTTCACACTGCGTCCCGAAGGCTGCCCGAAACAGTAATGAGTCGTCCAGTATTCCGAAGCGGAGGCCGAAAAGACCTGCCGGATGTCGCGCTGCGTTTTGCAATTGACCAAACGGGAGAAAAAAAACTCGCCGGAAACCAGCAGCGCGGCCAGTTCGGCAATACGCAACACCGGTTTCTGATCGGGACGTCCCGAGCGGAGGTTCCATGCGTTGCGGTGCATCGGAACGATCCCGAAACGCCGGCTCAGATGTTTGAATTCGTATCGCAGTTTATCGGAATAGTCGTCCGAAGGCTCCGCCTCCAGCAATCCGGCCGCACCCAACAACAGGGCTTCGGCCGACGCGACGGACTCCCGCACCCGACAGATTTGCGTAAAAGATACCGTTCGCGCCAGTCGCTCATAGGATTCGCGGTTGGACCCGGCCCCGACCGCCCTGAACAGCGAAACGTAAAACGCTTCGTTCCAGTTGTTATCCGCCTGCCGGTAACGTTGCAGAAACTCGTCGTATTTACGCTCGAGACGCTCGCAGGTCAATTCCGTAAGCAGGTTGTACCGCTTTACCTCCGGCATTCCGGCCAACAAGGCGCCGCACCTGTATGAACCGCTTTCGCCAAGCAACCGTTCGTAGCGTTCGGCCAGTTCCCGCGGGAAAACGATCGCCGCGTTGGGAATCACCGAACCGTCGGCGCGACAGATAACTGCGTCGTCGTGAACGACCAGGTTCAACACGCAGTGATCGTAACCGGGGTCTTCGTGATGGGCATGCTTATACCAGTCCGAAGCGTATTCATGGATCGCTGCGGGACCACGATAAACCGTTCCGTCCAATTCGAACCGAACGTCCAGCAACTCCATCCCTTCGTCGGGATTGGCCCTGCCGTGCCCGATGACGCCGAACGTAGGCCCCCCGACGCCGGTGTAGAGCTGCCTGCACCAGACCAATCGGATCAGTTCTTCGATTTTGCCTGCGGACGATGCCATAACGCCGGTTTACATTAAGCCCAGATCGAGCAGGGTTTCTTCCGACATCATGCTGCGATCCCAAGGCGGATCGAACGTCAGAATGACGTTGACGGAAGTGATTCCTTCCACTTTGGCGACATTTTCATTGACCTCTTCGAGCAACTGATCCGCCATCGGACAGTTCGGAGCCGTCAGCGTCATTCGGATATTAGCCGTTCCGTCCGGCTCGACGTCGATTTCGTAAACCAGCCCCAAGTCGTAAATGTTGACCGGGATTTCCGGATCGTAAATATTTTTCAGCGTCAGAACGATATCCTGTTCCATCCGCATGATATCCTGAGGTGTCGTCATAACGGTTGACTTACATTTTGCTTTTGTACGCCAGCGCGTACAGTTTCATCTGCTTTATCATCGCCAGCAACCCGTTCGCCCGGGTAGGGGACAGGTTCTCGCGCAACCCGATCCGGTCGATGAAATAAAGATCCGCGTCGATGATCTCATCCGGCGTCCGGCCGTTCATCACCCGGATCAGCAGCGCGATGATCCCTTTGGTAATAATCGCGTCGCTGTCGGCGGTGAAATAGATCCGTCCGTCGTCCTTCAACTCGGCGTCGACCCACACCCTGGATTGACATCCTTTTATCAGATACTGTTCGACCCGGTGCTTCTCGTCGATCGCCGGCAGCTCCCGGCTCAGTTCGATCAGGTACTCGTATTTGTCGAGCCACTCGTCGAATACGGAAAACTCTTCGACGATCTCGTCCTGCATTTCGTTAATCGTCATCTCTTCAAACTATTTAACAACTTCTTCGAGCACTTTTCCCGTTACGGCGTCCGGAAGCGGAATTTGCATGATGCGTGCCAGGGTAGGCGCGACGTCGGACAACTCCACATCCCGTTCCACAGCCGCCGCCGGAACGCCGCTACCCAGAAACAGCAACGGAATGTGCGTATCGTATTCATAAAGCGATCCGGACAACGATACGGCGTGCTCGCGCTGTTCGATCCAGCCCGGCATCAAGTTGATCACAACGTCGCCCGACCGCTTCGGGTAGAAACTGTTCTGAATTTTTTCGCCGTATCCTCTCCCGAACGCGCCGCTCTGCAGATCGGTCGAGGTCAGCGCGCCGGATACGCCCCGGAACTGCAGGGCGAACGCTGCCGCGCGCGCCTGGACTTCCGCCAGATTGAATCCGTACTTATAGATCATTTCTCGATTCAGGTACAACTGCCTGCTGCTGTATCCGAGAATCCAGTTGCCCGGTTCGTACTGAGCGCTGAGGAAACCGTTCATGATCAGCTTGAACTGATCGACGTTGAACTGTCCCCCGGGGATCCGGCTCTGCTCCCGGTAAGTATTGCTGCTCCCATGGTCGGAAGTGAGCACCAGCACGACCTCTCCCGGCTTGAACTGCGCCTGTACGAAGCCCGTCAGTTCGCCGATTTCCCGGTCGAGCTTGTAATACATATCCTCCACTTCGATGGACTGCGGTCCGAAATACTCGCATATCAACCGGGGCGAATCGTAGCAAACGGTCAGCAGATCGGTATGGTCGTCCTTGCCCAGTTCTTCCAGGATGATCGCTTCGCGCGCGAAATCGGTCACCAACATGTTGCCGAACGGCGTATAGAGCAGCGAGGCAGATCGTACTTTTCGGGTTCTTTTTTAAATATCTTCAAGATGCTGCGGAAGAAATTCTTGAAACCGGACGGCCGGGCGCTGAAATTGAGCACGGTCGTATCGGTATTCTTATATGCGGCGAACGATTTGTCGGGCACCCACTCCCGGTCGAGCAGGCTCGACGCGAAACGTTTTTCGTTGTATTTCTTGACCCAGAAAGGCAGGTTCTCGAAATAATAGCTGCTCGACACCCATTGCCCCTTTCCCGGATCGAGCCAGAAAGCGCTCCCGGTCGAACCGCCGCTGATTACGGCCGAATAAGGATCTTCGGCAACGGCCACGACTTTCGATTTCGGATCGCTTTCATGCAGGCGGTCTCCCAACGTGGCGGCAGTCAGGTTCAACGGAGAAAAGCGGTTTTCGCCCTCTTCGCAATCCAATCCCTTCACTTTGTCGTCCGCAATCAGGTTAATGCTGTCGTTGGTCGTATAGTTGTACCAACTTTCCGACGCGACTCCGTGCCCGGCCGGATTGGTGCCCGTCGAAAGCGTGGCGAGTCCGGCGACCGTATTGGTCTGCATGTAATTGCAACGGGCATTGGTGAAGTTGACCCCGCTGTCGAGGTAGGTGCGGAAGCCGTTTTCCGAGAAATTATCGCGGAAACGTTCCAGGTATTCGTACCGCATCTGGCTGATAACGATATTGATCACTAATTTGGGTTTTCCGACGCTCTGGGCGGCGGCACCGGTATGAACCAACAGGATCAGGCAGGCGGGAATAAAAAATCGGTTTAATTTCATCTCCGGAAAATCGTTTAGACTCACAAAAGTATAAAAAGTTTCCGAATCGGATACGCTGTCTTACGCACGAATGCGGCGTTTATTCGAAGCCGGACGCTTCGGAAGCATCAACACTCTGTTTTTCAATCGATTTAATCCTTCTTTTTATTTTGCGGATCATATATGCGCGGCGCAGGTGAAATGCGATAAAAATCCACAACGGAATCAGCAGCAGCGCGAAAAAAATCATTGAATAGATGCTGAATACGTATACCATCAGTTGTACGAGCGCCATGCTCAGGCTCAGCGAAACCGCCGACAGGATAGCGCCCGTCTTGTAACCGGTCTTGAACGGCAACCGGCACTGCCGGCAACGGAAAATTCCTTCGATCCCGATCGCCCAGAACCAGGGTATGCGCACCCTGGCGCCGCACTGCGGACATGTCAGGCTGCGTTTCATGACTCGAAAAAATTTAATTCGCGGGAAAAATCGAGATCCGGATACGCCTGCTGCAATGCGCGGACTTCCGCGGCTTTCTGATGCCGGAAGGCTCGATAGGCCGGGTTTTCCGGGTTCAAGGGACGGTGTGCGAGCGCTCGATTCAGCGCATCGATCTTCCGGAACACCCCCGTGCAGGAAGGATCGAGCGCCGCGCAGCAGAACTGTTCCCAGATATAATCGACCGCTACTTCCGAAGGGTGGGCCATGTCCTTTTCATAAAAACGATAATCCCTCAGGTCGTCCGTCATGATTTCGAAAGCCGGAAAATAACAACACTGCGGATAACGTTCGATCAACCGGTGAATGGCCACGATCAGCGTCGATTTGCTCAGCGCGTTCTCAGGCAGGCCGTCTCCCAGATGACGCACCGGGCTGACCGTCCAGATTACCGGCTTGTCTTTCAAAGGCCCTTCCAGCAACGGGACGAACCCCCCGACCACTTCGTCGACCGACAATCGCCGCCGTAAAAATTCGCCGGACGGTCGTTTGTGACAGTTGCAAACGATTTCTCCGGTCTCCCGGAGTTGGTAAACCCATGCCGTACCCAACGTCAGGATCAGATATCCCGCCTCGCGCAGCGCCCGGGCGCCGGACTGTACCGCCTGATTGATCGTTTTCAACGCTTCGTCCCGGTCGACCGAAGCCAGCGAACCGTGATGATCGAAACTGACCCACAGGTCGCCGCTTCGGGTCAGGTCGTTCGCTTCGTAAAGCTTCCCCGAATCGAGACGGGTCAGCGTCCGGGCCACGGAAGCCGGATTGAACAGGATTCCGAACGGATTGAAGACGACGGGCAACTTATAACGTTTCATCCGCATCCCGATATTTTCCGCAAAACAGGAGCCGAGCAACAATCCCCGCTGCGCATACCCGATTCGGAAACCGCACGGTGTTATATTTATAGGTGTACGAAACTGCATAGTACGACAATCGTGTTACAAAGATAGCAAAATTCCGTAGGAAAAACGGCGGACGAAATGCCCGTTTCCGGATACTTTTCCCTATTTTTACCCCAAAATGTCTGGATATGCTACTTTTTCCGAACTGTAAGATCAACATCGGCCTGCGCGTCGTTGCGAAACGGACCGACGGCTATCACGATATCGAAACCGTCATGTACCCGGTGCGAGGACTGTGCGACGCCCTCGAAATACTGCCGGATGCGACGGACGACATTTCGTTCACTTCGTCGGGACTGGAAACGGGCGTCGATCCCGAACGCAATATCTGCGTCCGGGCTTACCGGGCATTCCGCGAAGCCTGTCCGATCGGCGGCGTGCGAATGCACCTACACAAGACGATCCCGATGGGAGCGGGTCTCGGCGGAGGTTCGGCCGACGCCGCTCTTACGATCAAAGGGCTGGCCGAACTGTTCGGCGTTCCGCTGACGGCCGAACAGATGATCCGTTTGGCGGCGCAGGTGGGAAGCGACGTTCCGTTCTTTATCGACGGCCGGCCGACGCTCGCTACCGGCCGGGGAGAAATCCTCGCTCCCGTAGCGGGTTCGCCGATCGGACACAGGCTGGTCATCGTCAAACCGGACGAATCGGTCAGTACGGCCGAAGCCTACGCAGGCGTCGCGCCCGCACGGCCCGAAAGCCGGCTCGGCGATTTGTTCGGGCTGCCGCTCCGGCAATGGAAAGGACGCATCGTCAACGACTTCGAGACATCCGTTTTCCGCATTCATCCGACGATCGCGGCGATCAAAGAAGAACTCTATCGGGCGGGGGCTCTTTATGCTTCCATGTCCGGTTCGGGATCTGCCGTCTACGGAATTTTCGAAGAGCGGACGCCGGATCTACCGGCATTCGAAGGAATGTTTGTATATCAGGAAGATATGATCTGAGCGAATGCGAAAAGCGGGGATAAGTTTTCGATTTGGGAAAAAAATTCGTAAACTTGCCACGCCCAAACATACGAATTGGTTTATTTTGAAAGAGACTTTACAGTATTAACCTAATCAATTATTCTATGTCAGTAGAGGATGAAAAAGTTCTCGAACTCCAGCATCGGAAAGAGAAAATTTTTTATGGCGGCGGAGCCAAAGCCATAGAAAAGCAAAAGGCGATGGGAAAACTCACCGCGCGTGAGCGTATCATCGCATTGCTGGACGAGGGATCGTTCCATGAATACGACATTTTCGTGGAACACGACGGCCGGGATTTCGGTATGCAGGACAAATCGCTTCCAGGTGACGGCGTGATTATCGGCACCGGAATGATCTGCGGCCAACCGATCGCCATATTCGCACAAGACTTTACGGTTGCCGGCGGTTCGCTCGGCTTCATGCATGCACGTAAGATCACCAAAATCATGGACTATGCCCTGAACATGCGCATTCCGTTGATCGGAATCAACGACTCCGGCGGAGCGCGTATTCAGGAAGGGGTCAACGCGCTGGCCGGCTACGGGGAGATTTTCTTCCGCAATACGCTGTCCAGCGGCGTGATCCCGCAGATTTCGGTGATCCTGGGTCCCTGCGCCGGCGGCGCCGTTTATTCGCCCGCGCTGACCGACTTCGTATTCGTGGTCGAAAACATTTCGAAAATGTTTATCACCGGCCCCGAAGTAATCAAAACCGTGCTCGGCGAAGAGATCTCGATGGAGGAACTCGGCGGCGCGCGCGTACACAGCGAAATGACCGGCAACGCTCATTTTTTCGCCACGAGCGAGGAAGAGTGCTTCGTCCAGATCCGCAAGCTGATCTCGATGATCCCGATGAACAACACGACCAAAGCCGAAAAGATCGCTCCGGCGGCTCCGCTGCCGCAGTACGACATCACGTCGATCGTTCCGAACGACCCGACCGTACCGTACGACGTGCGCGACGTAATCAAGGCGTTGGTCGACGAGAGCGAATTCCTCGAAGTGATGGAACTATTCGCAGCCAACATCGTGGTCGGTTTCGGACGCGTCGCCGGCGAAACGGTCGGTTTCATCGCAAACCAGCCGCTGGTGATGGCCGGCGTGCTCGACTGCGACTCTTCGGACAAGGCCGCCCGCTTTATCCGTTTCTGCGACTGCTTCAATATTCCGATCGTAACGCTCGAAGACCTGCCGGGCTACCTGCCGGGTGTGGACCAGGAGCATGCCGGCGTAATCCGCCACGGCGCCAAGATGCTGTACGCGTACAGCGAGGCGACCGTTCCGTCGATCACCGTCGTGCTGCGTAAAGCCTACGGCGGCGGTTATATCGCCATGGGGTCGCGCCACCTGCGCGCCGACTTCGTATTCGCATGGCCGCTGGCCGAAATCGCCGTGATGGGTCCCGAGGCGCCGCCAACATCATCTTCAAGAAAGACATCGTCGGCGCCGAAAATCCGGCCGAAATGCGTAAACTGAAAATTCAGGAATATAAGGAGAAATTCGCCAATCCGTACGTTGCGGCGGCAAAGGGCTACATCGACTCGGTGATCGCCCCGGCCGAAACCCGCATGTTCATCGAACACGCGTTGAAGGTATCGGCTCATAAGAACCGTTCGCAGCCCAACAAAAAGCACGGCAATCCTCCGTTCTAAACCCCGGTAAGTATGGAAAAAAATCATTACGATACGTTGGAAACCATGCACGGAACGTTCCAGACGACGCTTACCAAAAAGCATCTGGCACGTAAGCCGTGGGAGCCGGAGAACCCGAAGCACATCAAATCCTCCATCCCGGGAACGGTCGTGAAGGTATGCGTAGCCGAGGGACAGGCAGTGAAAGTCGGCGATCTGCTGATCGTTTTCAAAGCAATGAAAATGAACAACAACATCAAAGCCACTTTCGCCGGCAAAGTGAAAAAGATCGACGTGAAGGAAGGAGACAATATTCCGAATCACGCGCTGATGATCGAAATGGAATAGGATTTCGAAATCTGCTTTTCAGGGAGGCAACGAACGGTTGCCTCCCTGTTTTTATTGGCTGGACAACGGCAGGCGATCGCATGAAACGCCCCTTCGCAAGAATTACGGTTCCGTCATCGCTCTTTACAAAAAAAGCAGGGAATCCCCTGCTTTTTTGTATTTTATACGGAAAACCCGCTTATTTGCCCTGCTGAGCCAGATCGGCCGGATCGCGCATCACCATATTTTTGTCGACGCGAATCGTCACGTTGTTGTCGACTTCGACCAACACATATACGTCTTTCACCTCCTTGACCGTACCGTAGATTCCGCCGGCGGTGATGATTTTTTGTCCTTTTTCGAGTGCGTTACGGAATTTCACCAGCTCTTTCTGCCGTTTCTGCTGCGGACGTATCATGAAAAAATACATCACCGCAAAAATCAGCACCATCATAATCAGCAGAGACGCGCCCGATCCTCCGGCAGCCGGAGCCTGGAGCATAATTGTTGTCAAATTCATAATAATCAATATTAAAAGTTTTCTGCAAAGTTAACGGATTCTCGGAATTTCGCAACCTTATTCCGGAACAAATTCAGCTTTATTTATCCGGAAAATCATTCGACTTCCCCGATGACGACCAGCGTAAAAGGCTGTTTGGACAGCGTGGTACGCAGGGTGATGTGTTTGAGCTGGTATCCGGAGAAGCCTTTGCTGTCGAATTCGAAAACGAATCCCGCCTCCGCGCCGGGCTGCACCGGTTCCCGTTCGAAATCAACCGTCGTGCATCCGCAGTTGGTCGCCGCCGACAGAATGATCATCGGACGATCGCTCCCGTTACGCAGCGACAAATCCCTGCGGATAACTTCTCCGGCGTGAATCCGCCCCAAATCGACCGTATCCGTTCTTACGGAATCGGTCAACGCGATCACAGTCGCACCGGCTTTGTCCGGGACGACCTTCTTGCCGCCCGTTCCGCAGGAACAAGCGAAGCATAACAAACCTATGATCAAAAACTGTTTTTCCACGACGATCGGTTTCCGCATGAGAACGGAAGCAATATGAGTGCCATTCACGGCTATTTGTCCAGCAATCCGCGTCCCGTCTTTTGGATGCGCTTTTCGGCCGTAAGCGCTTCGACCACCTTGTCCAGCACGCCGTTGATGAACGTACTGCTACCCGGCGTACTGTAATATTTGGCTATTTCGATGAATTCGTCCAGGGTAACCTTTACGGGAATCGACGGGAAAGCGATCAGCTCGGACATCGCGGCCACCATGATCACGTTGTCCATGAATGCGATCCGCTCCACTTCCCAATTGCTGGTATAACGGCCGATGTATTCGGCGTATTCTCTGAAGTGCACCAGCGCATGTCGGAAAAGCTCCCGGACGTACTCCCTGTCGTCGTCGCTCTTATACTGGGGTAGCAACGGCAGTTCCTGCCGGCCCTCCCGCATGTCCGACAACGTGCGCAGCACCATGATCGTCGCAAAATCGACATCGTCCGTCCAGAAAATAGATTGCTCCTCGATCACCTCTTCCAGCGCCTCGCACTCGCAAACGATCCGGGTATAAAACTTTTCGACCAGAGCGGCGTCTCCTTTGAAAGACCCCGTCGAACCGTTCATGTACTGTCGGTAGAAATCGCTGTCGATCAACAGTATATAGAGCTTCTTGATCAGTTCGGGATACTGCACCCATCCCAGCTTTTTACGTTGCAGGTAATCGGTCAGCTCTTCGCTGTCCCGGATCGCCGCGATCACGCGGTTATCGACGAATCGGGTATTCGGATTCAATTCTTCGGGGGTAGGCAGTTTTTTGCGGCGCCCGAGTTCGATCCGGTTTTCGGCGTAATTCGCCACGTCTACGACGAGCCACAGCAACTGATGGTAAAGCTCGTAGGTCTTATCGATGCTGAACAGCAGATTTTTTTCCGAAACGATCAGGGAGTCCGACTCCGACTTAAAATGCGAATAAAGAGCTTTGACAATCTTAATCCTTAATAATCTTCTGCTTAACATCTTCCTTAGAGCTATTGGGGATCGCAAATCTACGGATTTTTTCGGGAACCGGAAAGAAACACTCCGAAATTTTTATCTTTGTGGAAAATTTTACGGAATTGAGGAATTTCGACCTTATCATAGCGGGCGGAGGGGCCGCCGGGATCATGGCTGCGGGGATAGCCGCACAGGCCGGATTCAGCGTCCTGGTCTGCGAAAAGATGGAAAAGCCGCAGCGGAAAGTCCGGATCACCGGCAAAGGCCGCTGCAACCTGACCAACATGCGGCGGCCGGAGGAATTCCTGCAAAAAGTCCGCAGCTCTTCCGACTTTTTCGCCCCTGCGCTGGCACGGTTCGGCAACCGGGAAACGGTCTCTTTTTTCGAACGGATCGGCGTTCCGCTGACCATCGAACGCGGAGAACGGGTTTTCCCCGCCAGCGGACGCGCCTGGGACATTGCCGACGCCCATGTGCGGTGGAGCAGGGAACAGGGAGCGCAGATCGTATGCCATACCCGGGTGACCGAAGTGCACACCGCGGGAGGCCGGGTTTCGGGAGTTACGCTAAGCACGGCCCGAAACGACTCGGAACGGGTGACGGCCTCCTGCGTATTGCTCGCCACGGGAGGTGCTTCTTATCCGGCTACCGGCTCCACGGGCGACGGCTACCTGCTGGCGCACCGGCTCGGCCACGCCATCGTCGAAATCCGGCCGTCGCTGACTCCGCTCGAAACGTCGCTCCCGTTTGCGGAGAGTCTGAAAGGTTTGCGCCTGAAAAACATATCCGCCCGCCTGGCGATCGACGACCGCTACGTTCAACAGGAATTCGGCGAACTCGAATTCACCCCTTTCGTCAGCGGCCCTGTGACCCTGCGGATGAGCCGTCAGGCCGTGGACGCGCTAATCGACGGACAGCGAGTCGCCGTCGACCTCGATCTGAAACCGGCGCTGAACCCGACCCAGTTGAGAGAACGGATCGCCCGGGAAGCCGAAACACTCGGCCCGCAGGCGCCGCTGAGCAGTCTGTTGCGCAAATTGCTTCCCGCACAATTGATCCGTCCGTTCGCAGCCAGTCTGCAAATACCCGAACGGCTGCCGCTAAATGCCGTAAAAGCTCCGGAACTCGATAAAATCGTCGGGCAACTGAAACTTTTCCGGCTGCCGATCAGCGACTATCGCCCGTTCGAGGAGGCCATTGTCACCGCCGGCGGCGTCTCGACCGCAGAGGTCGATCCGCAAACGATGCAATCGCGTCTGGTAAAAGGGCTCTATTTCGCGGGCGAATTACTCGACATCGACGCCGATACGGGCGGATACAACCTGCAGATCGCCTATTCGACCGGACATCTGGCCGGACAGATGCTCGGAAATAAATAAAGGCTATGAACGGTATTAAAAAGATAAAACAACGCCTTTTCAGAGGCTACTTCCGGGTCAGGGCGCACATCCATGTCCGCCATTGGCGAGGACACGGCATCCATTCGCCGTTCATGTACGGCATTGTCCGGAACGTATTTATGAAAGACCGGATTACCGGTTGCGATACTACGCTTTACGACGCGCTGCGCAGCAAGCGGGTAGGGCACCGGCACGCGGTGAAAATCCAGAACCTTTACACGCATTGCCGGCTGGACAGTTTTACGCTGATCCCGAACGTAGGCCCTCCGAAACCGGCATCCGGGCGCAACCTTTGCATACTGCTTCCGGACGTGACGTTGGAAACCATCGCGGCGACGGCGCACCGGGTCTCGGAAGACAAAGGTTGCATGATCATCCTGTCTCCGCACCGGAGCGCGCGCCACTGGCGCTTCGCGCAACAGATTTGGCAGCATTACCCGTGCGTCAGCGTAGACCGGCGCGTCATGACGATTTACTTTTTCAACCCCAAACTTCCGCCCCAACACTACCGCATATAACCTATTAAACATTCCGAACGATGAAAGTGTACACGAAAAAAGGAGACAAAGGAACCACTTCCTTGGTCGGAGGCCAGCGGGTTCCCAAAAACCACCCCCGCCTCGAGGCATACGGCACCGTGGACGAACTGATGTCCTTTACCGCCTACCTGCGCGACAATCTGGACGACACGCCCCGCCTGTCGCCTTACCGGGACGACCTGCTGGCGGTGCTCGACCATCTGATGCGGGCTGCCTCTCACCTGGCGACCGAAGGCGAAGCGCCTAAATACCTGCCGGAATTCGGCCCCGAAAAAGCGCTGTTTCTCGAAAACCGGATCGACGCCATGCAGTCTACGCTGCCGGCGATCGCGAAATTCACGCTGCCCGGCGGACACCCGGCCGTATCGCTGTGCCACATTTGCCGCACGATTTGCCGCCGAACGGAACGGATCGTCCTGACCCTGTCTGAACAATACACTGTGAACGAATACATTAGACAGTATATCAATCGTTTATCGGACTACTTTTACGTCCTCGGCCGCAGGCTCACCGAAGATTTTAACGTAAAAGAAATACTCTGGGTGTACGATAAATGAATTTTTTTTTTTTTAATTTTGCAAACTAAAATCCGAATATATAACCAAAAACTCATACGATCATGTACTGGACATTAGAATTGGCGTCGAAACTGGAAGATGCTCCGTGGCCTGCCACTAAAGACGAATTGATCGATTACGCTACGCGTTCGGGTGCCCCGCTGGAAGTCATCGAAAATCTCGAAGAGATCGAGGACGAAGGCGAGATCTACGAAAGCATCGAAGATATCTGGCCCGATTACCCGAGCAAAGACGACTTTTTCTTCAACGAAGAGGAATATTAAACCGAACGATTACGAAATAACGAGACGACGCGCGCGTCGTCCGTATCGTTTATTTTTATATCCGCAAGCCGATCACTCCTGTAGACAACCTTCCTGCTTTTCCTCCGTCTCTTCGGAATCCTTGATGCAAAACATCACGCCGGCCCGGTTGTAAGTAATTATCTGGATCGCATCGTCGCGGCGCAGAATCCCGCGGACGCTCGAAATGCATTTATTCAGGTAATTGTTTCCGTTCGTATTTCCCGGCCACAGCAGATCTTCCAACGCCGGTCTTTCGTGAATCACGTTCATGTGATGGCAGAAGTGGTAAATCAACTCGTATTCTTTCTGCGTCAGCTTGTGAACGGCGCCGTCGATGGTAATCTCGTGACTGATCGTATTGAGCGTCGTGCGCGGTGTGATATCGAGAATCCGTTTCAACTTCGGACGCTGGTTCCGCAGTTTCGAAATCAGACGGGCTTTCAATTCCTCCACCGCAACGCTCTTGCGGATGTAATCGTCTGCGCCGACGCTCAATCCCTTGATCGCATCTTTCGGATCGGACAGAACGGTCAGGAACAAAATCGGCACTCCGGGGTCTTCCTTCCGGATTTCCTTGGCGACCTCGTATCCGTCCAGTCCGGGCATTCGTATGTCGAGCAAAATGATGTCGGGATGCAACCGTCTGTATTTGGCCAGCGCATCGAAACCGTCGTGAGCATAGATCACTTCATACCCGTCCTTTTGCAAACTGGCGATAATCGGTTCCGCCAACCATTGGTCGTCTTCCGCATACAATAACGAATAACTGGCAATTTGAGAATCCATAATCCTTATCTATTTTTGGGTATCGATAGCGTAAAGGTACTACCTTTTTTGTAAATACTGCTGACCGTGATCTTACCTTTGTGGGCTTTGGCAATCATCTTAATGTAGCTCAGGCCGATACCGAATCCGGTGCACCGTACCGTCTTGCCTTTCGGGATGCGGAACTCGCGCCGGAAGATCCGTTTGAGGTATTTCTTCGGAATGCCGACGCCGTGATCGGTCACCGAAACGCACAAGTAATCGCCGGCCGTGAAGCACCGCACGAATATGTCGGAGCTCCCGACGAATACTTGATCGCATTGTCCACCAGATTGACGATCGCGTTCAGAAAACACAGTTTGTCGGCAGTGATCAACTCCTGCGTCGTCTCGTACTCCAACTTGATTTTGCCGGTCGGTTCCAGCATCAGTTCGTACTGCATCATCACGTTGTCGAGCAACTGCCGGACGCTGAACTCTTCGGGATGTATGTCGATTCTCGCTTTCTTGATCGTCAACAACTTATCGAGCATTAGATTGGCCAGCGTGATTTTGAATTCGCCGACCTTCACGAGCCTGCTCCGCCGCTGGGCATCGGGCAGCGAATCCAGCACCCGCTGTAAGAACGCGATCGGATTCCTCATCTCGTGCGACATGTTCTTGAGTTGTTCGGACACCCGTTTCTGATAAAATATCGTATAGATCAAGAAGTACAGGATCAGAATGAGAATTACGACGATCTCGATGGACGACACCAGAAAACGCTGCATATGGCGGAACATCGCCGAATACGAATTGTCGAAACGGACGACCAGCGCGGCCTTGCCGTCGATCCCCAACGGCAGCGAATCGGTCACGAGCCCGTAATTCTTGCTGACCTCCCGACTGACAGTCGCCCCGATAGGCTTCTGCGTCGCACAGTCTATCTTTTCGATAACATACGGCAGTTTGATATCGTACTTTGCCAAATGTTTTGCATAAACAGAATCCAATCGGGAAAGATTTATTCCGCTGATATTATATCTAGCCAAACTCCACCTCTGAAAACGCAGATATTCCTCTTTTGACTCATACTTTTTCTTAATCTTAGGAAAACCTTCTCGAATTACAACGACTTCCAAACCCTCAATGTCATAAGAAATTGTAGAGCGCGGAGGAATTTCACCTCTGTCAAAATACCGTTTTTGCCATTCGAGACTACTATTTATAAGTTCATCAGCCATCACAACATCCAACTCAGAAATAGCTGTAATCCGAATACGCTTTTGTTCAGACAAATACAACTTTTGAATCCAAACATATTGCAGGTACAGTAATCCCACAACGGCAATAATAGCCACGACTAAACTTATTCTTAACCTTATTTTCATATATTTAAGTTATTAGATAATATCTGTGAGGACAAATGTAATAATATAAATTCCGAACGGCATAAAAAAGGAACAAAAAAGGAATAAAAAAAGATCAGAGTCTTAGGCACTTTTGTAGTGCAATTTTAATAAAAAATGAAAAAAACTTGGTATTTAGCTATCGTTAGTTTGTTCTTAGTAGTATCCGTCGTATCCTATTTCGTTTTTTCGTCGGATGAGAGCACGGAAACAGTTAATCTGCTCCATAAAAATATAGAGGCTTTGGCCGATTCGGAGAGCGGTGGTTCCGGAGAATGTGAAAATGTGTCTGGTTATTGCGTAATATATGGGACAGGAGGACATGACGGGGATCTCATTGAAGGCATGCGAAACAAATGATCACCCTGCGTACCCTCGTCTGCGCCGGTCTGTGCGCATCCTTATTTTCCGCCTGTCAAAACGATAAAAGGCTTCCGGGAAGCCCCGTCGAGTATTTCGGTTCCGTCATGCCGATTACAGGAACCGAAGTGCTCGATTTGGATAGCAGCGAGGCTTTCCTGCCGAAAGCCATCGCCGTACGGGATTCGGTGGTTTTCGTACAGTGTCAGGGGTCGAAGGACGTCGTTATTTCGGTCGATCTGAGGGACAACACTCGGAAAGTGCTGCTGCGGAAAGGCAACGGGCCGGGCGAAGTCCTGCAAATGTCGGCTTTCTCTCCATCCGGAGACGGGAAAATTACGGCCGTCGAAAGCAACAAGCGATTCCTGATCGAAATTCCGGCAAACAGCGACTCTGCATCTCGTTTTTCCCTTTTACCGAAAAAATACGGCCCTTATTCGTCAGCCGTCGGGGGTGACCGGTGCGTTATCTTCACGGGATGTGTCGACGGCGGAATGTACCTGTATTATAATACGGCCGACAGCAGCGTCCGGTTTTTCGGCGAATACCCGGTGCGGGAAGAGTACCGAAAACTGGACAACCACATCAAAAGCAGGATCTGTCTCAGCGGTCGGCTCGCCATCAGCCCCGACCACCGGCGTCTCGTCTACGTCAACTACAACGGCGGGCTGATCGACATCAGCGCGATCCGCAACGACTCGATCGTCAACGTATGCAGCCTCGATTTCCATTATGCGGACGTCGTGATCGAAGGCGAGATAGTCAGCATACGCCGCACCAACAAAAACGGATTTTACGACGTATCGGCGGGGAACGACCGTTTCTGCACCATCTATTCGGGTAAATCCATTGAGAAACACCGGGCCGGCGTCGACGACTGCGACTACCTGATGGTCTTCGACTGGAACGGCAATCCGGTCGCCTGCTACGAATCGGACAAACCGTTGACCAAAATCTATTATCAAGAAGACGAGAATGTCGTCTACGGCGTCAGCATCGCCGACGACGGCGCAAAACTCTACAAATTCCAACTGCTTTAACCCGGCTTATAACGTCCGCCGATAGTTTATCTGTTCGGGAACAGGGCCTGCATGTGCGATTCATGCAGGCTTTTTTTGTTTATACAGCACCTCGTGTCGAAATACGCAATTTAATAGAAGCGCTTTGCAATATTCGGTAATATTAATTAACTTCACTATGAATATAAAAATAATTATGCGAAATATGAAAACAACTCTCCGATCTTTCTTAATTTTATTATCGATTCTTTCGTCGATCCCGTTGCGGGCCGCCGATCCGACAGAGATTCCGTTTCGTATCATCGATTTTCTCCAGGCGGAGCGTGCCCGC